>CAYTJL010000083.1:0-16947 GCA_964437785.1 uncultured Polyangiaceae bacterium
CGCGCCTCGCTCTCGGTCGAGCGGTCGCGCGCCATGGCCCTTTGGACCTGCACGTCCTCGGAGACGGCCACCACCACGAGCGGCCGGAAGGCGTCCGCGAGGCCGTTCTCGACCAGCAAAGGAGCCTCGTAACACGCGAGCGTAACCCCCTCTTGCCCGAGCGCCGCCACCTTGGCCGCGCTCGTCATGGCGACGCGCGGGTGGACGATCGCGTTGAGCCTCTTCCGCGCCTTGTCGTCCCCAAACACGATGGAAGCGAGCTTTTGCCGATCGAGGTCGCCGGTCTCCGTCAACACACCTTCGCCAAACGCCTTGACCACCTCGGCGAGCCCCTCGCTGCCTCTCTGCACGACCTCACGCGCCACCTGATCCGCGTCGATCACCGGCACGCCGCTCGCCCGCAGCCTCGCCGCCACCGTGCTCTTGCCCGACGCGAGACCGCCCGTGAGACCAAATACGTGGATGCCCATCGATCAACCCCTCCCGATGAGCCTTCTGACCGCCTTCTCTACCATCTCGATATGATCGAACGCGAGCCGATCCACCGTTTGCCCCTCGTGGGACAACGTAAAGCCACCTCGCTCATCCACCGTCAAATCGAGCCACGCGAGATCGGCCGCGTCGTCGCCCGCCGAAGCCTGCTTCATTTGATCTTCGGTGACGCTCGCCACGTGCGCGATGGTCACGATCCACCCACGCGGATCCCGGCCCGGCGTGGAATAACACCCGAGCTCCTCGGCCGTGACGCCCTTCAAACGGGTCTCCTCTTCGAGCTCCCTCACCGCGGCTTGCCCCACCGTCTCGTTCGGCTCCACGAAGCCGCCCGGCAGCGCCCACATGCCCAAAAAAGGCTCCCGGCCGCGCCGGATCATGAGCAGCCGATACCGGCCCTCTCCCACCTTGGCCGTCACCACCGTGTCCGCCGTGAGGCTCGGCTTGGGATACACCTTCTCGCCCGCGTCGCTCACGCCCGTGCCTCCTTCGCGATCTCCTCCACCGTCGTGAGGCGCACCCCGGCGCTCACCATCGCTCCGAGCGCAGCCTTCGTGCCCTCGGGCGTGATGCCCGCGATGCCGTCGGTGAGGACCGTCGTGCGATATCCCCGCTCGGCGAGCCCGAGCGCCGCCGCCTTGACGCAATAATCCGTGGCCACGCCGTAGACCACGTACTCGACCCCTCCGCCGAGCGCTTGATCGAAGGCGCGCACGAACCTTTCGGCCAGCGGGTTCGCGAAGAGGCTATAGACCTCCTTCTCGAAATAAAGCCCCTGCGTCTCGCCCGCGACGAGCTCGCGGAGCAGGCCTTCGAGCGGAGCGTCCGCCACGTTGGGGAGGAAGCGGAACCGCGGCGGCAACGTGCCAAGGACCTTGAGCCAACCCGGCGTGCCCTTGACGCAATGATCGGGGAAGTTGGGCTTTTCGCCGTTCGGGCCGAGGTTTTGGTTGGACGCGAACTCCCACGCATCCCACGCGTGCGAGTCGACCGATCCGAGGATAGGGATCCTCCGCGTGGCCGCGAGCTTCGTGAGCGCGCGATACCGATCGTTCGGAGACCCCTTGACGAAGAGCGCGCCATGCTCCTCGCAGAAATCCGCTTGCACGTCCACGTCGACGAAGACTCGCTTGCTCATCTCGGCTCCTCTCAAGAACCCACGCCGTACGCGCGGCGGACCACGTCGGTGAGCGCGCGGAGGCCGGGCGACACGTCGGCCGTAAAAGGCGTCGTCTCGGCGGGCGGATCCGCGATCGCGCGCATGTCGGGCGAGAGCCCGGCCAGCTCGCGCTTGACCCGCGCGCGAATCGCGTCGAGCGGCTCCGGCCCAAACACCCTCTTGCCCGCCCTCACCATCGGGACGAGCAGCGCTTCTCCGCCCGCGTCCACCGCCTCGTCCGCGAGCGCGACGAGGTCGCGTTGGAGCTGCCCGCCCGCGCCCCGATACCGATAGACCTGGTGCGGCCCGGGGAAGGTGCCTTTGCCCTCGGAGAACTTGGCAATCGGCCTTTTGTCGCCCGCGTGATCCAGCTCCACCAGCTTATACACGCCGCCGAGCGCGGGCGCGTCGAGCGAGGTCACGAGATCGGTGCCGACGCCGTAGAGGTCAATCGGCGCCCCCGCCGCGCGGAGCTCCGTGATGCGATGTTCGTTGAGATCGCCCGAGGCCACGATCTTCGCGGCTTTACAGCCATGTTCGTCCAAGATGACGCGCACCGCGCGGCTCAACGCGAGCAGATCCCCCGAGTCGAGCCTGACCCCTTTGAGCTTGTCCCGCGCGATGGACGCCGCGCGCGCGGCCCCGCGCTCGGTGTCATAGGTGTCGATGAGCAGGATAGAGGCGTTTGGAAACACCGATACATAGGCGTCGAACGCGGCCTCCTCCGAGGGGTGCGCCATCGTCCACATGTGCGCCGCCGTGCCGAGCACAGGAATCCCGAACCGCCGCCCCGCCTCGACGTTGGACGTGCCCGTGAAGCCCACCGCGTACGCCGCGCGCGCCGCGTCGACGGCGGCCGCGGGGTGCGTGCGCCGCGTGCCGAACTCCATCACGCCCGCGTCGCCCGCCGCGTCGACCACGCGCGCCGCTTTGGAGGCGACCATCGTCGCGTGGTTGACCGCCGAGAGCAGGAACGTCTCCAGGAGCTGCGCCTCGACGATGGGCGCGCGCACGCGAAAGAGCGGCTCGTTCGCGAAGAACACCGTGCCTTCGGGCATCGCGTCGACGTCGCCCGTGAAGCGCAGCGAACGGAGGTAATCGCAGAAGCCGTCGCTCATCGCGTCGCGGATCGAAGGCACCGTGCGCAAAAAGGCGATCTCGTCCTCGGTGAAGGCGAGGCGATCGAGGTAGTGGAGCACGCGCTCCGCGCCCATGGTCACGAGGTAACGGCGCTTGCGCGGCAGGCGCCGCACGAACATCTCGCACGTCGCGTGCGCGCCGGTCATGCCGCGGTGAAAGTACCCGGCGGCCATGGTGAGCTGATAGAGGTCGGTCGAGAGCGCGTCCACGATCCCCTTGCTAAAGGGCTGTCCGCGCGAGGTCAACGACGTTTCAACCACCCTGCGATGACCGCGGCGTGATCGCCCTCGCGCCCCGCGTGCGACGGCGAAAACGCGTCGCGGAGCGCCTCGACGCGCCGCGCGAGCGCGGCCGAAGGCGCCTCGGTGATCGGCGCCTCCGCGACCGCGGTGAGCGCCGCCGCGTACGCCTCGATCACCGCCTCGATCACGCGATCGATCGGCGCGCTCACGAGCTCGGCGGGCGTGTCGGTCGCGGCGACCGCGCCGAGCAACACGGCGCGCACCACCGCGCCCGCGCGCGCAGGGACCGCGTCGCGCGGGAGCTTCGCGACGCTCGCGATCTCGTGCAGCAACGGATCGGTGAGCCGCGCGACGAAGCGCTCGCGCAGGTACTCGCCGAGCCCCGCGTCCGTTCGCTGCCGCTCGATGGGCAGCGCGCCGAGCGGGCGCAGATCCGACGAGAGCGCGCGGCGCGCGGGCTCGATCGCCGACGCGAGCGCGGGCGCGAGGTCGCGCTTCTCGCGCCGCAGCTTGGCCGCCGCGCCGAGCAGCAGATCGCGGCGCGCCTTGGACGCGGCCACCGCGCGCTGATCGACCTCGGCGCGCGCGATCGCGCTCTCGGCGAGCGACGACGCGATGCGCGCCGCGCGACGCCGCAACGCGCGCTCCTTCAAGCGCTCGCTCGCGTCGACGAAGCGCTCGGCGAGGAGCGCCTCGACCTCGCTCCACCCCGACGCGGCGAGCGCGTCTGCGTCGCCGAGCTTCCCCTTGAGCGAGAGCTTCGCCGAGAACGCGATCGGCTCCGCGTACGACGAGAGCCCCACCGCCGCGAGCCCCTCGCGCACGTGATCCATCACGCGCTCGCGCTCGCCCTGCTTGAGCCTGTCGGCCTTGTTCGCGAGGATCTGCACGGGCACGCCGAGCCCTTGCACCTCGGCGAGCACGCGCCGCTCGCTCTCCTTGAGCGGGTGCGTCGCGTCGAGCAGCCAGATGGCGACGTGCGCCTCTTCGAAGGCCTGACGCGCGGCCGCGAGGTGATCCGGGTCGGGCGCGTTGAAGCCCGGCGTGTCGATCACCTCGACGCGCTTGAGCCGCTCGATCGGCGCGTAGATGTGCACGCGCTCGACGCGCGCGCCCTCGGCCGTGATCGCGCTCAGCGTGGCCTTGAGCTCGTCGTGCGGCACCACGCGATCAGGCGCGCCGTGCACGGCGATGCGCGCGAACGGATCGGGCGCCCACGCGACCCAATGGAGCGTCGCGGTCGTCGGCAAGACGCCCGTCGGCGCGACGTCCTCGCCGAGCAGCGCGTTCAAAAATGTGCTCTTTCCCGCGTTGAATTCGCCGACCACCGCGAGGCGCAGCGGCCGCTCGCGCTCGACGGCGAGCGCCTCGATCGCGCCGATCTGATCCATCCGCTCGAGCGCGCGCGCGGCGTGACCGAGCTCGGCCAAGAGATCGGACCACGCGGCGGGCGAGGCCTCGGGCAGCCACGAGGCGATGATCGAAGCGCGGATCGACGCGGCCCACCCGGCGACGTCCCCGCTCAAGCGATCGAGCTTGTCGAGCGCGTCGCGACCCTTGCCCGACGCGGCGAGCGCGGACGCCTTGCGGATCGTCGCGAGCGATTTGGGCAGGAGCGAAGGGGCTTTGTCCGCGAGCGCGTCGAGCGCGCCGAGATCGCGCGTCTCGGTCGCGAGCGCGAGCAGCGCCGAGGCCGCGCTGCGATCGCCCGTCGAGAGGCCGCGCTCGAGCGCCCTGCGCGCGTCGTCGCGGCGCCCCTCCGCGAACGCGAACGCCGCGGCCCACGCGGGCGCGTCGAGATCCGTCGCCGCGCCGAGCACGCGCCGCACGCGATCGACAACGACAACGTCGTGCGCCTGCGCGACCAGCGCCGCGACGAGCTCGCCCGCGCCGTCGGTGTCGAGCAAAAAAGCGCGCAGCGCGAGATCGAGCGCGACGCCCGGCTGCGATCGCGCGAGCGCGAGCTTCGCCTTCACGAGCGCCTCGCGGCCGTCGACCGGATCGTCGTTGAGGAGCCCGCGCTCCGCCTCGCGCTCGGCCTCGGCCACGTCGCCGAGCGCGAGCGCGCACTCGGCGCGGCGGAGCGAGGCGTCGCGATCGACGATGCCGCCCGTGGGCATCGGGATGCGATCGAGCCACCGCGCGGCGCGCGCCGCGTCCCCCGCGCGCAGATCGAGATCCGACAGATCCAAGAGCGCGAGCCGCGCGAACGCGGGCTCGTCCTGCGCGACCGCCGCGCGCTCGAGCGCCTCGCGCGCGCCCGTCCACGACGTGCGGAGCCCCGCGCGGCCGAGGCGCAGCCACACGTCCGCGCGCCAAGGCACCATCTCGGCGAGCTTCGAGAGCGCGGCGATCACCTCGTGATCGAGCCACGCATCTTCGGCCGCGTCGGCCCAGAGCGCGAGGCCGAGCGGCGAGCCCGGCAGCTCCGCCAAGAGCGCGCGCGCGTGATCCCGCGCCTCCAGCGGTTGTCCCTTCGCGAGCGCGGCCTCGGCGGCCTCGCGCTCTCCTTCGAGGCCCAGCGCGAAGATCTCAACCCGCCCAAAGAAGCGGGACAAGCTCTCGACCAGCCTGGGCATGCCCGCATCAAAGTTGGGAAGGTCACCGGGATCAAGTGCGACGAAAGTCGCTCACGATCGAGGGGAGTTGGGGTATCCTCGGCCACGGAGGACCGCTTTGCCATGACCTCTCGCTTTTCTCCTTCTCTTATCGCTGCTTCTGCTGCCCTCGCCGCGTTGCCCATCCTGGGCGCTGTCTCGTGCGACGCCGGGAGCAACACCCCGACGACCTCGTCGACCTCGTCGTCCTCGGGTGGGCCCGGCGGCGGCGGCGGACAAGGCGGCGCGACCGCGTCGAGCTCCAACGGGTCCACGGGCACAGGCGGTGATCCCATCCTCGTCGGGTCGAGCTCATCGAGCGGCGCAGGCGGCGGAAACCAGTGCGCGACGGGCACGGCGACTGCCGCGCTCCTGCCGCTCAACATGTTTATCGCGGTCGATAAATCCGGCTCGATGAGCGGCCAAAAATGGAATGACGCCAAGAACGCGTTCACGCAGTTCTTCGCCGATCCCGCGGCGGCGCCGCTCCGCGTGGCGCTCCGCTTCTGGCCCGACGATCAGCCCTTCGGCGATCAAACCGTCCTCTGCAACGACAACGTCGATTTCGCCTGTGGTTCGGGCGTCACCAATGCGTGCTCGACTCCGCAGGTCCCGCTCGGCCCGCTCTCGGATCCGCTCCAGGTCCAATCGCTCATCGATCTCTTCAACGCGACCTCTCCGAACGGCGGCACCCCCATGTCGGCCGCGCTCCAAGGCGCGACCAAATTCATGGGCACGTACGTCATCGCCAAGAATCACACGGAACAAGGCATCGTCATCTTGGTGACCGACGGTGATCCGACGTCGTGCAACACCGACGTCAACTTCATCGCCAACGTGGCCAACACCGCGTATCAAGGCGCGGGCGTGCTCACGTTCGTGGTCGGGATGCAGGGCGCCAATCAACAGACGCTCGACACCATCGCGGCCGGCGGCCACACCGCACCTGCCTTCATGATCGCGGGCGCCAACGCGGCGCAGCAGCTCCTCGCCACGCTCCAAGCCATCCAAGCGGCCTCCATCGCGTGCTCGTTCGACATGCCCGACGCGCCGCCCGGCAAGAAGATCGACCCGACCCAGGTCGAGGTCAAATACACGCCCAGCATGGGCGGTATGCCGGTCACCGTCCCCAAGGTGCCGAGCGCCGCCCAGTGCGGGAACGGTGGTTGGTATTACGACAACGAGCAGGCCCCCACCAAGATCAACCTCTGTCCCGGCACGTGCCAGCAAATTCAGCTCGACAACGGCGCGAGCATCGAGATCGCGCTCGGTTGCATCATCGATATCGGTTGACCTCGGCCCCCCATCTCACCTCGTTCAACAGACGACCTTTGCCGCCCTGGAGAACATCGCGTCATGACCTCACGACTCTCTCCCTCTGTCCTCGCCACCGCGGCTGCCATCGTCGCGATCCCCATCATCGGCGCTGCCTCCTGTAACGCGGGGACCAACACACCGACAACGTCGTCCACGAGCACGTCGTCCTCGGGCGGGCCCGGCGGCGGGGGCGGACAGGGCGGCGCCGCCGCGTCGAGCTCCAATGGGTCCACGGGCACGGGCGGTGATCCGATCCTCGTCGGATCGAGCACGTCGACCGGCGCGGGCGGAGGGAGCCAGTGCGCGACGGGCATGGCGACGGCTTCGCTCTTGCCGCTCAACATGTTTATCGCGGTCGATCGATCGGGCTCGATGAGCGGCCAAAAGTGGAACGACGCGAAGAGCGCCTTTACGACGTTCTTCGCCGATCCCGCGGCGGCGCCGCTCCGCGTGGCGCTCCGCTTCTGGCCCGACGATCAGCCCTTCGGCGACCAAACGGTTCACTGCAACGACGACGTCGACTTCAACTGCGGCGCGGGCGTCGTCAACGCCTGCTCCACACCGCAGGTCCCGCTCGGCCCGCTCTCGGATCCGCTCCAGGTCCAGTCGCTCGTCGACATCTTCAACAACACCCAGCCGAGCGGCCTCACGCCCATGTCGGCCGCGCTCCAAGGCGCGACCAAGTTCATGGGCACGTACGTCATCGCCAAGAATCACACGGAGCAGGGCATCGTCATCCTGGTGACCGACGGTGAGCCCTCCACGTGCAACACCGACGTCAACTTCATCGCCAACGTGGCCAACACCGCGTATCAAGGCGCGGGCGTGCTCACGTTCGTGGTCGGGATGCAGGGCGCCAATCAACAGACGCTCGACACCATCGCGGCCGGCGGCCACACCGCACCTGCCTTCATGATCGCGGGCGCCAACGCGGCGCAGCAGCTCCTCGCCACGCTCCAAGCCATCCAAGCGGCCTCCATCGCGTGCTCGTTCGACATGCCCGACGCGCCGCCCGGCAAGAAGATCGACCCGACCCAGGTCGAGGTCAAATACACGCCCAGCATGGGCGGTATGCCGGTCACCATCCCCAAGGTGCCGAGCGCCGCCCAGTGCGGCGCGAACGGTGGGTGGTACTACGACAACGAACAAGCCCCCACCAAGATCAACCTCTGTCCCGGCACGTGCCAGCAGATTCAGCTCGACAACGGCGCGAGCATCGAGATCGCGCTCGGCTGTATCATCGATATTGGCTGATCGACCCATCGAATCCCCCAAGACCAAACCATGACCACACGAACCGCCCTCACCCTCCTCGTCGCGGCGTGCGCCGCGCTGACCGCGTGCCGGAGCGAGAAGTCGCAGAGCGACGACGCCAAAGCATCTCCGACGACGCCGGTGAAGCCCAGCCCGGCGGCGACCAACACCTCTGCTCCCGCCGCCACCACGGCGGCACAAGCGCCCACGCAGGCGCCCACCCCCGCGGCGCCGGGCGGCCATACGGCCGTGCCCACGACCGCGGAGTGGGCGTCGGTGGGCGAGGTCAACGTCAAGAACTCCACCTCGCTCGGGTGCGAGACCAAGATGATCCGCGAGTGGCTCCGGGTGAGCTGCTCCACCAAGGTCAACTCCAACCCTCCCAAATCGATCAACGTGGTGCGCCCGGCCGGTGATAAAGAGTTCTTCACCTTCACCACGAGCGACCTCATGAGCTTGGTCATGCCCGTTCGTCCGGGCGTGGACGCCGAGGTCAAGTTCGTGTGGAGGGGGTCCGGCGCCCGCGCGCTGCGCGTCACGTGGCCGGCGGGGGCGCCCGCCGCCACCATGGGCTTCGATCGCGGCGCCTAGCAGCCCGTTGATTTGTCTGCTCGCACCCGCCTGACGCGTCCTCGCTGCGCTCCGCTAGCATAAAGCCCATCAACGATAGGTCGCGTGGGCCACGACGCGGAAGATGCCCGGTTTGCCGTCCGGCTCGGGCTTTTCCGTGGTCACGCTGACCTCGGCGCCGCCCGCGATGAGGATGGTCTCACGTAGAAAACCGAGGCAACCGCCGCGGTGCCAAGCCAAATAGCGCTCTGGGATCCCGTGGCAGACGAGCTCGAAGCGCCCGCGCCCATTGACAACGACCCGAATCGACCCGAACCGGAAATACGTCTCCCAGATGCGGGGCACGAAGCCGAGCACGATGGTGGGGCGCAAGATGCGCAGGAAGACGCGATAAACGGAGGTCAAATCGTGCCTCGCGTTGCGCGTCGCGATCTCGCGGGTGAGCGTCTCGACGTCTTTGCCCATCAGCGGAGCTGCGTCGGATAGCACCTTGAGCAGCACGTCCAGGTCGTACCACAAGGATGGGAGGACGTGCCCCCATTGGCCGCCCGCCGCCCGCACGAGCGTATTGAACGTCCCCTCACCTAATCGCTCATCGATGAGCTCGGCCGCCTGTACGACGTGTGTGCCTTTGGCCAAATACCGGAGGCTGGCCGCTGTCGCCGCACGCGGAGAAGCGTACATGCTAATCACCGTACGCGCCTCCGCCCCGAAGATCAAGGCATATCGAAGCGCACGATGCCCTCCGGGCTCGCGGGGTGATCGGTGCCTTGAGAGATTGTAATAAGGGTTCCACCCCCGCTCGGCGCCGCAGATACGTTCACGCTGCCCGTCATGTTGGTGAGGAGGTGTTTGCGCGGCCCCGCGCCCATCACCGTATAGGAGAACGGCAGCGCAGGGGGAGCGCCCTTGTCGGCCGCGCTGAACATCACCACCCATCCCATCACGTCCGCGCCCTCGACCCCAGGTCCTGTCACGAGCTCGGCGGCGAGGCTCGGCGCGCCCGGCGAGCCCACCGCGAGGACGTTGAGGAACCGCGAGATGGCCCCTGTCGGCGCCTCGACGAGACGGAACGAGGTGCAGCCTTGATCGTCGAGGTCCGCGTCGGGCTCGACGCCCATAGCCCCTTTGAGGAGCGCGCGCAGCGCGACGCCGCCGCCCTCGTTGGTGGCGGTGACGACGTCCCCTTGGAGCGACGGTTGCCCCGGGAAGTGAAACCGAAGCTCGTAGTCTTGGCCCGCGGGCTTGGGCGAGACGCGGTCATAGAGCACCAGCGTGTCGGGCTTGAGGTACACCATCTCACGCGTGTACTCGTTGAGCATGGTGGCGATGGCGCCGTTCTCCACGTAGCGATATTGATTCGAGCCGTCGACCGAGACGTAGCTGAACGCGGCCTCGTCGTGCGCCCGCGCGAGCCCCGGCGCGTCGCCCTCGTAATAATCCACGTGCCCCTCGACGTGGACCATGTTGTGCGCGCCCGCCGATTGCAGGAGCCCGCTGTGGCTGTAGGTGGTGGCGTCCGCCAATTGCCATCCGCCCTTCCACATCACGAACGATCCGCTGTCGATGTGGGCGTGGCTCTGGTGGCGGTCGGGCTGCGCCGAGATGCTGAGCGCCGTCGCGCCCGCGTCCCAGCCCGTGCGTACGTTGACCCACTTGGTGCCTTGGGTCACGTACGAGAGCGGGAGCGTGCTCTGCGCCGCCGGCGTGACGGCCTTTTTGTAGAGCACGTCGAGGTAATACCCCGATCGGAAGTTGAAGACCCCGTTGTAGCTCGGCACGACGTCGTTGAGGATGGCCGCGCCATAGCCCTTCGCGGTGGGGTTACTGACGAAGAACGTGGCGACTTGCGCGTAGTCCCGGTGATACGGCGTGACCGGGTTCGCCGAGTCGCGCGGGAGATCGCCGCCGGGATAGACGTATTCGTTGCCGGGCTGGAGCTGATAATGAAGGTGGCAGAGCGTCTCGCCGAAGAAGTCGGCCTCGTCGAAGTACATCTTGCCGCCGGCCGCCGCCACCACCGCGAGCGCGTGAAAGAGCCGGATCTTGGACCCCATGCCGTACGCCGCGCCCTCGTGATAATCACCGCCCGCCGCCTTGGTGCGCACGTAGTCCATGACGCCGCCCGCCTTTTCGAGCTTGTCGGTGAGGACGTCGAGGTACTTTTGCGCGTTGGGGTGCCCCTCGTTCGAGAGGGCATATCCGCCGAACGCGGTGCCTTCGAGGAAGGCCATGTGGTAGTTGTTGCCCGGGTCGTCGATGGCCCATCCGCTGCCTTGGTTGTTGAACCACAGCTCGTCGAGCGCAGCGTCGATGAAGCCCACGAGCGACTGCTTTTCGGCCGCGGAGAGCGCGGGCTTGCACCAGTCGAGCACCAGCGCGGCGGCCCGGACCAAATTGCCCACCTCCAAATAACTGTCGTACGACACGTCGGCGGTGAGCACCGTTTGCGCGACCCAGTTGTACGCCGCGGCCGCATATTGCGCGTCGCCCGTGACCTGATAAACGAGGGCGATGTTCTCGGGCCCCGTCGCGTATGGGTCGAGGCTCGCCATGTTCTGATCGACGTTGTCCTTGAGCGTCACCCACTCGGGCGCGCTGTTCATGGCCTTTTGCACGAGCTCTTCGGGCAAGCCCGCGGGCATCATCAGCTTGCCGGAGGACGCGAGCGGCGCGCTGGGCTTCGCGGTGCCGCACGGGTGATCGTTCGTGGGGCCGCCGCCGCCCGCGCCCGTGCCGCTGCTGCTCGACGAGGACGATGACGAGCCGCCGCCGCCCGGCCCCGTGGTCTCGGGGGTTCCGCCGCAGCCTTGTGACGAAGCGAAGAGCGCGCCGATAGCCGCCGCGCAGGCGAGGAGAGAGAGTCGCGAGGACCGATAACGAAGAGAAGGCATGCGCAGGACACTACACGATCAAAGCCCCTCTGCCAAGCCACTGGAAAGCCGGAATTTGACGCAAAGACGCAAAGACGCAAAGACGCAAAGACGCAAAGAGAGTAAGAGGGGGGCTCCTTTCTGCCACCTTCGCCGATCGGGAGCGGGGACGAGTCAGACCGGCAACAGCCCCACCCCTCCTTCTCTTAGCGTCTTTGCGACTTTGCGTCTTTGCGTCAAATTCTGAGTTGCGAATGGGCGCCGGACTTGCACGGACGCGCGGTGGGCGCCTCTCGCCTCAAGCTTCGGATCGTCGGGCAATGACCTTGGCTGGGGCTGATTCGTCGAGCGTCCTCATCGCGGCGCCGAGCCACGCGGCGCGCGCCGAGATGGCCACGAGGAGCGCGATCGCGTGCAGCAGAAACCCCCACAACGCGGTGCCCGCGCGGAGCGGCGCGAGATAAGCCCCCAGCGCGAGCGCGATCCACGCGGCGATGCGGCTCGCGGCGAAGAGGCCCACGACACGCCCCGTCGACGCCTTGAGCGCGCCGAACGCGCGCTCCGCGGCGCGGTAAAAGCCATGACCCTCGCGCGCCGCCGCCACATAAGCCACGTCGCGCACGAGGCTCACGAAGAGCGCCGCGAGCGCGGCGACGAGCGCCACGACCCCAAACGCGATCGTCTCGCTTTGAGGAAGGAGCTTGAGCTTGCCCACGATCACGCCGCCGACCAGCGTGATCACGATGCCCACCACGAACGAGGCGAACGTGGCCGTGCCCCAGAGCATCGCCACGGCGCCCGCGTGCCCGCCCGCCTCGCGCACGAGGCCGCGATTCCCGGCGCGATCGAGCCCCGCGAGCAGGAGCGAGAGCGGGAGCACGCCGAGGAGGCTCGCCGCGACGAAGGTGAGCGTGCTCCCGAGCGCCGATGGGCCGATCGAAGGCAGGTTGATCCTCGCCATCTCGGCGAGCATCACCCCGCCCGGCGCAAAGAGCGCTGCATCGCTGTTGGGATAATGGGCGACCGCGCGGCCCATCCCCGTGGAGAGCGGCAGCGCCATGGCGAGCCCCGCGAGGAGGTGAAAGGCCCATACGACGGCGACGAGGCCCGGGCGCTTCAGCGCTGACGGGAGGATCTCGCGCAAAGGCTCTTGGCGCGCGATCACGGCCCCATCCCCGCGAGGAGCGCGGCGCCGTAATAGGCGAGCCGCGCGAGGAGCAGGCGCGAGACGCTCGACGACTTGAGCTTGCGCGCGTTGTTGGTGAGGTCTTGATCGAGCAAGACCTTGTGATCCGGGTCGATCACCACGGCGACGAGGCGACTCTTGCCTTTGTACGGCAGCCGCGCGACATCGCTCTTCGCGTCCCAGAGGACACGTGTGGTGGCGCCGTCGTCGGCGAAGAGATCCACCTCGACGGGGAAGATCAGGTTCCCCGATCTCCGCACGAGGGCGTTGCCCTCCCAGTGATCGCCGGCCCGCTCGCTCGTAAACGTGCCTGCGCGATAATCGACGGTGCCTTTGTCGAAGAGCGCGACCTTGGCCATCTCCTTCGCGTCCGCGCCCAAAAACTCGCCGATCACGTCGAGAAGCTCGTTTGCGCCGGGGTGCCGGAAGCGAAAGCGCCGCGTGTACGCGCCGAGCGCCGCGCGCAGCTTGTCGCGGCCAAACACGTTTCCAAGGGTCATGATGATGGTGGCCGTGCGCGAATAGACGAGCCCGCCGTAGTCGCCGCCGGTGGCGAAGGCCGGCGCCCCCTGCGCGACAGGCGCGTTGTTCGCGACCTCGGCCGCGATCATCCGGTGAACCGCGCTCACGCTCATGTGCACGCCGAGCGCGTCGCCGCCGGATTTGCCGGGGAAACGCGCCTCCATCGCGTCGGCCTCGGCGAACGAGTTGAGCCCCTCGTCGAGGAAGGGGGCGTGGTGCTCGTCCGTCGCGACGAGCCCATAAAACCACTCGTGGCCGAGCTCATGAATGGTCACGACGTCAATCGAGCGGACGCCCGTATAAGGCTCGTACCACGAGCCTCCTGTCGTGATGAGCGTCGGGTACTCCATGCCGCCCGCCTCTTCGGCGTCGTCGGGCGGGTGAACGATGGTGAGCGTCTCGTAGGGATAACGCCCGTACGCGCGGCCAAAGTAGTCGAGCCCGAAGCGGACCGTGTCGAGCTCGACCTCGGCCGCGCGCTCGGCGCCCGCGGGGAACAGGATGCGGATCGCGACGCCGCTCGCGGTGGTGGTGCGCTCGTGAAAGCCCGGCCACGCGGTGAACGCGAAGTCATGTACGTCGCTCTGTACATAGCGCCGCGTCGTGCGCCCGCCCTTGTCGTCCCGCGCCTCGCTCACGAGCTTGCCCGTCGCGCCCACGACCATGTCGGAGGGCGTGTCCACGGTCACGTCGTACGCGCCGAAATCAGCGAAGAACTCCGAGTAACGGTGGAAGGGGAAGTGAACGAAGCGGCCGTCCTCGCCGAGCTTCGCGAGCTTCGGGAACCACTGGCCCGCCATGTGGAACGAGCCCGCGTACCCGGTGCGGAGCATCACGGGCGGGAGCTTCGCGTCCCACGCGACGTCGACGGTGAGCGTGTCGCCGGGCGCGAGCGGGGAGGGGAGCGGCACGCGGATGTCGGTCTCGTCGTCGGGCTCGCCGGGCGTGGTTTTGTCGCGATTCGGCCAGAGATCAGCGCCGTTTTGGATCGCGAAGCGCGTCACGTCGATGTGGCCCGGCGTGGAGTACGCGGTGCCGCCGCCGCGGAAGCCCGCGCCGGGCGTCCTCTGGAAGATGGTGCGCTCGTTCTTCCACGCGTTGAGGTAGAGGTGGAGCCACACCTCGGAGAGCGGGCTCTTCGACGCGTTTTTGAAGCGGATCGTGCCCTCGCCGTGGATCGTGTGCGCCGCGGCATCGAGCTTCGCGCGGAGCGTGTAGCTCGCGACCTCGTCGGCGTGCTCGCGGAGCGGCTCGTTCTCGTTGAGGGGCGCGGGGGAAGGCGCTTGGGCGCGCGCCGAGTCCATCGCGACGATCGCGACGATCGCCGGGAGCGCCCGCGCGGCGCGCGCGACGATGCCCGACATCGATCTCCGTTGTTCGCGCACGCTCTACCTGCGCCCGCTCCGCCGCGGCGGCGCGCGCACGTCGATGACGCCCTGCTCGCGCAGCTCGAACAAGATGCGGAGCGCGTCGAGCTCCTGCATGCTGGAGACGTCGAGCACCTCTTCGATCGAGCTCATCCCGTCCACGTGCGAGAGCAAAAACCCCGCGCGGTGATCGAGCGCGAGCCACTTGAGCTCGTCGGGCGCGACGACCACGCGCGGGATGTGCGCGCGGCTGCCGAGCCGCTCCAAATAGCGCTCGACCTGCCTCGCGCGGCACACCTCGGCGATGCGCCGCGCGTCGGTGTGGTTGGGCTCGTTGCCCAAAATGTCCTCGGCGATCATCAGCGCGCCGCCGAAATCGCCCGCCGAGAAGCGCCGGTTCATGCGGCGGAGCGGATCCGGGCTCGAGTCGGGCAGCGGGCTCAACGATCGAGGTTGCGGCGAGAACGATCGCGGTCGCGGCGAGAGCGATCGCGCCTGCGTCGCGGCGACCTGGAGCGCAGGCGCGCGGGGCTCGTGGACCACGGCGGCCGCGGGGGGAGGCTCACCTGGGGGGTTTGGGGGGAGGTCCCCCCACGCGTTACGCTCGCTCGCGAACAGCGCGTCGAGCGAATAGTCCGGGTCGTTCGCCGCGCCCGGACGAGGCCCGGACGAGATGGGCTGCGAGTGCGGGTGCTCGGGCTCGTGCTGCGCGCCCCACGTCATGCCCGGCGCGCGGATCAACGTCGGCCCGTCGGACGAAGGCGGCCTCAGCGGCTCGTCGCCCCTCGGCAGCGGCGCGCCGCGCGTGGGGACGGGCGGGAACGGCAGCGTGCTCGGATGAACGGCCTCCTCCTCCCGCTCCCGCGCGCGCGGAGCCGTTGGGCGCGCGAGGACCGGCGGCAGATCGTCTTCGTCGAACGTCGCGCGCGGGATCGCGCGGAGCGGCTGCGGCGATGGCACCGTGATGGGCTTCTGCGGCTTGTTTGCGGCGGGTCGCGGCGGAGGCGAAGCGCGGCGCGGCGGCTCGACTGCGCGGGCAGGGCGGGGCGCCGCGTCGGGGGCGAGCCCGCGCTCGGTGCGCGGGGGCGGGTCATCCATCGAGAGCTGCGCGAACAGCTCCTCGCGCGAGACCATCCGCGTGTTGTCGCTCGACGGCCGCGACGCCAAGGGCTCGCGCGGGCTTGGGACCGCGCCGAAGAGCGTGTCGTGAGGCGGCGTCATCCCGGGCAGATCGTCGAACGGGAGCTCTGAGTCGTAGTGCGGCTCGTGCTCTTCGTCGCCGCCGCGATCCATCATCGTGGCGACGAGCTGGTTCATCGGGACGGGCGGGGGGACCGTGTCGCGGTCGTGCGACGACGGCGGCTCTTCGTCGTCGAGCTCGAACGAAAACGGCTCGCTCAACATCGCCGCGCGGGGCGGCGGGGGCGCGCGCTTGGGCGGCGGCGGCGCGAAGTCGAGCCCCTCCGCGTCCCACACGAGATCGACGTCTCGGTCAGAGTCGGGAGGGGGAGGGTACGAAGGCATGCGGCACCGAGCTCAGCCGTGTGGACGCGCGACGACGCCCTTGAACATGCGGTGCGTGCGCGTGAGCGACTCCATCTGATCTTTGAGGCCCGCGGCGTCGCGCTTGCCGATGGCTTGCCGCGATCGCTCCAGGATCCCGCGCGCTTTGCCGATCGCGTCGCGCCCGAAGTCGCTCGACGCGACGATGAGCTCGACCTGCGGGAACATCTTCTCGATGTCGGCGATGAGCTTCTCGGCCTCTTGCCGCGTGCCCTCGAACTCGTCGCTCGCGCGGCGATCGACGAGGTAATCCTTGGCCTCTTCCATCATGCGGCCGACCTCGTCTTTGGTGAGGCCGCTCGTGGCCGTGACCTGGATCGACTGCTGCTGGCCCGTCTCCAGGTCCTTGGCGCTCACCGAGACGATGCCGTCGCTGTTGATCTCGAAGGTGACCTCGATCTCGACCTGGCCCTTGGGCGCGCGGCGGAGGCCCGTGAGGATGAACTCGCCGAGCAGCTCGTTCTCGGTGGCCTTCTCGCTGTTGCCCTGCATCACGAGGATCTTCACCGCGGTCTGGTTGTCGCGGCTCGTGGTGAAGATCTTGGAGCGGCTCGTGGGCACCGTGGTGTTCTGCGGGATGAGCACCTCGAAGTTCGAGCCGACGGTCATGATGCCGAGCGGGTGCGGCGTGACGTCGAGCAGGATCATCTGCTTGGACTCGTCGA
>CAYTJL010000083.1:16957-26634 GCA_964437785.1 uncultured Polyangiaceae bacterium
CGCCTTGCACCGCCGCGCCGAGCGCGACGACCTCGTCGGGGTGCACGCCTTTGCACGGCTCGCGGCCGAAGAAATCGCGGACGGCGTCCTGCACGCGGACCATGCGCGTCATGCCGCCGACGAGGATCACGTCCTCGATCTCGTCGCGATCGAGGCGCGCGTCTTCGAGGGTCTGCTTGCAGATCTCGACGCAGCGCTCGACCAGGTCCTCGCAGAGCGAGTCGAGCGTGGCGCGGGTGAGGATGCGCTGGAGGTGGAGCGCCTCGTTGCGGCTGTTCGAGATGATGAACGGCAGGTTGATCTCGGTCTCGGCGACGCCCGACAGCTCGCACTTGGCCTTCTCGGCCGCGTCCTTCAGGCGCTGGAGCGCCATGCGGTCCTGGCGCAGATCGGTGCCGTGCTGATCGCGGAAGCCCTGCACGAGCCAGTCGATGATGCGCGCGTCGAAGTCCTCGCCGCCGAGGAACGTGTCGCCCGCGGTCGCGACGACCTTGAAGACGCCGCCCGCGCCGATCTCGAGGATCGAGATGTCGAACGTGCCGCCGCCCAGGTCGAAGACCGCGATGGGCCCCGCGTCTTTGGTCGCTTGGCGCTGGGTGTCGTTGAAGTACGCGGGGACGGTGACGACGGCCTTCGAGACGGTCTCTTGGAAGTAGTCCTCCGCGAAGAGCTTCATCTCTTGGAGGATCATCGCGCTGATCTCGGGCACGCTGTACGACTTGTCCCGGAGCTGGATGCGCACGTCGCCGTGAGGGCCCTCGATGATTTTGTACGAGGCCGTCAAGATGGAGTTCTTGACCTGCGGCGACATCCACTTGCGGCCGATGAGCCGCTTCGCCGCGTAGACGGTGTTCTCGGCGTTGGTGATGGCTTGGCGCTTGGCGATGTGGCCAACAAGCCGCTTGCCCGCCTCGGTGATCGCCACCATCGAAGGGGTCGTTTTGTAGCCGCCCCGGTTGGGGATCACCGTGGGGACTCCGTCTTCGACGATCGCGACACACGAGTTCGTGGTCCCGAGGTCGATGCCGATGACACGCTCCATGGAAACGCTCGTTAGCTCCTGTGTGACCTGCGGGCTTCACGCTCGCCCCAGCTCGGGGTGACGCGTAGACGGGCCATGTTAGCCTACTTTGTCTCCCCGCTGCGAAGCCGCGCGCGCTTCTGCGACGAGGGCCTTGATTTTTGTGTCGTTCGGGGCGAGCTGCGACGCGCGGTCGAGCTCGCCCGCGGCGCTCCGTTCGAGGCCCGCGGCGGCGTAGGCGCGCGCGAGCGTGATGCGGATCTCGGGGGAGGTCGGGTCGAGCTCGACGGCTTTGCGCGCGAACTCGACCGCGCGCCGCGGGCTCGCGCCGGCCTTGAGCGTGGCGAACGCGACGCGCTCGTGCGCGTGGGGATCTTTGGGCATCCCCGCACAAACCCGCGAGTAGCTGAGGGCCGCGTCGGTCCAACGGCCTTGCCCCTCTTCGTAGCGGGCTTGCTTCAAGTAGCCCTCGGCGAGGGCCTCGGACGCGAGCCTCATCGCCTCTTCGCAGGTGGCTTGCACCTCGGGGTTGTCGGGCGCGAGCGACGCGGCGACGCGGTACGCGTTGGCCGCGGCGGCGTGATCCCTTCGTTCGAGCGCGCTGCGCCCCAAATCCAAGTAGCGCTGCACCTGCGCGCGCTTCGCGTCGGCGATGGCGCTGTCGTACCGCTCTTTGAGCGGATCTTTGGGGCGCGCGCTCGCCGGCGGAGCCTCGGACGGGGGCGGCGCGACCGATCGCGGCGCGGGCTCGCGGCCGGGCGCGCGCAGCTTGCGCGCGAGCGTCTCGCGCCGAACGCGCTCGAGCTCTTCGGGGGACGCGGAGGGGGCAGGCGCGACGCTCACCGCGGGGGGCGAGCTCGCCTTCGGCCCGACGGAGACCACGGGGCGCTCGATCGATCGACCCACGTCGACCGGCGTCGGCGATGAATCGGCGGGCGGAGGCCGCGAGGTGCTCGACGCATAGCGGCCCGGCGAGGTGCTCGGGGTGTTGCCGAGCGCTTGGTTCGCCGCCAGATCGACGGCCGCGCTCACGGCCGCGGCGGTGCGCGGCGCCTGCTCGATGAGCGCGGTCATCGCCCTATTTTTGTGCGTTTGCTCCAGGTACGCGTCGTATTCGGTGCGGCGCTGGCGCGACGTGAGCACCTCTTGCGCGAGCGTGATCCGCCCGAAGATCGCCTCGATTTTGGTCTTGTACGAGCCGAGCCGCTTTCGAAAGTACGTGTCGGGGTGAAACTCGGGAGCGAGCTTGTAATACGCGCTCTTGATGACCTTCTTGTCGTCGGCCTCGGTGACGCCGAGGAGCGTGTAATACGTGAGGTCCTCGAGCCGGTAATAGAGGTCCAAGATCCTCCGGCGCTGGACCGCCGTGAGCTCGACGTCCTCATCGAGCTCGGCAGGATCGTAGAGCGGCGGCGACCCGCCCCCGAGCTCGCGCCCGCGCCACGAAGGCGGCTCTTCTTCGCGGCTCTCCTCGGCGGCGGAGGGATCCGAGACCAGCTCGATGGCCCCGAGCAGCAACATGCGATCGATGGCGTGCTTCACGTCCGCGGCGGGGATGCCCGTGAGGTTCGCGAGATCGCGCTCATGGATCACGCCGTCGATGCGCGAGAGGAGATACGCCTCCGAGGGGGACAGGGGAAATGAACGTAGATCCCTCCCCCGAGTGAGCCTTGGGACACGAGCCATGAAGTAGCGCGCAGTCTATCGGGGAACGCGCGAGCGCCGCAAACGAAAGCGGGGGTCACCGATCACACGTGGTGATGCGGCGTGAACAGGCCCAACCACGCCTCGGGCCACGCCTCGATCCTTCGGCTCAGCGCGTCCGCGAGCGCGCGTGTGAGCGCGAGCTCGCCCTCGGGCACGCGCGCGAAGGGCTCGATCGGGAGCCTCTCGATGCGGATTCGAAGCGCGCCCGAAGGCCCGGGCTCGAGCGTGCCCACGACGACGGCGGCGCGGCGTGCGAGGGCGATGCGCGCCGCGCCGATCGGGATGCGCGCGTCGCGCCCGAAGAGGGTCGCGTGTGCCGACGGCACGCGCGCCGGCAGATCGATGAGGAAGCCGATCGCCCTGCCTTTGCGCAGCTCGCGCGCGATCGCGGTCGCCGCGCCGGAGCGGCCGCGATAAATCGAGACGACGCCGCGCGGCCTTCGAATGCGCTCGTACACGACCTCGGTGAGCCTCGGATCGTAGCTCTCGCGCGCGACCGTCGCGACGGGGAAGCCGCTCTCGACGAGGCCCGCCGCGAGCCTCTCCCACGGCCCGAGGTGCGCGGTCACGAAGACCACGCCGCGGCCTTCGTCGAGCGCTTCGCGGAACACCTCGGCCGATCCTTCGGCCATCGCCGCGCGCGATCGCTCGCGCGGATCGACGAGCGCGAGCGAGCTGACGATGGCCTCGGCGGACGCGCGGAACGCCGCGCGCACGCGCGGGGAGGGGACCTCGCCGCCGAGCCCCGCTTCGAGCCGCGCGCGGACGCGCCGGCGGAGACCGGGCGCGAGGGCCCACGCGAGGAGCGCGATCGCGCGCGCGACCGCGGCGAGCGCGGGCTTGGGCGCCCTCGCGACGATCGCGAGGAGCGCGCGGATCAGCCAATAAAGGAGGTCGTTCTTGAGCCTTTGCCCCGTGGTCCAGCGGCCTCGCTCGCGGACGTCGTTCGCGCCGGAGCGCGCGTCGATCGAGCCCGCGTGATCGTTCACGGCGCGCTCACGGCAGAGGCTTCGCGCTCGGCGCGGCCGAGGGCGAAGGCGCGCCGCCGAGCGCGAAGTCGATGACCTGATCCTGCGTGCGGATCGCGGCCTCGAACGCCTCCATCGCGCGCTCCTTCAGCTCGGTCGCGCGCCTCTCGTCGCCGCGGCCCGCGATGGACTTAGCCTCGCGCTCGAGCACGATGCCCTTGACCTCGAAGAGGTGCCCGCGGAAGTGCGTGGGCGTGGTCGCGAGCTCGAGCCCCGCCTCGACGTCGCGCATCGCGGCCGCGTAGTCGCCGCTCTCGCTCTTGAGGTCCGCGAGGCGCGCGTGCGTGTCGGCGAGCACCTCGGCCGCCTCGGGCGCTTGAAACGAGCGCTTGTCGTACGTCACCCGCTCGAGCTCGCGGATCGCGCGGCGCGCGTCGCCCTTCTCGATCGCGAGGTCCGCGCTGTGGTGGGCGGCCCGCGCCTTCGACAAGAAGGCGAGGAGCGCCGCGTCGACCACGCCCTGCTCCGCGCACGCGCAGCGCTCGCTGTTCTCGGGCGCGGGCGAGTGACAGCCCGCGATCGCGAGCGCGAGCGACGCGAAGGCGATGTACATCGAACGGTACATCACGCGGCTCATCGCGCCTTCTCCTCGCCGCGCACGCCCCACGTGTGAAAGCGGTTCTTGCGAAGATCCGAGGCGCGCGACGTCATGATGCGATCGATGCGCGCGGTCTCGCCGCCGTGCCGCGGGAACGGCGTCGCCGGGTCGAACAGATCCTGCGCCGATCGCGTGCGCACGAGCGCGCTCGACGCCTGGATCGACGCTGTGCTCGGCGCGCCCGTGGACGGCGCGTCCGCCGCGCGGAAGAACATCACGAACGACGCGGCGATCGCCACGGCGCCCGCGATCGCGCCGGTCACGATGGGCAGCGCGAGCCTGCGGGGAGCGCGGCGCGCGCGGAACAGCGCGGTCTCGACCAGCGCGTCGTTCACGCGGGGATCGATGGGCTTCGGCGCGTACGCGCTCGAGAGCGCGGTGGCCATGGCGCCGGCGTCGCGCGCCTCGGCGGCGCCGGGCTCTCCGAGCGCTCCGCTCACGATCGCGTCGAGCGCGGCCTCGTCGAGCGGGCCGGGCACCCACGCGGCGCGGAGCGCCGTGACGACGTGCTGCTCTTCCTCCGCGGTGATCTCCGCGGCCGGATCGCGACCCTCGTCGAGGTCACGGTCCAAGAGCTCTCGCTCGCCGCTCATTGTGCTGCCTCCTTGATGCCTGCTCCGAGAGCTTTCTTGAGCGATGTGAGGGCGCGGTGCAAAACCACGTCGAACGTCGAGACGCTCACGCCGAGCTCGGACGCGACCTCTTCGCGCGTCCGCTCTTCGAGCACCCGCATGCGGATCGCGTCGGCGTAGCGCGGGTTGAGCTTGGCGAGCGCGTCCGAGACCTTGGTGCGGGCCTCGGCGAGGTCGCGGCGCTCGAGCAGCTCCACGTCGACGGGCCGGTTGCCTTCGCGCTCCGACGTGTCGATCTCGCGCTCGATGTCCTCGGGCTCGAACAGCGTCTCGCGCTTGCGCGCGCGCAGGGTGTCGAGCGCGATGCGGAGCGCGACAACGCGCAGCCACGGGTAAACACCGCTATTTTGCCACTGAAACTGGTGGAACCTCTCGACCACGCGCGCGTACGTCTCGGCGAGCGCGTCCTGCGCCGCGGCCTCGGATCCGAGCCTCGGCAGGAGGACGGCGCGGTAGAGCATGGGCCCGTGCTTCTTCAAGATCTGCCCGAGCGCCGCGCGATCGCCCCCGTGCGCGCGCTCGCAGAGGGCGCGCTCCGCGTCGAGGTCGGGGCGGGGAGGGCCGGACACGGGCCGCACGATACCCGGAGGCGCACCCCGGCTGGTATCGTTTGCGGCGCCCCACGCGAAGAGCCACCCGAGGGGGACTTGCTCGACGGGGAGCGGAAGGGGAAGGACTGCGGTTGCGAGCACGACCCAGGAACGAAGGGGCCCGGG
This sequence comes from uncultured Polyangiaceae bacterium, assembly GCA_964437785.1. Lineage (GTDB taxonomy): Bacteria > Myxococcota_A > Polyangia > Polyangiales > Polyangiaceae > CAYTJL01. The sequence continues at coordinate 22,660 of CAYTJL010000083.1, forward strand.
AGACCTTACGGTGCCGTCGCGCGGAAGGGGCTCAGCCCCCGAGCGCGCCGAGCTTACGGCCGTCCGGCAGGCGATACCGCATCTGCTCCGCGGGCACGACCGCGCGCCCGTCCGCGCTGGGAGCGAGCTTTTGGCCGATCCCTTTCCCGGCGGTGCGCTCGCCGAAGAGGGTCGCGCGCCCGTGCGCGGCGAGGCTCCCCGCGAAGATCTCCGCGGCGGAGGCGGTCTGTCGATTGACCCAAAGCGTGATGGGGAGACCGCGGGTGACGTCGCCGCGCGCCCGGTGATCGCGCTCGTCGCCGTCCTCGTCGATCGCGGTGATCACCAAAGCACCCTGCTCCAAGAGGTCCGAGGCGAGATCGATGGCCGCGGAGGCGACGCCGCCGGGATTGTCGCGGAGATCGATCACGAGCTCGCGCGCGCCGGCCCGCAACAGGCGTTGAATCCATCCGTGCGCGCGCGCGAGGACGCTCGACGAGAAGCGATGAATCACCAGGTGTCCAACGCGATCATCGCCCATGTGCCCAGATACCGTATCTTCCTCCGGGCCGAGAGCGCGCGCGATGGACAAGGCCTCTTCGGCCGTCAACATCGTTTGGGCCGAGGCGCCGTGCGCCAGGAACACCGTCGTCGCGCTCGGGATGGTCACCGCGCCTTTGGCCGCGTTGCCTTTGTTGGAGAAGCCTGGATGGGTGAGGCCGATAGCGGGCAGCCCCCCGAAGAACACCGTAGGACAGCCGGCGAGGAACGCCGCGAACCCCTTGACGGTCCAGTGCGCGACCCCCGGCTCATCCCCTGTGCTCATGGCCAAGATGGTGCCCAGGTTGAGCGCGTTGCCGCCCGTGATGAGCACGTTGGGCACGAAGGCGATCGCCGTCGCCGTAAAGGCCGTATTGAAATAAGGCACCGGCACCGGGACAGGGGGAGTCAAGCAAACATCGGGTGTCGCCGTGAGCGCCCCCGCGATGCGATTCGAGGCCATCATCATGGGTCACGTCCCTCGTTGCGGCGGCGCCCACGCTTCGGAGCGGGCGCGGTCGGGGTCGGTGCGGCGGGCGGTCGCGACGCGCGCCCCGGAGAAGAGCGCGCCTTCGCTCTTGATCGCGTGCAGATCCGCGTGGGAGAGGTCGGCGTCGCGCAGATCCGCGCCCGTCAGGTCCGCGTGGGAGAGGTCGCTCTCGCTCGCGTTGCACGCGATGAAAATGGCGTTCTGCGCGCGCGCTCGTTCGAGCACGGCCTCGCGGAGATCCGCGCGCCCCAGGATCGCGCGCGTGAGATCGGCGCGCGGCATCACGGCGCCGCGGAGCATCGCGCCCGTGAGGTTCGCGTCGGCGAGGGCGGCATCGCCGAAATAGGCTCGTTTTGCGCGCAGATCCGTGAGGTTCGCGCGGGTGAGATCCGCGCCGTCGAAGCTCGCGGCGTCCGCGACGGCGCCGCGCAGGTCCGCGCCGCCGAGGTCGGCTTTGGCGAAGGTCGAGCCGGAGATGTCCGCGCCGCGCAGATCCATGCCGTGAAGGTTCGCGCCCATGAACGAGGTGCGGGTGAGCGTGCGGCCCGCGAGCGGGACGCCGCGGAGATCGGCGCCGCCCCAATCGACCCGGTGAAACACGGTGCCTCCGAGGTTCGCGCCCGTGAGCGTCGCGCCGCGCAGCACCGTCTGCTCGACGTGCGCGCGGGTGAGATCGGCGCCGCTCAAATTCGCTTGATCGAGCACGCAGCGCACGAGCCGCGCGGACGTCAGGCTCGCGCCCGAGAGATCCGAGCCCGAGAGCACCACCGCTTCGAGGTCGCGATCCGACAGATCGGCGTCGCGCAGATCCGACCGCGCGAGGAAGCTCATCGTGAGCTTCGCGCCCGCCAGATCCGCGTCGCGGAGGTCACACTCCGAGACCACCGCGTGCCGGAGATCCGCGCCGCGGAGATCGGCGCCCCGCAGATCGAGCGCGCGCAGCGACGAATAGCCGAGATCCGCGCCCGCGAGATCGAGCGGATCCTCGTGCTCGTCTTCGGGATCGATCGAATCGCGGAGGATCGCCTCGTCGAGCACCGACGCGTAGAGCCGCTTGGGCAGCCTCGATCCGCGCAGGTCGGCGCCCGCGAGCACCGCGCCTTCGACGTCTGCTCCCTTGAAATCGACGCGTTTGAGCGCTGCGTGCGTGAGGTTGGTCCCGCGCACGCGCGCCTCGCGGAGCGTCGCGCCTTCGAGATCCGCGCGCGTGAGCGAGGCCCCTTCGAGGTCCGCGCGATCGAGGTCCGCGCCCTTCATCGCGGCGAGATCGAGCTTGGTTCCATGGAGCTTTGCGCCCGTGAGCCGCGCGCGCGCGAGCTTCGCGCTCACCAGGATCGTGCGCGTGAGATCGGCGCCCGTGAGGTCGCCCTCGACGAGATCGGCGCCGAGCGCGCGGGCGTCCGTGAGGTTCGCGCCGCGGAGCCTCGCCGCGCGCAGCTTGCCCGCGTGGACCGTTGCGCCCGTCAGGTTCGCGCGATCGAGCGTCGCGCCCGACAAATCGCAGCCGATGATCGTGACGCCTTCGAGGTTCGCGCCGGTGAGGTTCGCGCCGGCGAGCGCGATCTGCACGAGCGTCGCGCCCGCGAGGTTGACCCCGGTGAGGTGTTGGTCTCGGAGATCGAAGTGCTTCAGCGTTTTGTTCGCGAAGCTCTCGCCGGCGCGGAGGCGCGCGACGAGCTCGGCCGCGGTCGTCATGTTCGCTCCAAGGTCGAGCGCGTGAGCGTCGCGCCCGTCACGTCGAGGCCGGTCATGGTCGCTTGATCGAACCGCGCCCGATAGAGGTTCGAGCCCGTGAGGAACGCGCCGGTGAGCGACGCCTTGGAGAAGTCCGCGCCAGCGAGGTTCGCGTGATCGAGGAGCGCTTTGTCGAGCGCGGCGCGGTAAAACCGCGCGCCTTCGAGGGTCGCGCCGCGCATCGTCGATCCCTTCGCGCTCGCTTCGAGGAGGCACGCGCGCGGCAGCACCGCGAAGCGGAGGTCCGCGCGATCGAGCGACGCGCCCGTCCAAATCGAGCCGATCCCGCGCGCGTCGGGGAAGCGCGCGCCGTCGAGCTTGGCGCGCATGAAGCACGTGCCGTCGAGCACGGCGCCGGTGAAGTCCGCGCCCTCCGCGCTCGCCTCGACGAACAAGCCCTGCGTGAGCGACGCGCCCGCGGCCTTCACGCGATCGAGCGCGCACCGCTGCGCCATGACCTTGGTGAGATCGGCGCCGCGGAGGTCTGCGCCGGACAAATCCGCGCTCGTGAGGAGCGCCTGCGAGGCTTTGACGTCGCGGAGATCGGCGCCTTTCAAGCGCGCGCCCGTGAGGATCGTTTGATCGAGCGACGCGCCGCGGAGGATCGCGCCCTCTGCGTCGATCTCGTTCGCGCTCGCGTTGTCGAGGTTCGCGCCCGAGAGATCGGCGCCCGTGAGCTTGGCGCGATGGAGCAGCGCGCGCGAGAGGTTCGCGCCGGTGAGGTTCGCGCCCGAGAGATCGGCGTCGCTCACGATCGCGTTCGACAGGTTCGCGCCGCGCAGATCCGCGCCGCGCAGATCGCGCCCGGTCAGATCGCACCCTGAAAGATCCACGCCCGGCGCGGGCTCGGGAGGAGGCTTTTGCTCGGCCGCGCGCGTGAGCGCGACGAAGCGCGGGTCTTGTTGGAGCGCCTCGTACGCGTCGATCCCCGGCAGCGCGCGGCCTTGGCGTGCGGCATCGGCCTTGATGGCGTCGAGCTTGTCGCGCAGCGCGCGGAGCGCCGCGCCCGCTTTGGCCACGTCGAGCGACGCGAGCTCCCCGGGCGGACCGGGCGCGATCGCGGCCTTGGGCGAGGGGCTCGCGAGCGCGCGTTCGACGTGCGTGCCGAGCGTGTCGCCTCCGTGCAAAGGCACGTTCGACGCGCGCGCCATCACGTCGCGCGTCTGCGCCTGCTCGTTCGCGGCCGTTTTACCGAGCTTTTGGGCGAGCAGCGCCGAGACGGGATCCGATCC
>CAYTJL010000083.1:26734-34277 GCA_964437785.1 uncultured Polyangiaceae bacterium
CGAGGAGCTGATCCGGGGGCACGCCGTCGTAGAGCATGCGCTTGGCGATCGGCCGGAGCGGCTCGCTCATGTGATCATCGACGCCGAGCGGGTCAGCCTCGAAGGCGTCGATGTGCGCCTCGAAATCGGCTGCGGGAGCGGGCGCCTCGCCCAACGCGTGCGACGTGACGAGCGCCGTCCTCACCTCGAACAGATCGTCGCTCGCGACCGGGACGAGCCCGCGCCACGTGAGCGTGACGGTGCCCCGGATCAGATCGGCGAAGAGCGTGTCGAGCGCCAAAGGCACCTCCCGCGTCCGCAAAGGCCCTTCGGGAGATGCCATGTCGCGCACGAAGACGCGGGGTTTCACGCCGGGGAGCTTGCACGCATAAACGGGGATGGCCGGGTGCAGGTTTTGAAAGATCAGCTCCTCGTCGCCGCGCAAATACCCTTCAATCTGTTGATCGGGCGGCGCCGCGTTGAAGAACGACCAATCGAAATCTTCGGCAAAATAAGGCGCGCGCGTCTTCTTCCACGTTGGGCCGTAGGCCTTGCCGAGCTTGTTCTTTCGCAGAGGCCAGTCGCGCGCGATGGGGCCGAAGCCCGCGGGATCGGGCTTGTCGCCGCGGGATCGGATGAGCGCGCGCGGGTCCTCCACGATCGGGAGCTCGCGGGTCTTGTGCCCTTTGCCCACCGGATTGCCCTCGAAACCGGGGCCGCCGAACGCGTTCGTCCAGCCGATGGGCATCGTGGTGAACGGGACAGGCTCGGTCATGGCGCTGCCGAGCGCGTCGTCGATCCACACGCGCGGGCCCGCGACGCGGAGGATCTTCGAGAACGATCCCACGGCGAAGCGCACCGGGCACACGGCCATCGGCGCGCCCCCCGGCGTGTGGCACGCGGCCCGGAGCAGCACGTCGGCGCGCAGCTTGAAATCCGCAAAATCGTCGGGATAAATCGCGGCTCCGCCCTCTCCGCCGTCCTCTCCGCCGCGGCTCACCTCGGACGTGAGCGCGCCCTGCGCGACGAGCGGGTGGACGCCCTCGACGACGCGCGCCGTGCCGCCGTGCTCGAGCGTGAACGTGCCGCGCACGATGGCGACCATCTCGGGCTCGGGGGGCCTTCGCGACGTGACCTTGGCGCCGAACAGGAAGGGCGAGAGGTTTTGGATCTTCATCGCTCAAAGGAACATGGTGAGCGGCGATTTGAGCGCGTACATGCCCGAGAGCTTCACCTCTTGTCCGCTCATCTTGGTGACCGTCGCCTCGATGTGGTTGCGTGCGATCTTGATCTCGGTGCGCGGCCCGATGCTGATCGACGCGCTCGGCCCGATCTCGACGCTCACCGAGCCTGCGATGCTGATGTCGACGGAGGCGCCGATCATCACGTCGAGCGTGGCGCCGAGGGTCACGGACTCCTGCGCGCCGATGTTGATCTCCATGGAATTGCCGATGATGGTCTCGCTCTCCATACCTACGATGAGCGAGGTGGACGTGCCGATGGTCGTGTCGGAGACGTTGCCGATCGTGGTGGACGCGATGAGGCCCGCGGTGGTGGTGTCGACGACGGCGGCGGCGGTGGTGGTCGACGTGATGGCGCCCGAGACGGTGGTCGTGTCGGTGATCGCGTCGGCGTTGGTAGTCGACGTGATGGCGCTCGCCCACGTCTCGTCCGTGATGCTGGGGACGGGCAGCGCGGCCGAGCCCGTATAAGAGCTGATGCTCATGGCCCACGTGCGATCGGTGATCACCGGGTTTGCGCGCATGGGCGCGGGCGACTCCGATCCTGTGGTGCTCGTGATCTCCTCGCCCCAATACGTGTCGCGCACCTTGCCGTGGTAATACGAGGTCACGTCGCCCTTCTCGACGCGCTCGGTGACCTTCCACGTGCCGCCGTACTCTGCGGTCGTGTATTCGACCACGCTCGCGCCGGGGAACGTGATGCCGTTTTCGTACACGTGGCCGCCGGAGACGTCCCACTCGGCGAGGTCCTCGCGGCGGCCGAGCACGACCATGCGGTAGTTGCCTTTGATGACCTCGACTTTGTCGCCGCGCGTGGTCGAGATGCGATTGCCGTCGGAGTGATCGCGCCAGCCGCCTTTGGTGTGGAGCTTGGCTGTCTCGGCTTGTCGCTCGGCGACGGGCACGAAATCGGGGCAGCCGTCGCGGAGGCGCGTGTCGTCGATGAACGACGTGATACGCGCGGCGAGGTCCTCGCCTGTGGCTTTGGGCGCGCCCGCGCTCGCGGCGTGCGACAGCTCGCGCACCGCGCCGAGGTGCAAGAACGAGGTCATCGCCTCGCCTTCGCTCTTCGCGTCGTTGAAGTTCGGCACCTCCAGGCGGAGGTATTTGCCGTTCGCGTTCATGCCGATGGTCATGGCTCGCGGCGGAGGGTATCACTGAAGCCCGGCTTTTTGTATGCTGGAACCCTCATGTCCGACATCGGTCTGTTCGAAGCCTGGTTGCGCGAGGAGGTGAGCGACGAGGACTTTTGGTGGCTCAACAACAACGAGGACGAGCAGCAATCCGCTCCCGCCTCGTCCGAGCCCTGGCAAGACCCGTTCTTCGGTGACCTCGCGTTCGATTCTCTGCCCCCCGGCGTGTCGCTGGTCGATGACGACGAACAGCCCAACCCCTCGTCATCGAGCAGCAGCTCATCGTCGAGCAGCAGCTCATCGTCGAGCAGCAGCTCATCGTCGAGCAGCAGCTCACCATCGAGCAGTTCGTCGTCGCGCTCTTCGCGCAGCAGCTCTTCGTCGAGCACCTCATCGATGAGGAGGAAAAGGTCGCACTCCGAGCCGTATGTAGCGCCCGCCGTGCCAACTCCGTGTTGCGAATATCATAAGCGCCTCGAAGGCACCTCCAAGTCGATCATGGATGTCGTGCCGTTATGGAATCGTTACGCTGCCCGCTTTGACAAATCTCGCGATCGCAGCCTTTCGAGCCGGCCCCAGCCCGCGTTGGGCCCCAGCCAAAAGAAGCTTGAAGAGCAAGGAATGCTGGTGAAGTCCGGCCTCTACCAGAACCCTCTCGCCTTCCGGCGCGATTTCGAGGCGTTCCTCCAAAGCATCAAGGACTCCAACGCCAAGATGAGCGCCTTGGGCAGCGGGGCGACACCGGCGACGACCAAAGGCCCAGACGGCGGGGCCTGGCTCTACAACGCGTCGCTTCGCTATCGGCACGACGCTTGTGACTACATCCTGGGGAAGGTGAGAGGGGCCGACGACACCGTCGCGATCAACGCGGACAACGATTATCCCTGCCTCCTCATCAAGACGCCCGGAGCGCCCGTGCTGCTAGACTCGAAGAGCGCAGAGCAGCTCGAGACGAACAAAGGCTCGTGGACGACCTTCGTGATGGCGCATTTCACCGGCATCGCCAACGCGATCGCGATCGAGCGGGGTATCCCCATCGAGATCGTGATGCGCGCGAGCTTCGGGCATTTCGCGCCGGCCGTCTCTTCATGTGGAGAGTCGTTTCGCGTCAGCGTGGGGCTCATCCCGAGAGAGTACCAAGACGTGCTCGCAGACGCGATTGTCGCGACGCAAAGGATCTTCGAAGGTCCTTATCAAGTCGCGCTCATGGGCTCCGCCCCCAGGGGCTGGAGCGACCTCGCCGCGGAGTACCTCATCAAGTTTACGCTCAAGAAGCTCAGGAAAGCGAAGGTCACGCCTCTCCCTTCCCCTCAAGACGTTCAACGCGAGCTCGCCTCCGCGAACGGGGACGCGAAGACGGTCCTCGCCAACCATGGGGTCAAGGTGAGGAGCCGGCCCCAGGCGCTGCAACCCACGGATAATCTCTGGAAGTGGCTTTGGAGCACAGGCGACGCCATTGGTCACACGGTGATGTATCAGCTCACCGAACGAGGCCAACAGCGCATCGAAGAGCTCGCCGACTGGGCGCAAGGCGCGTATAGCGGCGATGAGCACGTCGTCTCGGTGTTCGCCGACAAGCTCGCGGAGTATCCTCCGCGGTTCTTCGTCAGCAAAAATGGATCGCTGTCCTTTATGGACAAGCCCGTCAGCCCGCCGGCGTCGTTCCAAGGTAAAGAGAGGGCCATCACCGATCCGGATTTTTGGCAGACGATCAGGGCGACGATGGAAGCGCTCAATGGCAAGTATATCGCCGATGGCTATGAGAGAGCTCAGTCTGTCAACGGGCTCTACGCCGCGATGGAGGAGCAGAACATCGATTTTATCAAGCGTGTGGCGCCCTCTTACGCACACGGCGACGACGGCGCAGGCAGCGACTCGGATGAAGAGGGTCCGCCTGACAGCGGCGTCGTGAAGTTTTATTCGAAGAAGATCATCACGACGACCGGCATGCGGGCGATCCTGCTGGCGCACTACGGCGCCAAGATCGCCGGATGGAAGACGTCAACGGGCGGCATCGTCGTCTCCAGCATCGAAAAAGTGGAGGGCGACCAGATCTATTACGAAGCGCCCGTTGCGTTCAATCTCGTTCCCATCGAGCCGGGGCAGCCCGTGACCGGCCCGGACACGAAGGTGCTCTTCTTCGACCTCAACCACTGCAACACCACCCACATCACGCCTTCTCAGGTGAATTTCGGGGGGTACCCTGTGGTGATCCTGGATCACACGAGCGCGAGACCGGATCGCGTCAACGAGCACCTGCGACAGGCCTTTTACAGCGGAGCAGAGGTGGTCTTCTTGGTCGCGAGCGGCCTGAAGAACGAGCAGTGTGGTGCCGACATGAACCCGTATGGGGTCATCCGCGTCGTGACCAAGAACCCGGCGTCGCGCGATCACATTTACAAAGCCCTGCGCGACGCGGAGAGAGGGTACAATCACCCGCTCGTCAGCCACGCCGTTCGAAGGGCGTATAAGAGGATCGGCGCCGTCCCGACCACCGCGGAGTTTCTTGGCAAAGTTCAAGACACCTCGTCGAGCTCGACCAGCCAAGACATCGCATCTCTCATGGCGCCGCCGCCGTCGAGCTCGTCATCATCGAGCTCGTCATCATCGAGCTCGTCATCGTCCCACGAACGCGAGCCCAAGAAGAGGGCGACGGCGAGCGCGATGCCGAGCCAAGCGCTCAACAGCGGCGAATTTCACAACATCATGACGTCTCCCACGCTTACGAGGGCCTCTACGCAGCAGTTCGGGCACGATCGGCGGACCGCGTTTGGTCATCATACGTAAGCGCTCGGCGGCTCCACGCGGGCGAGCGGGGGACGCGATCACCCGAGCAGCGAGACGGGCGACCCGACGGTGTGCGCGCCGTTCACCTTGGTCTCGACCGCGCTCGCCCGCGCGACTTGCCCCTCGGAGTGCTCGCGCATGGGTTTCTTCTCTTCGCGCAGCGTGACGTCGATCTCGACGCTGGGCCCGATCTCGACGCTGAGCTTCATGGCCAACGTGAGGTTGACGGCGAGCCCGAGCGTGAGATCGAACGTGGCGCCGAGCGTGATGGACTCTTGTGCTCCGACGTTGATCTCCATGGAATTACCGATGATCGTCTCGCTCTCGGCGCCGAGGATGAGCGACGTGGAGGCGCCCACCGTCGTGTCCATCACGTTGCCAATCGTGGTCGAGGCGACGATCCCCGCGGTGGTGGTGTCCGCGACGAGGGCGGCTGTGGTGGTCGACGTGATGGCGCCCGAGACCGTGGTCGTGTCCGTTACGGCATCGGCGTTGGTGGTCGAGGTGATGCTCTCGGCCCACGTCTCGCTTTGAATCGACGGCACGGGGAGGGCGGATGAGCCTGTATAAGAGCTGATGGCGAGAGCCCACGTGTGATCGGTGATCACCGGGTTGGGCCGCTCCGCGGTGGGCGCCTCGGCGCCGGTGGTGCTGGTCTTCTCGTCGCCCCAAAACGTGTCGCGCACGTAGCCGTGGTAATAGGAGGTCACGTCGCCTTTGACGACCTCTTCTTGAACGACCCAGGTGCCGTTGTACTCGGCGGTGGTGTACGAGATGCCGCCGCCGCCCGAATAGGTGATGCCGTTTTGGGACACGTGGCCTCCCGACACGTCCCACCCCGCGCGGTCCTCGCGGCGGCCGAGCACGACCATGCTGTAGTTACCCTTGACGACCTCGATTTTGTCGCCGCGCGTGGTCGAGATGCGGTTACCGTCGGTGTGGTCGCGCCACCCGCCGAGCACGTGGAGCATGCTGGTCGTGGCTTGTCGCTCGGCGACAGGCACGAAGTCGGGGCAGCCGTCGCGCGCGCGGGTGTCGTCGGCGAACGAGGTGACGCGTGAGGCCAAGTCCTCTCCCGTGGTGGGCGGCGCGGAGGCAGAGCCGGAGACGGCCGGATCGCGCACGGCGCCGAGGTGCAGATAGCTCGTCATGCCCGGCGTTTCGAGGGAGAAATCGGGCACCTCGACGTGCATGAATTTGCCGGGCTCGACGCTGGGGGGCGGGGGCGTCGCGCCGCCCTCGGCGGGGGCCTCGCGTTCTCTACCGAGACCGGTCTCACTAGCGTTGAAGCGCGGCATCGCGGAGCGAGGGTATCGGACAACGGGCGGGCGTGTCCATCACTCTCGTGCAGGCCGCCGATCGCCCTTGACACGCGGCGCTCGAATGGCGGACGGTCTCTGTCATGTCGAGCAACGTCGCGCCCATCCGCCCTGTCCCCGACAGCGTCCGTGTGGAGGACTACCTCGGTCCCGCCGCGCTGGTCCGCGCCGAAGGGAGCGAGCTTTACGTCGAGATCGCGAGGGGTGTCGAAGAGCGCATCGAGGTGCGCGCCGAGCTCGCGCTCGCCTTTCCGTACGAGCCTTTGGTGGGCGACGTGCTCTTGGTCATCGGCAAAGGGACCTCGTTTTACGTCATCGGCGTGCTCAAAGGTCATGGCAAGAGCGTGATCACGATCCCGGGCGACGCGCGCATCGAGGTGGGCGGCGCGCTCGACATCACGGCCCAACGAGGGGTCAACGTGCTGAGCCCCTCGTTCGAGGTCCACACGAGCAAGCTGCGTTTGGTGGCCGAGAGCGCGGTCGAGACCTTCACCTCGGCCCTCCGCCGCGTCCGTGATCTCTTTACGATCCAGGCCGGCAAGAGCCACACGCTCGTCGACGACACGGCCGTCACCCAGGCCAAGAGCGCCGCCATCGTCACCAAAGAGGCCGTGACCATCAACGGCCGCGAGGTCCACCTCGGCTGAGCTTGGCCTTCGCGCCTCGCTTGCTCGTGGCCTTTTTCTTCTTGGTAGCAGGCTCCTCCTGCGTCTCGAACCATCCATAGGTGTCGAGCGAGAGGGTGTCTTTGCCGTCGAAGCGCACGCCTTCGGCTTCGAGCATGGCGCGTTGGACGGCGCCGCCGACAGGGTCGAGGATCGAGACGCCCGCGCGCCGCTTGGATCGGCTCCCGAGCACGCGGTGCCAAGGCACGTCGCTCGTCACGCCCGTCTCTTTGACGGCGGCGAGCGCGTGGCCCACGTGGCGAGACGCGCGCGGGTGCCCGGCCATGGCGGCGACCGCGCCGTAGGTCGTGACTCGGCCCCTCGGGACGCGGCGGATCACCGCATAAAACGCGGCCCACCAGTCGATCGTCGTGGGTCGCGACTCCGCGTTCGCGGGTCGCTCGATCGTCGTGGGTCGC
>CAYTJL010000084.1:0-16595 GCA_964437785.1 uncultured Polyangiaceae bacterium
TTCGCCATCCGCGAAGGCGGCAAGACCGTCGGCGCCGGCGTCGTCACCAAGATCATCGAGTAGTTGGAGTAACCATGTCTGACACGACCAAGATTCGGATCCGCCTCAAGGCGTTCGATCACCAGCTCCTCGACAAGTCGACGAGCGACATCGTCGAGACGGCGAAGCGAACGGGCGCGCGGGTCGCGGGGCCGATCCCGCTCCCCACCGAGATCCGCCGCTACACCGTGCTGCGCGGGCCGCACGTCGACAAGAAGTCGCGCGAGCAGTTCGAGATTCGCACGCACAAACGCCTGCTCGACATCATCGAGCCCACGCAGCAAACCCTCGATGCCCTGATGAAGCTCGATCTCTCGGCCGGCGTCGACGTCGAGATCAAGAGCTAGAGGAGGAGCATCCAATGAAACTCCCTGTCTACAACCTCAAGCGCGAGTCCGTCGGCGAGATCGATCTCTCCGACGAGGTCTTCGGCGCCGACGTGAAGGAGCACCTCTTTTACGAGGTGGTCAAGGCGCAGCTCGCCTCGCGGCGCTCGGGCACCAAGGCCACCAAAGAGCGCTCCGCGGTCAGCGGCTCCAGCAAGAAGCTCTATCGTCAAAAGGGCACCGGACGAGCGCGCCAAGGCTCTCTCCGCGCGCCTCACCACGCGGGTGGCGGCGCCGCGCACGCGCTCGAGCCCAAAGACTGGTCGTACCGCCCGCCGCGCAAGGTCCGCGCGGGCGCGCTCAAGAGCGCGCTCTCGCTCTTCGCCAAGGAGCAGCGGCTCATCGTGGTCGACAGCTTGGAGCTGCCCGAGATCAAGACCAAGGCGATCATCAGCGCCTTGGGCGCGCTCCAGGCCGACAAGAAAGCGCTCGTCGTCGATCAAAAAGGCAACGACAAGCTCATCAAGAGCATTCGTAACCTCGAAGATCATCACTTCCTTCCGCCGGAGGGCGTCAACGTCTACGACCTCCTCCGGCACGATCACCTGATCGTCTCGAAGGACGCCGCGAAGGCGCTGGAGGCTCGCTGCCTCCGCGTGCGCGGTGATGCACAGGCGAAGGGCTGAGGAGGAGAGCCATGCTCACGCCCGAAGAAATCATCAAGCGGCCCATCATCCTCACGGAGAAGTCCAACCGCCTCCGCGAGGGCCAAAACCAAGTGATCTTCGAGGTCCACAAGGACGCGAACAAGATCCAGATCAAAGGCGCGATCGAGAGCCTCTTCAAGGTGGGCGTCACCGACGTGCGGACGCTCGTCATGCGGGGCAAAGACAAGCGCATGGGGCGCGGCTACGCCAAGCTGCGTAACTGGAAGAAGGCGATCATCACCCTCAAAGAGGGCGATCAGATCCAGTTCTTTGACGAGAAGGCGGAGTAGCCATGGGTATCAGGTCTTACAAGCCCACGTCCCCGGCGAGGCGCTATTACAGCGTCAGCGACTTCAAAGAGATCACCAAGGTCGAGCCCGAGCGCTCGCTCACCGAGCACCAGACCTCGACCGGCGGTCGCAACAACAACGGCCGCATCACGAGCCGTTTCCGCGGCGGCGGCCACAAGCAGCGGTATCGCCTCATCGACTTCAAGCGCGACAAGATCGGTATCCCCGCGAACGTCGCCGCCATCGAGTACGACCCGAACCGCACGGCGCGCATCGCCCTCCTGCACTACGCGGACGGCGAGAAGCGCTACATCCTGGCGCCCGACGGCGTCGCGGTCGGCCAAACGCTGCTCTCCAGCCGCAACGCCGACATCAAGCCTGGCAACTGCCTCACGCTCCGCTTCGTGCCGCCCGGCACCTCGATTCACAACATCGAGCTCAAGAAGGGCAAGGGCGGTCAGCTCGTGCGCTCGGCGGGCGTCGCGGCGCAGCTCATGGCCAAAGACGGCGAGTGGGCGCAGGTTCGTTTGCCGAGCGGTGAGATTCGCAAGGTGCACCTCGACTGCCGGGCTACCATCGGCCAGGTGTCGAACATCGAGCACGCGAACATCAGCGTCGGCAAAGCCGGCCGCACGCGTTGGCTCGGCAAGCGCCCGCACAACCGCGGCGTCACGATGAACCCGGTCGATCACCCGATGGGCGGCGGCGAAGGCCGCACCTCCGGTGGCCGTCACCCGTGCTCGCCGTGGGGTCTGCTCACCAAGGGCAAGAAGACGCGCAACAACAAGAGGACCGACGGAATGATCGTCCGCCGGCGTGGGACGAAGGGTTGAGCCATGCCTCGTAGCATCAAGAAAGGTCCGTTCGTCGACGGGCACCTGATGGAGAAGATCCAGGCCGCGCAGGCCACGTCGCAAAAGAAGGTCATCAAGACCTGGTCGCGGCGCTCGACCATCGTGCCTGATTCGGTCGGTCTCACGTTCGCGGTCCACAACGGGCGCAAGTTCGTGCCCGTGTTCGTGACCGAGAACATGGTGGGTCACAAGCTCGGTGAGTTTGCGCCCACGCGCACGTTCCACGGCCACTCGGGCGACAAGAAGGCCAAAGTCGCCGGCAAGCCCAGCACGCCTCCCCCGGCGCGCTGATCTCGGTCACGATGGGGGGCGAAGCCCCCCAAACCCCCCGGCGGGCTGGGTCCCGGCCCAGCCCGCGCTCTCCTGTGGGCCATGGTGAGGAGCCTGGGACGCCCTACTCACAAGGCTGAAAGCACAATTTTGGGGCCGCGATAATCGCGGCCTGTTGAAGCGCCACGCTTACCACCTGCGGCGCTTTGGCCGCATTGGCTTCCGCTCGGGCAAGTGTCTAGGAGCGCTTCTTCCACCCGTTCGCCGTCTCGCGGACCAGCGCAGCGAGCGCGGACACCGCGCCTTCCCGCGCCGCGCGCCGCTTGCGGAGCAACAGATACGTTTTGGAGGGCAGCTCGGGCAAAGGCACCTTGACGAGCCCCTCGGGGACACGGCAAAACGCGTTGACCACGGCGACGCCCATCCCCATCTCCACGAAGCGAATCATGAGCTCCCACCCGCCCGCCTCGACGGCGACGCGCGGCGCGACCCCCGCGCCCCGCAGCGCCTGCATCAACATCGTGCGGTGAGGCCGCCCGAGCGGCGGCGCGATCAACGCCTCTCCGGCGAGGTCCGATAAACGCACCTCCGCCCTCTCCGCCATCGGGTGAGACGCGGGCACCACCAAGGCTTGACCCACCTCGGCGATCCCCTCGGCCGAGATGCCTTGTGGAACGGCGTCGAGCGGCGCCACCCCGAGATGCGCTTCGCCCGTCCTCACCGCCTCAATCGTGCCCTCGTGGTCGCGCACGAGCAGGCGGAGCTCGGCGCGGCGAGACGCGGTGAAGCGCCGGAGCGCGTCGCCGAGCAGATAAAGATACGATCCCTCACCCGCGGCGAGCACGATGGGCCCGCCCACGTCGCGGTGCGCGAGCTCCGCCACGAGCGTTTGGAGCCGCTCGCGCGCGTCGCGCCCAAACCCGAGCACCCGCTCGCCGTCCGCCGTGAGCGCGAGCTTGCCCCCGCGGCGCACGTACAACGTCACGCCGAGCGACTCCCCGAGCCTCTTGATCTGCGTGTGGAGCGCGGGCTGCGACATCCGCCTCGCGCGCGCCGCGCGCGTAAAGCTCATGTGCTCGGCGAACGTCACGAACGCGTCGAGCTGCTCGGCGTCGATCGAAGGGGGCATCCCGAGAGCATGCCCATGCCTATCCAAAAATGCGATAGGCTATCGCCCAAAGCCTTCTTCCCAAGCTCCGGCGCGTGTTTATGGTGGCCGCGCCCGGAGCGAGGAGGCCCCGTCATGGATCGTCATAAGCTGGTCAATCAAAGCAAACGCGTCTCGTGGCTGCTGCGTCACGGCGCGGCGGAGCAAGGGCTCCGCATGGACGAGGCGGGCTGGGCCGCGATCGGGGACGTGCTCCGCGCCTTGCGCCTCTCGCGGAGCGAGCTCGACGCCGTCGTCGCGCAGAACGACAAACGCCGCTTCGAGATCGAGGGCGAGCGCATCCGCGCCTGCCAAGGCCACAGCACCCCCGCCGTGTCGCTCGATGCGGTGGAGGCGTCTTGGACGACGTATGACGGCGCCTCGATCATCTATCACGGCACGAACGTCGAGGCGGCGCGGTCGATCGCGCGCGAGGGCATCACCGCACAATCGAGGACCCACGTGCACCTCGCGCCGAGCCGACAATCCAAGGTGGGAAAGCGCTGGAACGTGGCGCTCCTCCTCGCCGTCGATCCGGCCAAGGTGCGCGCCCACGGGATTCGCATCTTCACGAGCCCCAACGGCGTGCTCCTCGCGCGGCGTATCCCGCCCGATTGCATCATCGGTGTCGAGCCGCTCACGCGCGAAGGGGCGAGCGCGGTCGAGGACGTCAAACGTGCCTTTGGTGTCGTAGGGTGAGCGCAGAGGGCGATGAACGTTGACCGCGCCTCCCGCACCCAAGAGAGGCTGGATAAGCTATGCGTCTCGACGTTGGATGGTTGGTGCTCGTCGCTGCCTCGATGGGGTGCGCTCCCAACGGAGGCGGGGAGAGCTGCGAGGGGGTCCCCGCGTGCCCAACGGCCCCTCCGTGCAAGTCCAACATTTGTAATCTGGAGACGGGCACGTGCGAGATGTCGAACTTGCCCGACGGCATCGGGTGCGATGATGGTAACCCCTGCACCCAAAATGAGACGTGCCATGGAGGCTTTTGCGAAGGTGGCGCTCCCGTCGTTTGCCCTCCCATCGGTCAATGTCAGGTCAATGCGTGTAACCCCTCGACGGGCGCGTGCGCGGCCTCGAACGCGGGCGACGGCACGATCTGCGACGACGGCGATGCGTGCACGGTGAACGACGTATGCCAATCCGGGTCGTGCGCGAGCGGCCCGCCCGTCGTGTGCCCCATGGAGGGGCCCTGTAAGCTCCCGGGGACGTGTGATCCGGCGACGGGGGTTTGCTCCAGCACGAACGTGCCAGATGGCACCGCGTGTTACGACATCACGACGTGCGCCACGGCCTCGTGCAAGTCGGGCGCGTGCAACGGCGCGTACCCGGGCGCGGATCTGCCGCCGGGCACGGTCTTTGGGTCGATGACGCATCTCCTCCCGTTCAAACCCCCCCACATCGATTGTGCGGCGCCCCCGCTCGTTGACCTCGGGACGCCCCCCCCGACCTCGTGGAGAGCGTCACGGATCGCGGTGGGCTCGACGGGGGACGCGTTCTTCGGCGTGGCGTGGAATCGCTTCAGCCGGTGCGTGCGCCACCAGTCTAAACAGTTTGCGATCGTGGACCTTGGTGCGCTCTTCTTTCGCTTGGATCCACAAAATAACGTATCTGCCCTCGGCGAGCGCTCCTTCACCCCAGGGTGCGAGGCCCTCTCCGCGGATCTTGCTCCGGCGCCGGAGGTTAAAGGGGCATCGTCGTACGTGTTCAACACCACGACCAGAGACGGGATGTGTGACCCCCTTCCCGGGTATTGGCCCGCCTACGTCGACAGCGCTCATGGGGCGTTCCACGGGACCATGCACGATATTTTTTCCAACACCGCCGGGGCGATCAACGCCGCGGGTGATCTCGTCGCGGTGGGGAGCGAGGGCGCCTCGTTGTTGCGGATCGACAAGAACGGTGTGACCACCTACGCGAAGAGCTTGCCCAGCCACGACATCGCATACACCCCCGTGTTGAGGGTCAACGAAGCGGGGGATGCGTTCGTCTCGTTGACGTCGCTCTCGTCGAGCATCGATCTCGGCTGCGGTCCCACGCCCCCGGGGATGTCCCCGTTCACGGCCAAAATCAGCGCCTCCGGCGAGTGCGTATGGAGCTACGTCGGCCAGATCGACGTCTTGCCCGACGGCGCCCATGACTATCTCTTTGGGTTGGGCGCCTGGAACATCCCGGGGTGTGACCTGCCTGTAAACAGCTTCTCTCTCATGGCCGCCGATCCAGGAGGCACGTGCCTGTGGGGCAAGAGCTTTTCATATGCTCCATCACGCCCAACCCCAACGGTTCAGCGCCTCGCGTCGGGGGATCTCCTCCTCTCGGGGGAGTTCTCGGGGACGGCCGATCTCGGCTGTGGGCCCGTGTCGAGCGGCCCGGGCGGAGATTACCTCCTGGCGCGGCTCGACGAGACGGGAGCGTGCGTATGGACCAAGGTCCTCTCGAGCGCTGCGCTGCTCTCCTCTGATATCTCGGCTTATTTGTCTCATGTCCCAAGTGTCCTCCCGGCACCCTCTGGAGACATCATGTTCGCCGCCTCGTTCTTGGAGACGATCGACGTAGGGGGCGGCCCCGTGGCAGCCGTCGGCGTCGCTGACTTGCTCGTCGCGCGCATCGATGGGAGCACGGGGACGCCGGTGTGGGTCAACCATTATGGGCTCCCCGGCGAAGATCTGAGCAGGCCTGTCATGACCGTCGACGAGACAGGGGGCGTGTTGGTAGAAGGGACGAAGACGAGCGGCCCCATCGACTTTGGCGGAGGCCCCCTCCCCGGTCCAACGTACATGATGAGGCTCGACGCACAAGGCTCCTTCCGGTGGCAGCGCAGCCGCGAGCGCGCGGTATCGAGCGCGTGTGGGCACACCCTCGTGGTGATCGCGGACGACAACACGTCGTCGTTTCACGTCGAGCGCCTCACGCCCTGAGGCGCGCGAGGCTTCTTAGGGTCCGCTCAACAATAACTACGTCACGAGACCGTCGAGACCGAAGCGAGCCGGCGGCTTCGCCCCCCATCGTCATGAGGGCTTTACGGCGAGCGGAGATGCCAGATAGGATGCCGGGATGACCCCGAAGCAGCGGAAGAAGATTCAGGTGCCCGCGGTGCTCGCGGTGGTGACCCTCGTGGGCGCCGCCGCGGCCGCCGTTTCGGCGGCTTCGTGTGGCTCGGAGACCTGCAACGGCGAGACGTGCCAGCCCTGCGCCGGCGGCGGCGGCAAAGGCGGCGCAGGTGGCTCGGGCGGCGGATGTGAATCGGGCGGTGGGACGCCCCCCGACGCCGTTGGTTGATGAGACGAGGCGGTCCGGTTCGGACCGCAAAAGAACATGATGACGTGGGAACGACTCGCATCGGCGCGCGTGATCCGTCATGAAGCGTCGATCAACGTGGGTCGCGACTCCGCGTCCGCGGGTCGCTCGATTGTCCTCGTCGGCCCCGATGGGAGCGTGAGCCGGCTCGACGGCGACTCGGCTGCCCTGTGTGAAGCCGTCCTCGAGGTCTTCGACGAAGGAGCGCGATCGCGCGAGGACGTCCTCGCCCACGTGCGCGCTTTGGCCGAAGGGCCTTTGGACGAGCGCGTGGTGGACGAGCTGCTCGCGCTCCTCGAACGCGCTGGGGTGATCGGGGCTCCACGCGAGGCTCCTCTCGATAAGCCCGTATCCAAGGGCCTCCGCGTGGTCGTCGGGATCTCGGGCGCGGTGCAAGCCATGGAAGCGCCGCGCCTCATTGGCCGTCTGCTCGGGCGAGGCCACGCCGTGCGCGTGGCCGCGACGCGTGAAGCGCGCCGATTCGTGAGCCTCCGCGCGCTCGAAGCGCTCACCCACCACCGCGTCGCGAAGGGCCTTTGGGGCGCGCCCGATCACCCGGCGGCGCACATCGATTTGGCGGCGTGGGCGGAGGTGATGGTGGTTTATCCGGCCTCGGCCACCACCGTCGCGCGCATCGCCCGCGGGGATTTCAGCGACGTCGTCGCGGCGGCGGCGATCGCGACGCGCGCGCCCGTGCTGGTCGCGCCGTCGATGAACGAGGTGATGATCCGCGCGCCGTCGGTCGCGCGCAACCTCGCGCAGCTCCGCGAAGATGGGTTTTGGATCATCGATCCTTCGTTCGGCGTCGAGGTCGAAGAGCCGCCCGAGGCGCGGCCGATCCGGCCCGGGCCCACGCTCGCGCCCGAGCGCGTGGTCGATCTCGTCGAGATCGTCGCGAAGAGCCATGCGCCTCCATCGGATCTTCAACGCCCCTCCGAGGCCGATTGGGATCGCGCCTACGCGGCCGGCGGCGCGGAGCTGCCTTGGGAGGTCGAGGTGATCCCAACCGATCTCCGCGACGCGATCACCCGGTTTCCGCCCCCGCGATCGCTGCTCGACGTGGGCGCGGGCCTCGGGACGGTCGCCCGGTTCGCGGCCGAAGAGGGGTATCGCGTGATCGCGATGGAGCGCTCGGCGCAGGCGATCGCCCGAGCGCGCGCGCGCTCAAAGGATCTTCCGATCACGTTCGTGCGCGACGACATCACGTGCCCTCGCGTCGCCGGCTCGTTCGACGTCGCCGTGGACAGGGGCTGTCTCCACACGATGACCGAGGACATGATCCCGCGTTATGCAGCGTCGGTGGCGGACCTCGTGAGGCCCGGCGGCGCGCTCATCCTGGTGAGCGACGGCGAGGGCGCGAGCCCGGCGCGCAAGACCCTGCGCCTCTCGCCCGCTGCGCTCGAAGCGCGTTTGCCGGCGTTTCGCTTGGTGAGCGCCGAGACAAGCACGCTCGCGCCCGAGGAGCCGCGCTCTGCGTGGCTCACCGTGTGGGCACGCCGTGAGGGTTGATTGACGATCTCGCTCGCCCTCGTCGTGCTCTTGGCCTTCTTGATCGAGAGCTCGCTCGGCTTCGGGTCCGCGCTCGTGACCGTGGCGCTCGGCTCGCTCTTCATGCCGATGGATCTGCTCCTGCCGGCGTATCTGCCGCCCGCGCTCCTGCTCTCGTCGTACCTGTCGATTCGTTATTACCAATGGGCCGACAAGCGCCTTCTCTTCGGGCTCGTGATGCCGTGTATGGTGCTCGGCCTGCCGCTCGGCCTCTTCGCGTTTCGCGCGCTGCCCGCCTCGGCCCTCAAACGATGTTTCGGCGCGTTCATCGCCGGCCTCGCGATGATAGAGCTTTGGCGGGCGCGCGGCGACGCCACGGCGACCCCCCGCGCCCCGCCGATGAATCGGCTCCTCGCGGCGCTGCTCCTCGTGCTCGGGGGCGTCGCGCACGGCGCTTTTTCGACCGGCGGACCGCTCGCCGTGTACGTGACGGGGCGCACGCTCGGCGACGACAAAGCCAAATTCCGAGCGACCTTGAGCGTGCTTTGGCTCCTGCTCAACGCGGTGATGGTGGTGAGCTACGTCGCGCTCGGCAACATCCACAAAGGCACGTTGAAGGTGTCTCTCGCGTTGATCCCAGCCCTCGCGATGGGGCTTTATCTGGGCGAGAAGCTCCACGCGCGCGTGCCGATGAGGACCTTCAAGCTCTTGGTGTTCGTGCTGCTCTTGGCGGCCGGGTTCGCGCTCGTCGTACGAGGGTGAGGGGCTGCCCGGTTTGAGCTTCACACGAAAACAGGATAACGGTGGAGCGATCCCTTGGAGAGACGACGCTCGTTCCCCAACATGCCCTTCCTGTTCGACGAGCCGACGCCCGTGCGGCGCCCGTCGGCAGGAGGCGAGATGAGCAGGGCCGCGAGCGCGGATGCACCGCCGGATCCCGACGTCCTCAGCGTCGCGGCGCTCGACCGCAAGATCAAGCGTTTGGTCGAGGCGGGCACCGAAGACGCGCGCGTCGCGGGCGAGATCTCGGGCCTGCGCGAGGTGGCGAGCGGACACGCGTATTTCACGCTCAAAGACGAGGCTGAAGAGGCGTCGATCGATTGCGTGATGTACAGGACCGCGCCCGCCCGCGCGCGCAGGCTCCTCCAAGACGGATCGCGCGTGGTGCTCATGGGGCGCGCGACGCTCTTCGTGCCGCGCGGCAGGCTCCAGCTCATCGCGGACGACGCGCGCCCGCTCGGCCGCGGCGCGCTGCTCGAAGCGCTGGAGCGCCTCAAAGAGAAGCTCGCGGCCGAGGGCCTGTTCGCGGCCGATCGCAAGCGCCCCTTGCCCGAGGAGCCGCGCGTCATCGGCGTGGTCACGAGCGGCGACGGCGCGGCCATCCACGACATCATCAAGGTCGCGACGCGCAGAGGATCGACGCACATCCTGCTCGCGCGCGCGCCCGTGCAGGGCGCGAGCGCGGCGTCGCGCATGGCCCGCGCGCTCGCGATGCTCGGCCGCGTGCGCGACGTCGACGTGATCATCGTGGGCCGCGGCGGCGGCTCGGCCGACGATCTCTCGGCCTTCAACGACGAGGAGCTCGTGCGCGCGGTCGCCGCGTCGCGCGTGCCCGTGGTGAGCGCGGTCGGCCACGAGATCGACACGACGCTCACCGACCTCGCCGCCGACGCGCGCGCGGCGACGCCGTCGCAGGCCGCCGAGCTCATCGTGCCCGACGCGTCCTCGCGGCGCGCGCTCCTCCGCGCGTCGTTCGAACGGCTCGTGCAAGCGATGGAAGCGGTGGTCGACGACGCGCGCGTCGAGCTCGAGCGCCGCCGCGAGCGGCTCGGATCGCCGGCGCGCGTCCTCGCCGATCACCGCACGCGCCTCGACGATCTCACGAGCAGGCTCGCGGACGCGGCCGAGCGCGCGGTCACGTCGCGGCGCGCGACCGTCGCGCGCTTCGAGCGATCGCTGCTCACGCGCCACCCGAGCGTGGTGCTCGCGAGCGCGCGCGCCGCGCTCGGCCCGCTGCGCGTGCGGCTCGACGCCGCGATGAAGCGCCGCGTGGATCTCGGCCGCCGCGATCTCGGCCGCGCGGCCGCGCGCCTCGACGCGCTCTCGCCGCTCGCGGTTTTGTCGCGCGGCTACGCGATCGCGCGGACGATGGACGGCCGCGCGATCCGCGACCCGTCCGAGGTGCGGGCCGGAGAGACGATCCGCGTGCGCGTCGAGCGCGGCGAGATCACCGCCAAGATCACGCCCGTGAGGGCTTCGCCGCGCGCGGCGAGCGCCGCCGCGCAGCAGCTCGATCTGCTCGCGCCCGAGCCACGAGAGGAGCGCTGATGTCCGGTCTTCGCCGTCGTTTCTCGCTGCTCGGCCACCCCGTGCGCCACTCGATCTCGCCGTCGATGTGCGGCGCGGCGTTCCTCGCGATGAAGGAGCCGTGCATCTACAGCGCGATCGACGTCCCCTCGGACAAGAACCTGCCGCGCTTCGTCGACGATCTGCGCACCGGCCGCATCGCGGGCTGCAACGTCACGCTGCCGTACAAACGGCTCGTGATGAGCTTCGCCGACGAGGTCGACGCGAGCGCCGAGGCCGTGGGCGCGGCCAACGTGCTCGCGGTGAGCGCGAAGGGCCGCGTCGTCGCGCACAACACCGACGCCGAGGCGCTCGCCGCGGAGCTCGACGCGCTCACCGCGGGCAGGCCCAAGCTCCGCGCGGCGGTCATCGGCGCGGGCGGCGCGGGCCTCGCGGCGATCGTCGCGCTCCAGAAGATCGGCTATCGCATCATCGCCGTGACCTCGCGATCGTGGTCGAGCTCGGAGGTGATGCACGAGTCGGAGAGCGCGGCGAAGGCGCGCGCGCTCGGCGCGCTCCCCACGTGTTGGCCCGGCGCGGGCGCGGCCGAGCCGAGCAGCAAGCTCTCGCAGGTCATGAGGCTGCAATGGGGCGAGCTCGTGACCGGCGCGGATTGCGTGGTGCAAGCGACGAGCGCGGGCATGAAGGAGGCTGATCCGGGCGACGGCGTCGCCGCGATCGTCCCCTGGAGCGCGCTGCCCGCGCACGCGGTCGCGTACGACGTCATCTACGTCCCGCGCGAGACGCCGTTCCTCGCCGCCGCGAAGGAGCGCGGCCTCACCGCGTCGGGCGGCCTCGGGATGCTCGTGCGCCAAGCCGCGCTCGCCATCCGCCTTTGGACCGGCAAAGATCCGCCGCTCGACGTCATGCGCAAAGCCGCCGAGGACGCGCTCGACGCGGCCAACCCTCGTTGAAACAAGGAGCCTCCGTGACCCTCGCAAGCTCGCTCAAACGCCTCTTCACAGGCTCGTTGATCGCGGCGCTCACCTCGATGGGCGCGCTCGCCGTGGGGTGCGGAGGAGGCGGCGGCGCGACCCATGGAGGCGCGCCCAAGCCCGGCGAATTCGACCCTTGCGCCGGCTCAAAGCCCGTGCCCCGCGAGTACCACGGCGTGCTTCGAAACGCGCGCTGCGATCAAGACATGTTCCTCACGATGGCCTCGGTGGCGGAGCAGCTCGGCGTCGAGTGCAAGCACTGCCACGCGCAAAAGCCGGGCGGCAAAGACGAGGATTATCCCCCGATGACGCCCAACAAAGAGACGGCCAACTGGATGAGCGTCCACCTCATGCAGGCGGTCAAGCTCAAAGACGGCTCGCCCGTCAAGTGCAAGAGCTGCCATGTGGACGACAAGGGCAAACCGCTGCTCAAGATCCTCGGGGAGCCGCGCGACCGCGCGAAGGCCGCGGATTGGATGTCGTCTGTGCTGGTCGAAAACTTCGTCGCGGCCGACGGCGCGCGCCTCAAGTGCAAGAGCTGCCACGTGGGCGCGCCGGGGACTCCTTCGTTCGAGAAGAAGGTGATCGGCAAGAGCGATCAGATCCCGAAGCACGACGCCGGCAAGAAGGGCTCGCCCTCGTTCTGAAGGTTCGTGCCCAACGCGCTTCCATGCTCCGCGTCGAACCTTGTACCATGCCCATCATGATCTCTACGCGATCGCTCCTTCGCGCCTCGTTTCTCGCGCCGATCCTGCTCGCCGCGCCCGTCGTGTGGGGCTGCGGTCCGGCCGGTCCGCCGCAGGTGATCTACGTGCAAGCGCCCCCGCCGAGCGGCCAAGTCAAGCCCCAAGAGAGCGAGCCGCCGCCCGTCGCCAAAGCTCCGCCGCCCCCCAAACGGCCCGCCGAGGGCGCCGACAAAGAGAACCCGGTCCCGCGCTGCGGCCCGCGCGACAGCTATAACTACATCGCCAACCTCACGTGCCAAGACGGCTCCATGCCCCTCGGCGGCAAGGCTTTGGCCGGCGCCCGCGCGCGCGTGGGCAACGTGGGCGCAAACCACACTGGACACATCATCGATCTCTACGAGGTCCCCTGTCCCGAAGGCCCGCTGCGCGTCTACGTCGACATGTACGGCTGTCCGCAAGACGGCGGCGGCGGCGCGTGATCGGCCGTTGACGAGGACCTCGTTTTGACGGTTGTCAATTGCGGATAGGCTGCGTTTCCGAACGGGTCCTAGGCGTGCGGCGGGGCCTCGATTAAGAGAGGCTATGCGTAGCTCCTTCGCCGTCCTCGCCGCCTGCTCGCTCCTCGCGTTCGCTCTGCCCCCATTGGCGTGCTCTTCATCGCCTGCGACGGGCGGGGGAGGGAGCGGCACGGGCGCTTCTGGAGGCGGCGGAGCGCCCATGGATGCAGGCCCGGACGCGCCGCCCGTCCCGGCCATTTGCACCGATCTCGGCGTCGCGCCGCGCGCCTTCTCGCAAGGGCCTTATGGCATCCACCGGCGCGAGATCGCCGACGATTTCACGCTCGATCTGGTGGGCGAAGAGCCTTTTGTCATGAGCGAGCGGTGGAACGGCTGCGAGAGCTACGTCTTCATCCCCGACTCGCTCGTGGTCTCGACGCTCGACAAGACCTCGATTTGGGAGCAGAGCGTCGACAAGCTCGTCAAGCAGCCTGCCAAGAACGTGCATTATTTCTTCGTCTCGCGCGCGTCGAGCGACGACGCGGCGAACGCGTCCACGTCGGCCATGAGGGCTCGAATCGACGCCTCGCTCGGCAAGCTCGCGCAGGCCGAGGCCGACCATTGGCGCCCTCGCCTGCACGTCGTTCAAAAGCGCTCCACCACCATCGGCGGTTGGCTCACCGAGGTGCTCAACGGCCATGGGCGCGTGGGCTTCACCATCGATCGGCGCCAGCGCATCCGCGGCATGGGGTACCTCGCCGACGTGGCCTTGTTCGATCCTGCGCTGGAGCAAGCGGGCGAGTGGCCGTGGAAGTCCAACTTGGCCTACGCCGCCCACGAGGCGCGCTTCTTCAACTGGGAGGAGGCGGCCGAGACCAAGCTCGACAACGACGGCGCGACGGTCGTCACGTTGTGGCAAGGCGAGGTGCTCGCGGAGTTCGAAGAGACCGACGTAGCGCTCCCCTCCGCCGCCGAGATGGCCAATTTCGACACGCTCCAAATCGAGGTGTGGATGGCGTGCCCCGACCCGGACGAGGCCGAGTTCGCGCAGGGCAACTGCGGCGACTGGGACTACATCGCTTCGCTCGGTGTGCGCGACCCGGCCATGAACAACGTGGAGATCGCGCGCTTCATCACGAGCTATCACCGCGAGAGCCATTGGATCGTCGACGCGAGCCCCATGCTCGTTCACCTCAAAGACGGCGGTATGCAGCACTTCCGTTGGGACTTTGCCCCTTCGTGGAACACCCAACCCACCTCCACGTTCTTCACGCTCCGCTTCTCCAACCAGAACAAGGGCTATAAGCCCGCCGATGCGACGTTCCTTTGGTCGGGCGGCCCGTTCACCTCCATGTACGACACGCTGCACGCGCCGGCGACCGTGCCTATCCCGGCCGACGCGACGCGCGTCGAGCTGTGGAGCATCGTCACGGGCCACGGCGCCGACACGGGCCAATGCGCCGAGTTCTGCAACCATCAACACGAGATCACCGTCAACGGCAAGGCCTATTTGCGCGAGCACAAAGAGGCGGGAACGCAGAACAAGTGCGTCGCGCACACCGATCAAGGCATGACCCCGAACCAGCCCGGAACATGGTGGTTCGGGCGCGGCGGCTGGTGCCCGGGCCAGCAGGTGGACCCGTGGGTGGTCGACGTCACCGCCGACGTCACGCCCGGCATGGACGCTTCGCTCTCGTACCGCGGCCTCTACAAGAGCATGACCCCGCCGGACAACGCGGGAAATATCAATCTCACCTCGTACCTCGTCGTGTATAAGTAGCGCATTCATGTCGAACAACAACGGATCTTCCAAGCGCGAATTCGATCTCGTCCTCTTCGGCGCGACGGGCTTCACGGGCAAGCTCGTCGCCGAATACCTCGTCAAGAAGCGCGCCCCCGTCCGCCTCGCCCTCGCCGGGCGGAGCCGCGACAAGCTCCATCAGGTGCGCAGCGAGCTCGCTTCGATCGACGCTGGTCGCGACTCCGCCGCCGATTTGCCGGTCCTCGTGGGCGACAGCCTCGATCCCGCGGCGGTCTCCGCGATCGTCCAAAAGGCGCGCGCCGTCGCCACGACCGTGGGGCCTTATCACCACTACGGCAAGGTGCTCGCCGCCGCGTGCGCCGAGCACGGCACCCATTATTGCGACATCACGGGCGAGGCGCTCTTCATCCGTGAGGTCATCGACGAGAACCACGACAAGGCTCGATCCACGGGCGCCCGCATCGTCCACTGCTGCGGGTTCGACTCCATCCCTTCGGATCTCGGCACCTTCCTCGTCCACGATCACTTCGCGCAAAAGGGAGAGCGGCTCGCCGTCGTTCACACGCGCGTCCGCGCCATGAAGGGCGCGGCCAGCGGCGGCACGCTCACCACCATGCTCGACATCGCCGAGCGCGCGGCGAGCAGCGAGGCGCGCCGCGTCCTGCTCGACCCGTACGCGCTCAACCCGAGAGACGCCGCGCGCGGGCCGGACAAGCTCAACCGCATGGGGGCTCACGTCGACGAGGACACCGGCGCGTGGAGCGCGCCGTTCATCATGTCTGCCATCAATGGCCCCATCGTGCGGCGCTCCAACGCGCTCATGGGCTTCCCGTACGGCGAGGACTTTCACTACGACGAGGCCATGGAGACGGGCAAAGGCATCAAGGGGCTCACCATGGCCGCGGGCGTGAGCGCCGGGATGATGGGATTTTTGGCGCTCGCGGGCGCGCCGCCCACCCGCGCGCTCCTCCGCAAGCTGCTGCCCAAGCCCGGATCGGGCCCGAGCCGCGAGGCGCGCGAGAGCGGGTATTTCCGTGTGTACGTCTATGGCACGAGCGACAAGGGCAAGAAGGTCAAAGGCGTCGTCGAGGGCACGAGCGACCCCGGCTACGGCGAGACCGCCAAGATGCTCGGTGAGGCGGCGCTCTGCCTCGCGAGCGACAACCTCTCTTCTTCCGGCGGCGTGCTCACCCCTGCTTCGGCCATGGGCATGACGCTCATCGAACGTCTCCGCGCCGCGGGGATGACCTTCCGGGTCGACGACATGTAACAGGCCGTTACGACTCCCCCAAAATCCCCTCTGGAAGAACAATAAACCTTGCGCCCGGGCGGCCGCGCCTCATCCTAGGGGCATGAAATACCTTACCCTCTTCCCGCTCTCCGCTCTTCTCCTCCTGTCCTCGGCCGGGTGCCCCACCGAAGTGGGCGGCACGGGCGGCGGGGGCTCCGGCGCGGGCGGCGGCGGTCAACACTTCACCGCGTGCACCGGTCCGGGCCAGTGTATCCTCACCTTCCCGGGCTGCTGCGACGTGTGCGGCGTGCCCGAGCTCGGCGACGTCGTCGCCATTCACAAAGACAAACTCCAAGCGTTCCATCAGAGCGCTTGTCCCAACGAAACCGAATGTCCCAAGTGCGCTTCCGTCATCAACCCCAACCTGTTCGCGTATTGCGATCTCGGCACGTGCAAGGCCGCGGACACGCGAACGCATCATGTGGGCGCGTGCGTGAACGACAGCGATTGCCGGCTCCGTATCGGCACGAGCTGCTGCGAGTCGTGCATCGCCGCGAGCACGTCGGACCTCACCGCCGTGAGCACGAGCTCCGAGCTGGAGAGCCTCGTTTGCGAGCCGATGACCGGGTGCCCGGCGTGCGCGCCTCAATACCCGCCCGAGGCTTCGGTCTTTTGCACGGACGGTCAATGCGCGGTGGTCATCGCGCTCTGAGCGACCCC
>CAYTJL010000084.1:16695-34090 GCA_964437785.1 uncultured Polyangiaceae bacterium
CCCTCGATCACCGCACCTCGCCCGATCACACTTTGATCGAGCGTCACCCGAGGATCGACCAAAGCACCTTCCCCGACCCACGACACGAGCCCGTTTGACGCGAGCCAACGGCGGTTCGCGGCGAGGTAGCTGGCGAGCGATCCGATGTCGTCCCAAGCCCCCTCGTGCGGCGCCGTCAGGAGCTCTTCCCCGCGGCGGAGCATGGGCAAATACACGTCGCCCACCAAGCACCCTTCGCCCGGGAGCAGCTCCCTCACCCGCGCTCCGATCACGTGGATGCCCAAAAAGTCGCCGCTCGCGCGCTCCTCGCCGAAGCGCTCTCCGCGGAGCCTCACCACCTCTCCCCGCGCGCCGAGCCCCACCGTGCCTTGTCCGAGCGGCGATGGCGCGACCACCAACGTCGCCGCGGCGCCGCTCGCGTGATGGCGCTCGACCAGCGCATCGACGTCGACGTCGGCGAGGATGTCGCCGTTCCAGATCAAACAAGGCCCATCACCAAGCGCGCTCCGCGCGTTCGCGACGCCGCCCGCCGTGCCCAAAATCGAAGGCTCGTGGAGCACGTGGAGCGCGAGCGGGAGCGCATTGAGGACCTCGGGGGAGAACGCCTCCGCGAGATGGTGTGTGTTGAGCGCGGCCTCGCGGATGCCGGCGCGCGCGAGCCTCTCGGCGACGTGCGCGATCGCGGGGCGATCCCCGATGGGGAGGAGGGGTTTTGGCAGCTCGTTCGTGAGCGGCCGGAGGCGCGTGCCGAGCCCCGCGGCCAAGATCATCGCGCGCATGGCCCTCACCCCCCGGCCCCCTCTCCCGCACGCGGGAGAGGGGGAGTCAGAGGTCTTATCGACGTATCTCCCTCTCTCCCGTTCACGGGAGAGGGGGCCGGGGGAGTGAGGTTCAAGGCTCAGCTCGCGCGCTTCTGCGGCGGGTACAGGAGCACGTCGCGCTTCGGCGGCCGATCGATGCGCTCGATGCGGCTCGTCACGATCTGACGGCACTCGCCGTCGGAGTCGAAGTACGAGAAGAAGATCGCGTCGCCGGGCTTGGGCTCAGCGATGTTGGGCACCATCGCACCATTCGAATAGATGCGGACGCCGCCCTCCATCTTGAGGTTGAGCGCGAGGTGCGCAGGCCTGAACGAGCGCGACTTGCGATCGCGCACCGCCACGCATACGCCGTCGCGTGTGTGGTACTCGGTGTTGCGGGTGACATAGAGACGATGTCGCCTGCGCTCTTTTCCTTGAGGGGCCATGCGCGCACGGTCGCAGAACGATGCGCGATCGGCCAAGTTCGGGGCGACGATCGCCGGCTTCTTCGGGCCGCAACATCGCAGATCCTACGATGCGCGCATGCCGCTCGGTCCTCACCCCGGCCTCGCGAAGACGCGCGCCGAGAGCTTCGTCCTGCGCCGCGACGTCGCGCTCGCGCGCGCGCCGTACGGGAGGTGGCGCTCGCTCGTGGAGGGCGCTGACATCGTGAGCGAAGGCGCTGTCAAGAGCGAAGAAGCGGGCCCCGTGTATTACGGATCCACGAGCGTTCTCCTCAAAGGCGTGGCCTCGGGCGGCGTGATCCCCGACGCAGAGATCGCCGCGCTCTCCGCGCTGATCGCGAACGATCCGCACACGCGCCTGCTCGCGCTCCGCGTCGCGCGGCGCGAGGCGAGCTGTCGCGCGAGCGCGCCGCTCGGCGTCGCGCGAATGGAGATCGCCGTGCGCGCCGCCCCTCGCGGCGTGATGATCGCGATCGACATCACGGCCCCTCTTTCCAGCGCGTCGCTTCGTAGTACAAGCATCAGCGGGAGATGAGCAGCTACTCGAAGGACCGGCCCCCCGATGAGCCGAACGTCGCGGGCAAGGTGATCCACGTGTCGTTTGGGCCGGGCGGAGGGCGTGTTTCGTCGCCGCCGCCTCCGCCCGACGCGCCCGCTGAGGTGCTCGTCAGCGCGGAGCCTCTGCCTCGCAGCGGGCGCGAGCCCGTGAGCGACATGTTCACGGGCTCCGAGGTCGCGAAGCTCCTCGGGCTCTCCAAGACGAGGCTCCGGTCGCTCGATCGATCCGGCGTCGTGTCGCCGAGCGGCCGGCGCCGAGGGCGTCGCGCGTACACGTTCACGGACATCATCGCGCTCCGCGCCGCGCGCGATCTGTTCCAAAAGAAGGTCCGGCTGCGCGACGTCGCGCGCGCGGTGACCGCGATCCGCGCGTCGATCCCGCGCGTGATCCGCCCGCTCGCCGAGCTGCGCGTCGTGTCCGACGGGACGCGCGTCGTGGTCAAGACCGACGGCGTGAGCTTCGAGCCCGTGACCGGACAGATGCTCCTCGACTTCGACGTGAAGGCGCTGCGCGACGACGTGGTCCGCGTGCTGCGCCCCGCGGTCGGCCGCGAGCGCGCGCGCGCCGCGTACGATCTCTACGTCAAGGCGAGCGCGCTCGACGAGGACCCCGCCACGCTCGACGAGGCCGAGGCGCTCTACAAACAAGCCATCGCGCTCGATCCGTGGCTCGCGATCGCGCACACGAACCTCGGCAACATTCGCTTTCGTCGCGGTGACGAGGACGCGGCCATCACGCTCTACCACGAGGCGCTCAAGATCGAGCGGACCCAGCCCGAGGCGCAATACAACTTGGGGTACGTGCTCCTCGAACGGGGGCACGCGGACGAGGCCGTCGGCTATTTCAAGGGCGCGATCGCGGGTGATCCTCGCTTCGCCGACGCGTACTTCAATTTGGCGATGGCCTACGAGCAGCTCGGCGACGCCGAGAACGCGCGGCCCTGCTGGCGTCACTATCTGGAGATCGAGCCCACGGGCACGTGGGCCGAGATCGCCAAGAAACACCTTTGAGCGCGCGAAGCTCCAGGCTTGGTACAGCCCCGCAGACATTCGTTGCCTATTTGTGCCTCCCTTTGCTTCGTGCCTCCCCTTGCTTCCCCTCGCAGCGGTTGCTGATCAAGAGGTGCATCGAGGGGAGAAAGGGACGCAAAGGCGCAAAGGCGCAAAGACGCTAAGAGAAGGAGGGGCGGGGAGAGCGTTGCCCGCGAGCGTTCGCCGCGAAGAGGCCAACCTTCCCTTTCTCTTTGCGCCTTTGCGTCTTGGCGTCTTTGCGTAAAATTCCGGGGCTCTCGCGGCTGAGGGCCGGGCGCCTCACCTGCGATGAGCCAAGACCTCGGGACGAGGCCGCTGATACGCTCGCGCGCCATGAGCGAACGTGAAGAGGTCGCGAGCGTCGAGGGCGCTGAGACCAAGCCGCACGAGCCGTACATCCCCGCGTCCAAGGACATCCGCGAGCTGACGCTGCGAGGCGTGATCTTGGGCTCGGCGCTCGGCGTGATCTTCGCTGCGTCGTCGGTCTACCTCGCGCTCAAGGTCGGGCTCACGGTGTCGGCGTCGATCCCGATCGCGGTCTTGTCGATCACCATCTTCCGCTTCTTCGGCCGCGCGACCATCCTCGAGAACAACATCGTGCAGACGGCCGGATCCGCGGGCGAATCCATCGCCGCGGGCGTCGCCTTCACGCTGCCCGCGCTGCTCATCATGGGCTACGACATGGAGGCGACGAAGGTCCTCACCATCTCGTTGCTCGGCGGTCTGCTCGGCGTCTTGATGATGATCCCGCTCCGCCACGGCCTCATCGTCGAGGAGCACGGCAAGCTCAAATACCCCGAGGGCACCGCGTGCGCGGACGTGCTCATCGTGGGCGAGACGGGCGGCACCAACGCGAAGACCGTTCTCTCGGGCTTCGGCGCGGGCTTCTTGTTCAAGCTGCTCGGCGAGGTCGGCAAATTCTTCAACGTGAACCCCGCCACGCGCTTCGCGTCGTGGAAGGGCGCGAGCTTCGCGGGCGAGCTCACGCCCGAGATGCTGGGCGTCGGCTACATCATCGGGCCGCAGACGGCCTCGCAGATGATGGCGGGAGGCGTGCTCGCGTACCTCGTGCTCATCCCGCTCATCGCGTTCTTCGGCGAGGGGCTGAGCTCGCCCGTGTTCCCCGCGACGACGCTGATCCGCGACATGGACCCCGACACGATCCGCAACAAGTACGTGCTCTACATCGGCGCGGGCGCGGTCGCGACGGGCGGGTTCGTGAGCCTCGGGCGATCGATGCCGACGATCATCAAGGCCTTCCGCGCGGGCATCAAGAACTTCTCCCTCGGCAAGCGCGCGGCCGAGAGCACGCCGCGCACGATGCGCGATCTGCCCTTCAGCGTGGTCATCTACGGATCGCTCGGGCTCGTGCTCGTGATGTGGCTCGCGCCCGCGCTCGAAATTAAATTCGTCCCTGCGCTGCTCATCCTGCTCTTCGGCTTCTTCTTCGTGACGGTGTCGTCGCGCATCACGGGCGAGATCGGATCGTCGTCGAACCCCATCTCAGGCATGACGGTCGCGACGCTGCTCATCACGTGCCTGCTCTTCTTGGCGATGGGTTGGGTCGGCGTGCAATACCGCGCGATGGCGCTCACCACGGCCGCGATCGTGTGCATCGCCGCGTCGAACGGCGGCACCACGAGCCAAGATCTCAAGACGGGCTTCTTGCTCGGCGCGACGCCGCGCAGGCAGCAGCTCGCGCTCCTCGCGGGCGTGATCACGAGCGCGGCGTTCATCGGCTGGACGCTCTTGCTCCTCAACAAGTCGTACACGACCGTCGCGGCCGAGCACCACGAGGCGGCGCTGCCCGCGGCCGCGATCTCGCAGCAGCACCAACAAGGGCCCGATGGTCAGGACTATCGCGTCGCGTTCATGGCGCAGTCGGGCGCGTCGATCCCGCAGGGTAAATACTTGGTGCGCGACGACGGATCGATCGCGTTCGTGATCGATCCGGGCATCGGCGGGCGCGTGCCGTACACCGCGCAGAAGGCCGAGGGGAAGGTGCCCGCGAACGCGGAGCGCAAGGGCAAGCGGCTCGGCGTCGATCAGCGCGAGCACGAGCTCGTCGAGGTGCCCGCGGGCGCGTCGATCCCGCAGGGCAAATACCTCGCGGACGGCGACACCATCGTCTACCACCTGAAGGACGTCCCCAAGCTCAACGCGCCCAAGGCGAGCCTCTTCGCGCTCATCATCGACGGCATCCTCACGCGCAAGTTGCCGTGGGGTCTCGTGCTCGTCGGTGTGATGATCGCGGTCGTGATGGAGCTGTGCGGCATCGCGTCGCTGCCGTTCGCGGTCGGCGCGTACCTGCCGCTCTCGACGTCGGTGCCCATCTTCGTCGGCGGCATCGTGCGATGGCTCGTCGATCGCGCGCGCAAGAGCAAGGGCGACGACGACTTCAGCCCCGGCACGTTGCTCTCGTCGGGGTACATCGCGGGCGGCGCGATCGCGGGGCTCCTCGGCGCGGTCGTGACAGGGCTCGGCATCGAAGAGCGCTTCGACGTAGGCAAAAAGGTTGGTCCGTTTTGTCAGTCGAACTTGTCGGGCGTGCTCGCGTTCGGCCTCATCGCGGTGGTGCTCTACAAGGTCGCGATCAAGAAGGACGACGGCGCCGCTTCGCCCGCGAAAGAGTGAGCCTCACGTTTTGGGGGGACCTCCCCCCAAACCCCCCAAGGAGAGGCCATTCCGCTTGCACGTAGGGGCCGTCCGGGTGGTAACCTGACAAGCGGGCGTCGTGATTCGGGGGGGCCGGCGTCAGGAGGATTTCGCCCGTGCGACGCCAAGCCTTCTTTGCCTTAACGGTTTTCTCGTTCGCGACCCTCGTCTCCGTGGGGTGCCTCCAAAACTTCGACGTGTTCACCGAGCCCGGCGCGGGCGGGTCGAGCTCGAGCTCGAGCAGCGGCATGGGCGGGTGCTCGTCGGTGCTCGACTGCGACGACAAGAACGAGTGCACGACGGACGCGTGCAGCAACAACACGTGCACGAACACGCCGGTCGCGAACGGGCCTGCGCCGAGCGACAAGGCGGGTGACTGCAAGAAGCTCACGTGTCAAGGCGGGCAGCTCAGCACGACCATCGACGACAACGACGTGGTCAACGACATGAACGAGTGCACGACCGAGACGTGCAACAACGGCATGCTCGTCAGCGGGAACGTGGCCGCGGACACCCCGTGTGGCATGGGGGCCACAACCAAGTGTGACGGTATGGGACACTGCAAGGGGTGCGGCAGCCCTCAGGACTGCCCTGCTCCTGGGATGGAGTGCCGCGTCGCCGACTGCGTCAACATGCAGTGTGAGGTCAAGAACTCCCCCGAGGCCGCGCCCTGCAACATGGGCATGGACCTCTGCGATCAGGCGGGCGCGTGCGTGGAGTGTCTGACGGACGGCAACTGCACGGCCAACCCGAGCGACATCTGCGTGGGCGGCGCGTGCGTGTCGAGCTGCGGTGACAACGTGAAGAGCGGCAATGAGACGGGCGTCGACTGCGGCGGTCCGTGTCCCAACTGTCCTGCCGGCGAGATGTGCATGGGAGATGGCGACTGCATCTCCAACGACTGCGTGGGCGGCGTCTGCCAGCCCTCGTGCTTCGACAACGAGAAGAACGGTGACGAGACCGACGTCGACTGCGGCGGGAGCTGCAACGCCAACTGCGCCGTGGGCGAGGGGTGCAGCGCCAACAACGATTGCCAGACGAACCACTGCTTCAACAACGTCTGCTTCTCATGCCAGAACAACACCAAAGATGGTGACGAGACGGGCATCGACTGCGGCGGGAGCTGCCCCAACAACTGCGCGAACGGCGAGATGTGCGTCAACAACAATGACTGCATCTCGAACGACTGCACGGGCGGCATCTGCCAGCCTTCGTGCTTCGACAATCAAATGAACGGCGGCGAGACCGACGTCGACTGCGGCGGCCCGGTGTGCGCGACCAAGTGCGCGCTCGGCGAAAAGTGCTTGATGAATTCCGATTGCGCCGCCACCCTCGGCTGCGAGCCTGTCGTGAACCTGTGCTTCTTCGCGTCGTGCCTCGACGGGACGAAGAACAACAACGAGACGGACGTCGACTGCGGCGGCAACACCTGCCACAAGTGCGGCGCAGGCAAGACGTGCAGCAACAACGGCGACTGCATCTCCAACATGTGCACGGGCAACCCGAAGACGTGCAATTGAGCGCGGCGTAGCGCCGTAACTCCATATCCTTGGTGTAGAGCCGTTATTCTCGCGCCCTCGCGGTGAGGGTCGAGGTCTGTCCGCCGAGCGCGCGGAACGAGCACGCCTCGGTGCCCACGAAGGCGATGGAGACAGCGCGCCAACCCTCCTCGCCGGCGATCCCATGGAGCTTGGGGTCGGCCAGATACCGGCGGAGCTGCTCGTCCGCCTCGTCGAGCCGCGCCGACACCATCGCTTCGGTCGCGCCGGCTTTGAGGTATTTCAGCTCGATCAGGAACCCGTACCGCGCGGCGGGCCTGGTCTTGCTCGGCACGAGCACGAGATCGCCGTAGCCAAACCCCAGCTCGACCTCGCTCCACGCAAACAGCTCTTCGGTCAAGCTCACGTACGCGAGCAAGAGGACCTTCATCGTCTTTTCGTCGAGGCGGATGAGGTCGCGATTGGAGAGCTTCTGAATGACCTTCGTGAAGACGAGCTGGAGGAGAGGAGCGATGTCCCCGGCGATCACCATCGCTTCGACGGCGGCCTCCACGCGTCGCGCGTCGACGTCGATCTCGTGCAAATCGGAGAGGAGCCGGGCGATGGCGTCCCAATACAAAGTTCGAATCGCGTAGTTGGGGATGCCCAGGCGGGGCTGCCCGCCGCTCGGCCGGAGCGTCAAGAGGCCCATGTAATAAAGGAGGGAGACGAAAAACTCTCCTTCGTACGCGCGGTCGAGCGGGAACGACTGCTGGAGGCGCGCGTGGATCGAACCCTCGGTGACGACCGTCATGAGCGGCTCGATCGCGTCCGCGCGCGGCGCCCCCTCGGGGGTGAAGAGGAGGCGTTGGATCCGGCCGTAGTCCGTACGAACGTTGATGTCCAAGAGCTCGTCGGGATAGGAGACAGGCGGGGCCATCGCCTTGGCGAAATGAAGCACCATGTCGGGGTTGAAGATCCGCTCCACAGCGCGGCGCGAGAACAGATAGCCGTTGTAGTAGCCCCGCAGATCGGAGACGACCACCTCTGGAGACAGCGTGTAACCCTCCTTCGAAACGATCTCGGAGATGATCTGCCCTACGTCGCTGGACGTAAACCCGGCGAGGGCGTTGAGGTCATCGTCCAGGCTCACGTTGCTCATGATGTTGAACCCGCTCGTCAGGTCGTCGAGCGTGACCGGTGACACCCCTGTCATCAAGATACGGCCGATGATGCCCGTGGCCGTGCCCTCTTTGATGGTCTTGTAAAACTCCCGGACGAAGCCGGAGGCGTGGACCGCCGCGTGGTACGTGTGGTGATCACCGCGCGCGATGATGTCGTTCGTGAAGTTGTCGTATTCGTCGATGAGCAGATAAAGAGGGTGCGGGCTCCGGCCCATGGCCATGAGGAATCGGCTCATGAGCGAAGCGGGGTCCGGGGCGGAGGCGCCGGCGTCGAACGCGGCGATGACCTCGGGCATGTGCAGCCGATACCGATCGAGGA
The DNA here is from genome assembly GCA_964437785.1 of uncultured Polyangiaceae bacterium. GTDB lineage: Bacteria > Myxococcota_A > Polyangia > Polyangiales > Polyangiaceae > CAYTJL01. Next base: position 25,186 of record CAYTJL010000084.1, read on the forward strand.
AGCGTTGGAGTTGGTGCAAGAGGCGCAGAGAGAAGGACTCTCGGAGGTAATCGGCGCCGAGGGTCGTCGTCATGCCCGTCATCTCGAGCCGCAGCACGGCGTAGCGGCCTCTCTCGGGGGTGGGCGCCGCCGCGATGGCGAGCCCCGCGAACAGCTCGTCGAAATGAGCGGCGTGGATCACGTCGTAATAGTATTCGAGCATCGAGAGGAGCAGCGACTTGCCCATGCGCCGGGGGCGCAGAAACGTGAGGTAGCGCCGGCCCTTCGTGGCATCCTCCAGGTTGGGGATAAAGCCGCTCTTGTCCGCGAACATGTAACCGTTCCTGCGGAGGTCGGCGAAGTTGGAGATGCCATAAGGGAGCCGCATGCCGCCCGAGCATCCCCGAAGGCCGGCGGCTCGTCAAGCATACTCACGGGCGCGCGCCGCTCAACGCAGTCGCTGAAACAACCCTCCCCCTGCCACGTAGCGGCCTTTGAACCACGAAAGGAGCCGCCATGTGCAGGTTTTTGTCCGCGCTCATCCCCTCGTTCGCCGTCCTCCTCCTGTCCGGTTGTGTCTCGCAGGCGCCCGTTCGCGAGAACGTGCGCTCGTCGCGCGGCGCCGTTGGCGCGTGCAACCCGGCCAACAGCGGCCATGATTGCATCCACCTGAACGGCGACGGCGTTCACGCCTCCATCGCCGACGCTGCCGGGATTCGGCTCGCGGATGGCGGCACATGGCTGCTCCTCGGCTTCACGAGCGAAGGTGACGGCGTCATCGCCAATGGCTGGATCGCCGGCAAAGGCCCTTCGGACGCTGCGCTCACCGGCGCTCGTCTCGGGGGGCGCGATGTCGTCGTGCGCGCGGTGCGCGCCCAAGGCTCGAAGCTCGCGGTCGAGCTCGATCAAGGCCGCTTGGTGGAAGATCCCGATCTCGGCGAGATGGAGATTATGCTCGCGATTCCCCATCGAGCGCAGCGTGTGAGCCTCCGGCTCGGCGCGGCGAGCGCGCTCCAAGGTCGCTTTGGAGATGTGATGGGCCGGGCGCTCGCGACGCGGATCGAGGGCGCTCAGGCCGCCTCCTTCGAAGGCTATTGCCGCGGTCCGAGCGGCGAGGCGAGGGCCGCTGTGCTGATGGAAGGCACCCAATGGAACCCGGTCACCGGCGCGCGATCGAGCGGTGTTGCCAAGGTGGGGGTGGGGTGCGAAGGCGGCGCGGTGGTCGCGTGCGCGGCGTGGGGATACCGGCCTTGGGCGAGCCAAGAGGGCGTGTCGCTCGCGGACCACCATCAAGCGTGCGTCCACATGAAGCGCGCGGCGTATTGCGGAGACGAGCGATCGTTCACCAAACAAGGGCAGGGGATTACCATCCTCGATTCGCTCGCGACCCCGATTCAAGAGGGCGATACGCGCCGCGTCGAGGCCATGTGGGGCCCGAGCGGCGCCACGTGCGTAAACGAGCCTCGTGTGAAGGGATTCGAGGGGTGCGGGGCGCCCCTCCCGCGGTGCGACGAGGGGAGCCCCTCGCGGGATGCGGTGTTGATCTCCGGCCTGCCGGAGTGAGGGTGGGAGCGCCGGTGAGCCTCTTGCCAAGCCCCCTGCGCGTAAGCTACCCTGCCTACCGTGCAGCTCGGCGACTACACCGTGAGAGCGGACGGGCGGCGGATCGAGATCCTCCGCGACGGCGTGCTCCTCGGTCGTGGCCGCTGGACTGGGAAGCGGATCGAGGGTTTTTCCGCAAGCCTCGTAGACAGGGGGAAGCTCGATGCGAAACTGACCGAGGAGCAGCTCATTCAGGTGCTGAATCAGGAACTCGCAAAAGAGCAAGCGATCTTCGAACAATTCGAGGCGTTCCTCTCGGCGGAGGAGGATTCTGCCGTCCCCGCGATGCACGAGGGGTTTTACAATGAAGATGGCGTCGATTTGCGCGAGATCGTCTGGATGTTGGGCCAGCCGCCCATCGAGAGGTTACGTGTGACGGACGCATCGTTCGGGACGAGGTTCGCTTCGACGCTCGCGATCTTTGCCAAACACGATGTCGCGTTCATGGTGATCGGCGGTGTCGCGGCCAACCTGCAAGGCGCGGACTTTTACACCAAAGACCTCGACCTCTTGTACTCTCGCAGCCCCGAGAACATCGAGCGGCTCATGCGCGCGCTCGAAGAGCTGGACGCTCTTTTCGACGATGGGGGGACCTCAAAGGTCCCCCCAAACCCCCCCGGGCTGCAATGGATAGAAAAACGCGATGCCTTGAAGCTCGTCACGTGCCGCCCCAAGCTCCTCCGCACGCGCTTTGGCTCGCTCGATCTGCTCGGCACGCTGAGCATGGAAGACGACGCGACCAATTACGAGGACATGCTCGGCGCGTCCATCGCGATGGACATGGGTGATTATACGCTGCGTGTCCTTCGTTTGGAGACGATCATCGAGGTCAAAACAAAGGCAGCTCGCAACAAGGATAAGGCCGTGCTCCCCATCCTTCGCGCCGCGCTCGCCGAGCGGGACAAGCGCTGATCGCGTTCGCCAAGATCCACGTTGAACGCCGGAGCCGATGCGTGTAGCTCTGGATCACCGTGCCCCACCCTCGCTCCGTGCTTGCTTCCCGCGCTCCTATCCTCCTCGCCCTCGGCGCCCTTTGGGCCATCGGCTGCCCGCTCGAGCCGTTCCCGATCCCGTCGTCCAACGTGGCGGGGTGCTCGGGCATGGATTGCGACGATCAAAATCCGTGCACCGCCGACGCGTGCGTCGAGGGCCAATGTGTCCACTCGCCCGCGCCCGCCGGCACGTCGTGCACCGACGAGGACCTCTGCGACGGCGAGGAGCGATGTGACGGTGAAGGCGCCTGCATCCCCGGCCCGCCCCCGCCCATCGACGACGGCGACCCGTGCACCACCGACTCGTGTGAGCCCGGGACCGGCGCCATCACCCATGCTCCCAACGGCGGCTGCTCTCCGTGGTCGCCAATCGCCGCGGCGCTCGCCCCCTCGCCGCGCGAGCGCCACACCGCGGTTTGGACAGGCACCAAGATGATCGTTTGGGGCGGCCTCGTCACCGGCTCTCCGAGCGTGTCCAACACGGGCGGCGTCTACGACCCTGCCACGGACTCGTGGTCTGCCATCAGCACGACGGGCGCCCCGCCGCCGCGCCACTCCCACCGCGCCGTGTGGACGGGCACCACCATGATCGTGTGGGGCGGCTTTGGTCAAACCCAGCTCGAGACCACCGGCGGCATCTATGATCCTGCGACCGACTCGTGGGCTCCTACGAGCGCGGTTGGGGCGCCGCCGGGCCGCACCGACTTCACCATGGTGTGGACCGGCACCGACATGGTCGTGTGGGGCGGCGCCGCCGCGGGCGTGCCCAAGAACGACGGAGCGCGCTACGACCCTGCGACGGACACGTGGACCACGTTGCCCAATAGCACCCTCGGCCCTCGCTACAACCACTCCGCGGTGTGGACCGGAGCGTCGATGCTCGTGTGGGGCGGCGGCAACACGTTCGATTGGCTGAGCGACGGCGCGCTCTACGATCCGGCCGCCGACGCGTGGAACGGCGCCACACCCGCGTTGGGCGCCCCCTCGATCCGCGAGCAGCACACCGCGGTGTGGACCGACACCTCGATGATCGTCTGGGGAGGCTGGAACGGCGGGCCGTTCTTGGGCACGGGCGCCTCGCTCACCCCCGGCGGGGGCGCGTGGGCCGCGCTGCCCGACACCGGCGCTCCCTCGCCGCGGAGCCGTCACGTCGCGGTGTGGACCGGGAGCAAGATGGCCATTTGGAGCGGCTGCGGCGGCGACGGCTGCAACGACCTCTTGAGCGACGGGAGCCTCTATTCGCCGCTCAGCAACGCGTGGTCCACCATCGAGGCCGCCACGCTGAGCGCGCGCAAAGGCGCCTCCGGCGTGTGGAGCGGCGCGGCGATGATCGTTTGGGGAGGCCGCGGCCAAAGCGGTCTGCTCGGCGACGGGGCCAAGCTCACGGTGGATTGATGCCGGCGGCTCAAAAGCCCTCGTGGGAGGCGCTCCCCACCTTGCGTGGAGAGGGGGTGATCGTCCGCCCGCTCGATCGCGGCGATCTCCCCGCGCTTTACGCCATCTTCTCGGACCCCGAGGTGGTGCGCTTCATGTCGATGCGCCTCCTCACCTCGCAGGAGGACGCCGCGCGGCTCCTCGGCGATCTCCAGCGCTATTTCGACGAGGGATCGCTCTATTCATGGGGCATCGCGCTCGACGGCGATCCCTCGGTGATCGCCGGCACGTGCACCTTGGCCTCCATCGATCGGCACAACCAGCGCGCCGAGCTGGGCTTCGCGCTCGCGCCGGCCATGCGCGGCAAAGGCTTGATCGCGCGGGCGGCGCGGCTCGTCCTCGACGTCGCGTTCACCACGCTCGGGCTCCGGCGCGTCGAGGCCGACACCGATCCTCGCAACGCCGCGTCCATCAAGGTGCTGGAGCGGCTCGGCTTCGTGCGGGAGGGCCTCTCGCGCGAGCGCTACGTGCAGCTCGGCGAGGTGCAAGATGCGGTGATGTTCGGGCTGCTCGAGCGTGATTGGGAGGCCCTCGAAGGGTCGCGCGCGAGATCGTGAGTCAGACGAGATCGCTCGCGCCGCCCAGCTCTTCGTAGATCAAGTCGCTCGCGCCGCCGAGCTCCTCGATCGCCAGCTCGCTCGCGCCGCCGAGCACCACCCTGCGGGCCAACCGCGTTTGGGCGAGATGCTGAATCACCCGCTCGGCGCGGTTCGAGGCCGCCGTCTGCGGAGAGGCGCTTTCCATCATGGGCGCGCTGTCCGGCGAAGGCCGTTCGAAGCGCGCGACCCCGGTGTCGACGGGCGCCGCGACGGCCGCGGGGCGGCGGTGAGACGCGGCCTCGACGCGGGCTGCAAACGACGCGTCGTCCGGGATGGCCACCAACAACGGCGCTGCCAAAAACGGCGCGTGAAGCGCGGCCGCGCCGGGCCTCGCCTCCACCGTCTTGGCGCCGGGAGCGCTGATCTCACCGCGCTCTTCGGCCTCTCGAACGGTGAGCGCGAGGGGCTGGGCGCGCGGGCTCGAGACCTCGTCGCCCACCGCGAACGGCAAGAGCTCGCCGTCGGAGAGCCAACCCACGCTGATTCGAAGGTTGGACCCCGGCCTCACGTCGCGCAAAAAGCGATCGCCGTAGAGCGCGTCCACCGGGATATCGGCCGTCTCGACAAAGGGCTTGTCCCACGAGGGCGTGACCGACACGACCCGCACCACCAGCTTTCCATCGGGCTCTTGGGACTGCGCTTTGGCGAACGTGAGAGGCCGGACCTCCCAATACAGATAGAGCGTAAACGGATCGACCGCGATCGCCACGATCTCGTCCACGTCGTAGCGCGCGGGGAGCCCGCTCGCGGGGGTCTCATCGGCTTTGGCCAAAGGCTCTTTGGCGGCCTCGTTCGCGGTCTCGTCGATCGTCTCTTTGGTCGCCAAAGGCTCTTCGAGGACCAAAGGCCGTTTGCTGAACAACATCGCTTCTTCGATCAAAGGCTCATCGGCCTTCGAGGAGGCCTCGTCGGCCTCGGCCGAAGGCTCTTTGGCCACGAAGGGCTGGTCGAGCATCAACGGCGCTTCGGACACCTTCGCGCGCTCGGAGACCACGCTCGCCTCGGGCTCCGCTGTCTTGTCGGGCTCCGCGGGCGAAGGGGCCGCCTCGATCGGATCGGGCGCGCTCGGCCGCGTGGGAGGCGCGTCCTGCGAGGGCACCTGCGCCGAAATCGGGGGGTCTTCGGGCTTCGGGTCTTTGGTGTCGGGTCGCTTGGAGCCGCGCGCCCGCAGCAGTTGCTCGGTGAGCCTCGCGCGGAGCGCGCGCGCCTCGCGGTGCGAGGGATCGCGATCGATGACCTCGTCGAGCACCGAGAGCGCCCGCTCGATGTGCCCTTGCGCCGCGTAGATCTCGGCGAGCGTGACCGTGGGCAGGGGAGGGGGCGGGGCGGGCCAACCGCGCTCGTCCGTCGAGCGGAGCATACGCGCGGCCTCGGGGAGGTGCAGGCCGCGCTCGACCACCCGCGCGAGCAGATCGCGCGCGCGCCCGAGCCAACCGCGCGCCTTTTTGCGCTCGCCCTCGCTGGTCTCTGTCCGCTGGATGATCTCGTCGATGAGCTCGGGTTGTGTGAGCACGCGGGGACGTTGAACACCGAGCTTTTCGGCTTCGGTGATCAACTGCTCCCGCGTGAGCCTTTCGAGATCCTGCCTGCGCATGGCGGCTGCTTAGTGCCTCCGCCCGAAAAGCCCAACCGAAAACGTCTACCTACGTTGGCCGCCCTGCCTTTGGGACGGACGCCACGCCGGAAGCGCCTGCAAATCGAGGCGCCGCAGGTGGTCCGTGTGGCGCTTCAACAGGCCGCGATAATCGCGGCCCCAAAATTGTGCTTTCAGCCTTGTGAGTGAGGCGATCCAGGCTCCTCACCTTGGCCCACGGGAGAGCGCGGGCTGGGCCGGGACCCAGCCCGCCGGGGGTTTGGGGGCGCAGCCCCCATCGTTAACGACGCTGGAGGGAGTTGATCGCGGTGAGGGCCGCGTCTTTGTGTGCCTTGGTGCCGCGCGAGCTGACCGTGTAGATGAGGAGGATCTGATCCGACGTGCCCGCGTTGACGGTCGCGTACCAGATGTAGCCGCCGGGACCGCCGAAGTTGCACGTGCCTTCGCCCATGCGCGCTTCAAAGCGATCTTTGCCCACGTGCCCATAGGTCGGCGAGCGCCAATCGACCTCGCCCACGCCGAGCACGCCCGCCGCCGCGCCGAGCCGCGACGTCGACTCGCCCGGCCGGTTGAACGTGGTGAACGCGAACACGGCTTGACCGTCGGTCGACTTGAAGACGCCCCACTCGCCCTTGAGCGATTTCGTCCAGCCAGGCGGCGCCAAGAACTTCACGTACGGCCGCTCGCTCGTGATCCACACGTCGTTCGCGGCTTGCGAGGGCTTGGTGGGCTTGTAATCGGGCGAGGGCGATGCTGCGGTCTTGGTGCTGGACTTGCTCGCCATGCACAAGCACACCGCGCATCCGCCGCCGCCGAGCGCGAACACGAGCGCAACGATACCGATGATGATCAGCGGCCAGTTGGTGCCGCCGCTCTTGGGGGGTTGCGGCGGCATCCCTCCCGGCGGCATTCCACCCATCGGCGGCGGGCCATAGCCACCACCGCCGTCCGGCATTCCGCCCATCGGCGGACCACCGCCGGGCGGCGGACCATAGCCACCGGGCGGCGGGCCATATCCACCACCGCCGGGCGGTGGATACCCACCCCCTCCCATCGGCGGGCCGCCTCCCGGCGGCGGACCATACCCACCCCCGCCGGGCGGTGGATACCCACCTCCCGGCGGAGGACCATAACCTCCACCCCCAGGGGGAAACCCACCAGGCGGCATTCCAGGCGGCTGTTGCATGAGCCAAGGTGAGCAGAGGAGTGGGGCGCTAGGCAACGCAATTCGCTACCATCCCCGCGTGGCGACGCCGCTGCCCCCGGGCTCACACGCGATCAACGACTGGGCCCGCGCCCTCCGGCTCGCGTACGCGGCGTACCCCGACGAAGATTGGTTCCGCCGCTGGGAGCCGCACGACACGCTCGCGCCGCCCGCGCGCTTCTTCAACGCGGTCACGTGGCTCGCCGGCCCGCCCACGCCGTGGGGCCCGCCCGATCACGTGGTCGTGGTCGAGCCTTGGTACGCGGGCGACGATCTCGATCCGCTCGAACGATCGATCGTCGCGTTCGCGGTCCACCCGAGCTTCCGGCGCCGCGCCGCCATGCGCGTGGGCGAGCACTTTCTCACGCGGGTCGCGTTCTTGGAGAGCCCTCCGCCGCCCAAGGTCGAGATCGGCGATCCGCTCTGGGACGCGAACGTCACCACGTTCGCGGCGTCGTCGAACGAAGCCGCGGCGGCGTTTCACCCGAGGCTCCGCAAGCTGCTCGCGGGGTGGGGATTCAAAGGGCACATCGAGCTCCGCCCGGGCGGCGTCGTTGTTCACTACGCGGGGCTCTCGCCCATCCCCGACGGCTACGATCGGCTCTTTCGCATGACGCGCGAGATCGTGGCGAAGGCCGTCTTGTGATGCGCGGCGCTCTGCTACGCTCGCCCGCGTGATGGTCCCCGAGAAGAAGCAGATTTTGGTCGTCGACGACGAAGCGAACCTGCGGCGCGTGCTCGCCGCGCAGCTCGCGCGCGACGGCTACGACGTGCACACGGCCGAGGACGGCGAGGCTGCGCTGACGTTCCTCAAAGAGCACCACATCGATTTGGTCATCACCGATCTGCGCATGCCGAAGGTCGACGGGATGGACCTCCTGCGCGCGGCGCTGCGCGACGACCCCTCGCGCCCGGTCGTGATGCTCACCGCGCACGGCACGGTCGACACCGCGGTCGAGGCGATGAAGACCGGCGCGTTCGACTTCATCTCCAAGCCGTTCGATCAAAACGAGGTGCGCGTCATCGTCAAGAAGGCGCTCCGCACGCGCGATCTCGCGAGCGCCGACGCGACGCGCGAGCCGCCGGCGGCGCCCTCGGCCCCCAAAGAGGAGACCACGCGCTTCGGCATCATCGGCGAGAGCCAGCCCATCCTCGACATGTACGCCATCCTGGAGCGCGTCGCGGACACGCCCACCACGGTGCTCATCACGGGCGAGAGCGGCACGGGCAAGGAGCTCGTCGCGCGCGCCTTGCACGAGAATTCGAGCCGCAAAGACAAGCCCTTCATCAAGATCAACTGCGCCGCCATCCCCAAGGACCTCATGGAGGCCGAGCTCTTCGGCTACGAGAAGGGCGCGTTCACGAGCGCGGTCAGCTCCAAGCCCGGCCGCTTCGAGCTCGCGTCGGGCGGCACGTTGTTCCTCGACGAGATCGGCGAGATCCCGAGCGAGATGCAGGTCAAGCTCCTGCGCGTCCTGCAAGAGAGCGAGTTCGAGCGTGT
>CAYTJL010000085.1:0-22241 GCA_964437785.1 uncultured Polyangiaceae bacterium
ACGACGTTTCGAGCTCGGCTTTCGGGGGTGGCGCCGCGGACGGGGCGAGCGCTCGCCCGGTCGCGTTCCTTCATGGCAGGCCCAAGCCCCGCTGCGCGCGTTGACGCATGGATATACGCTCACGTAGCTTTGCCGTTGATGACGGCGAAGGGCTTCTCCACCGAGCAGATTCGATGCTTCATCGCAACACGTGATGCCCTCGGCGCGGCGCTCCCCACGTGGCGCGCTCCGCTGGCGCTCCCGGAGGACAGCCTCCCAATCGATCCATTCACGGGAGAGCCCACGCGCGACCCCGACCCCTCGGCCGACGCCATTCAACCCGATATGCTCCCTTTCGAGAACATCCCGCTCCCGGGGCTCGAAGATTGGGAGCAACACTATCTGGCGCTCGATCTGGCGCTGAACAACGAGCCGAACCTCGCACGCGAGGCGTGGGACGAGGATATGGGGACATGGTCGGCGCTCATGGCGCGGCGCGGGCTCATGGAATCACCGTTCTTCGGCGGCGCCCCCGACGAGTGCGGTTGGATCCTCGTCGTGCCGAGCCGCCTCGTCCGGCGCCTCTCATCCCTGGACGACGGCGATGTCGCCATGGTCACCCATCGTTGGAAGACGTTCGCGCCGCGCGGCGCGAAGAGCCCGCCCCTCCGCAAGCTTCGCGCGCTGGCGCAAAGAGCGCTTCAAACAGAGCAGGAGATGTTCCTGTGGCTCATTCACCCCATGTATCGAGCAGAAGAAGAATGAGCACCGGCGCCCGGCGCCTTACGCCGCCGCAGCAGCCGCGATAACCCCGTTCGCGCGCGCCGGTCGCGCGGCCCCGCGCGTCGCGTCCGCCACCCTGTCGAGGTACCGAGAGAGCGCCGGGCGCGCAGCGATCGCCTTGGATTGCCACGGCGTGAGCTTGTTACGAAGACCATGGAGCTGGCCGAAGATCGCGACGTCCGCGATCGAGGCGCGCGCGCCGACCCAAAATCCGCTCTCCGGCGCGCGCGCGTCGAGCTGATCGAGCGCGCGCTCGAAGCGAGACCAACACGCGTCCGCGCCGGCGCGCCACACGTCGCGCGCGCGGAGCGCGTCGATCACGCGAGCGCGCAGGCGAGGCGCGATGAGCGCGCGCACCGGCCAAGGCGCGGCGCCGAAATACGCGTCGCGCACGATCGGCCAGTTGCGATCGTCGGCCCAGCGCGACGCCACCAAGAAGCCGTTGAGCGCCGTGTCCGCGTAGTCCTCCCAGAGCCACGCCTCGGCCTTCGCCCGCGCATCGAGCCCACGCGTGAGCGCGCCGGTGCGATCGTCGATCCACGCGCAGATCGCCGTCGAGTCGCAGATGGGCGCCCCGTCGACGAGCAGCACCGGCACCTGCCCCGCGGGGTTCAACGAAGAGAAATCGCTCGGCGCGCGGCCGTGCCTGCGCTCGTACGCGAGACCGGCGAGGCCGAGCGCATGATGGACCTTGAGGCAAAACGGAGAGTGGCTGAGGAGCCCCTCGATCTTCGGGTCGGCGAGCTCGCAGAGGATGAGGACAGGGGCGCGGTCGTTGCTCATGAGTGTCTCCTTCATCGGTGACCGCAGAGATACGCACCGCTTCTGTCAGCCTTATGTCATATTTAGAAGATGCGGCGGACCGAGCGCCTCTTCGCGATGGCCGAGTACCTGCGCGCGCGCCGGACAGGCGTGACCTCGGCCGACTTGGCCGAGCGCTTCGGCGTCACCGAGCGAACCGTGTTCCGCGATCTCGCCGCGCTCCGCATGGCGAGCCTGCCCGTCACCGCCGATCGCGGGCGCGGCGGCGGCGTGGTGCTCGATCGCAGCTACTCGCTCCCGCCCGTGAACTTCACCGCGCACGAGGCCGCCGTCCTCGTCGCCGCGGGCCGCTTCCTCGCCGAGATGCGCGTCCTGCCCTTCACCGCGACGCTCGCCTCGGCGCTCGACAAAGTCCGCGCCGCGCTCTCGACGTCGTCGCAACGCGCGCTGCTCCGCCATCTCTCGACGCTCCACTTCATCGGCGTGCCCGCGCGGACCGCGTCGCCCGCCGTCCGTCGCGCCGTCGAAGAGGCGTGGTTCTCAGGCGCGCCCCTCCTCGTCCGCTACGCGGGCCGCGAGAGCACGACCGAGCGAAAGGTCCGCATCGAGAGCGTGGTGATGGATCGCAGCGAGACGCTCCTCAACACCTTCGATCTCGACAAGGAAGAGACGCGCCAGCTCCGGCTCGATCGCATCGAGCGCGCCGAGGTGATCCTCGATCCCGCCGCCCGGCCGCGCGCGCCGAAGCGCGCATGAGCGCGCGCTCGTTGCGCCCGCCGCCGCGCAGGGACGACAATGGCAAACATGCCTTCGCGATCCTCCTTTCTGCCGCTCGCCGTCCTCGCGCTCCTGCCCGCCCTCGCCGCTGGCTCGTGCGCCGAAGGCAGCCCGGTCGAGCCCTCGACGAGCAGCGCGTCGAGCTCGGGCGATCCATGCGAAGGCATCGACGTCATGAACGACCCGCGGAACTGCGGCGCCTGCGGGCGGACCTGCGTTGTTCCCCACGGATCGGCCGCGTGCGCGGGCGGCGAGTGCGCGATCGGGACATGCGATCTGGACTTCGCCGACTGCGACCAAAAGCCTGAAAATGGCTGCGAGCTGCAAGACACGTGCGAAGAGGGCAGCGCGTGCCCGACCGCGTGCGGATCGATGGGCGCGATCTCGTGCGCTGACATCTGCGCTCCAACGTGCGTGATCCCCGCCGAGATCTGCAACGCACAAGACGACGACTGCGACGGCGCGTGCGACAACGGCCCCGTCGCCGGCTGCCGCGTGGGCGTGCACCGCGCGTACAACGGCGCCAATGGCCATCTCTTCACGACCGATCTCGCCGAGGCCCAAGCGTGGGGGCTCGAAGCGCAGAACTACTTTTATCTCTACAACGACGCAGCCGCCGACCTGCGCCCGTTCTTCCGCTGCCCCAAAGCAGGCAGCCAAGCGGTGTTTTATTCGGACTCCAACGATTGTGAGATGACGGCCGCGCCGCTCCTCACGGTCGGCTTCATCGCGCCTCAACCCATGGGCTCCGATCCGCCCACGTGCGGCGCGATCCCGCTCTATCGCATCCACCTCGCGGGCCCCAATTGGCACTTTTACACGACCAGCGCGGCGGAGCGGGACGCCGCCGTCGCGAACGGATGGACCAACGAGGGCGTGGCAGGGTTCGTTTGGACCGCGCCGTGACCGGAAAAAACGAGGACGGGAGCGCGGCTCGAAAAAAAAAGTGAGCCGCCCTGAAATACCCGGCCGCCTGCCTCCGAAAGAAGAGGCGACGATGCTCACGGCCATGACGAACCCGGAACGAAGCCGACCTCCGGCGTCTCAGATTGGCGCGGAGGGCTCGTTTCTTCGGGAGACCGCGGCGCTTCGGCCCGTGGTGCGCGCCGTGGTCACGTGCGTGCTCGGCGGCGGAAAGGACGATCCCGACGTCGAGGACTGCACGCATGAAGCGCTCCGGCGCGCGTTCGAAGGGCGCGCGCGGCTGCGCGAAGGGGAGCCGGTCCGGCCCTGGCTCCTCGGCATCGCCCGTCACGTCGCCATCGACGCGCGCCGCAAGCGCCGCCGCGAGCGCCGTGACGACGGCCCGGCTTCGAACGATCACGACGACGTGATCCATCAGCTCGTCGATCCGGGCCCGGCCCCGGACGAGCGCGCGGATCGCGCCGAACAAGCGCGCCGCATCGCGGTCGCGCTCCAGAGCCTCGTCGAAGCGCAGCGCGAGGCCATGATCCTCTTTCACGTGGAGGGGGAGAGCTACCAGCACATCGCCGAGCGGCTGAACGTCCCGATGGGCACGGTCGCGACGTGGCTCGCGCGTGGCCGTCGTATGCTCGCAGAGGCGCTAAACAAGGTGGAGCCATGAGCGAGGCAACACGAAATGAGAGCGAGCCCCTCCTCTCTCTCGCAGAGACGATGGGCGACGATGGGCACGCAAACGAGGTCGCGATCACGTGCATCGCCGACGGCGAAGCCGCGATCCTCCGCGCGGAGGTGATCGCGCACGTCGATGCCTGCGACGCGTGCACCACGCGCGTGGGCAGCGCGGCGCTCCTCTCGATCCAAGCGGGCGAGCGGCTGATCTCGGTGAACGCGGTCGACCGTGCCATCGAGACCGCGCTCAACGTGGCTCGCGACTCCGCGTTCGCGGGTCGCTCGGGCGACTCGGCGCGCGTCGCTGCTGCGAACGTGAAGGTCGCGCCGGCGATCGCGACCGCCGCATCCAAAGCGCCTTCGTCGGTGCGGCGAAGGCCCATGCCGGTGCGCGCGCTCGTCGCGGCGATCGCGGTCGCCGCGATCGCGCTCGTGCCCTCGGTCATCGACGCGATGAGCGCCGCTCCCTCCATGCTCACGAGCGTGCGGCGCGCGCTCCCGACTTTGTCACACGCGCTGGTGCTCCTGCTCACGCACCGGCCCGAAGGCCAGCTCGCGTCCGCTGCGCGCGCGCTGCCGTGGCTCGCCGCAGCGGTGATGATGATCGGCCTCCTGCTCGCGCGGAAGATGTTCCGCGTGACGCGATCGAGGCCCGTTTAAAGGGTTTTTTCGCTCGCTGCTCGTCGCGCGGGCACGCTGAGGAGGTCTGTGATGGTCCGCGGTGTCGTTGACAAAAGTGGGATCGGGCTCGCGTGCGCGCTCAGCGCGGCGACGTTGATCGTGCCGAGCGCGGCGAGCGCAGAGGTGCGGCGCGAAGGGCAATGGCCCGAGAAAGATCCCGCGATCTCGCTCGACGCCGACGGCATCCCGCGCAACGAGGCGCTCCGCAAGGTCGCGACCGCGGCCGGCTGGAGCCTCATCGTGAACGCGCCCAAGAACGATCCGGTGAGCGTCCACGTCAAAGATCAGCCCGCGGGCAAGGTGCTCGAGATGCTGCTCATGGATGGGCGCTACGTGGCCCGCCGCGACAGCGCGATGATCTTGATCGCGCAGGACGACACGCCGCCTTCGTCGCAGGCCCCCGCGCCGCAGACGCCGCCTGTTCCTCCTGTTCCGCCTGTTCCTGCGGTCCCGCCGGTTCCTCCGACGCCGCCTTCGCCCCCTTCGCCTCCTTCGGGATCGGCGGAGACCGACGAGAGCGACGATCGCGGATCGGATCGCGTGGTCACGGGCGGCAACATCCGCGTCGAGCGCGATGAGGTCGTCCACGACGTGCTCGTGATGGGCGGCAACGTCGAGGTGTGGGGCCTCGTCAAAGGCGACCTCACGGTGATGGGCGGCAACGTCGTGGTGCACGAGGGCGCGAAGGTCATGGGCGACGCCGCGGCCATCGGCGGCACGCTCACCCTCCACAACGACGCGGTCATCAAGGGCGACGTGAGCGTGCTCGGCGGCAAGCTCAACCGCGGCGAGCGCTCGCGCATCGGCGGCGAGATCAACGCCGAGGGCCGCCGCCACGACGCGCGCGCGCACCGCGCCAAGCGTCACAAGCACGGCAAGAAGGGCGATCAAGACGCGCCCGCGGTGAGCGCCGCGGCCGAGACGCAGGGCCACGCCGAAGAGGCGCGGGGCGGCCGAGAGTCGAGCGCTCGCCGCGCGCTGCGCGAGGCGGGCGACGCGATCGCGCGCGCGGTGATGCTCTTCGTCTACGGCACGGTGCTCATCGCGCTCGCGGGCGATCGCACCGATCAGCTCAAGCTTCAAATCGCGAGCAGGCCGATGCGCACGTTCGCGACCGGCATCGTCGGATCGCTCGCGGCCGTCGTGGTGCTCGCCGTGCTCTGCGTGACGATCATCGGCATCCCGTTCGCGGTGATCGGCCTCTTGCTCGGCTGCCTCGCGGTGTTCGGCGCCATGTGCTCGGTGCTCGAGACCTTCGGCGCGGCCGTGCTCAACCACCGCACCAAGAACCCGTACGTTCACCTCGCGTTCGGCTGCCTCGTGTACCTGATCTCCGGCGCGATCCCCGTCGTGGGCGGCATCGTCACCATCGCCGTCGTCTTCACCGCGATCGGCAGCTTGGTCGCCACGCGCTGCGCGGGCCTCATCCCGGCGGGCAAGAACGCGCCCTCCGGCAGCCCGTACCGCGACGCGCCCGAGCCTGCGATCTGACAGACCTCGATCCTGCTCTGCAAAAAGGCTAAAAGCCGCGCATGCAGAGAGAGCCTACGCGAAGCCTCGACACGTTGTGCGTCCACGCGGGCGTCGATCCCGAGCCTCAGACCGGGGCCATCATGACGCCCATCTTCCAGACCTCCACGTACGTCCAGCCCGCGCCGGGCAAGCCCCTCGTCTACGACTATTCGCGCGCGGGCAACCCCACGCGGACCGCGCTCGAAGCCTCGCTCGCGGCCATCGAAGGGGCGCGTCACGCCATCTCGTTCTCGTCGGGGCTCGCGGCCGAGCAAGCCATCATTCAAACGCTCGAACCCGGCGCCAAGGTGCTTGTCTCGGAGGATGCTTATGGCGGCACCGGGCGCTTGTTTCGTAGGCTCTTCGCCAAGTACGGCATCCGCTTCGAGTTCCTCGACACCGCCGACGCGAACGCGGTCGAGGCCGCGATCGAAGGCGCGAAGCTCGTTTGGATCGAGACGCCCACGAACCCGCTGCTCCGCATCGTCGACATCCCCGCGGTGAGCCTCCTCGCGAAGCGCGCCGGCGCGATGGTCGTCGTCGACAACACCTTCGCCTCTCCTATTTTGCAACAGCCGCTCGCGCTCGGTGCGGACCTCGTGGTCCACAGCTCCACCAAATACATCGGCGGTCACAGCGATCTCATCGGCGGCGCGGTGATGACGTCGGACGATCTGCTGGCCGAGCAGATCCGCTTCATCCAGTTCGCGGCGGGCGCGGTCAACGCGCCGATGGAGTGCTTCCTGCTCCTGCGCAGCATCAAGACGCTCGCGCTGCGCATGGAGCGTCACTCTTCGAACGCGCTCGCGCTCGCCCGCGCGCTCGAAGACTCCGGCGCGTTCGAACGCGTCATTTATCCAGGGCTCGCATCGCACCCGCAATACGCGCTCGCCAAGCAGCAAATGAAGGCGTTCTCGGGCATCGTGAGCGTGCGGATGGACCGCGACCTCGACGGCGTGACGCGCTTCGTGAAGGCGCTCCGCATCTTCTCGCTCGCCGAGAGCTTGGGCGGCGTCGAGTCGCTCGTGAACCACCCCGAGACCATGACGCACGCGAGCGTGCCGCCCGACCTCCGCAAGAAGCTCGGCATCGACGCGGGGCTCCTGCGCCTGTCGGTCGGCATCGAAGACGCGGGCGAGCTCATCGCCGACGTGAAGCAGGCCCTCGCGAAGTAGCCCAGCGGTCACCCTTCGCCGCGCGCGCCCCCGCTCGGATCGCGCCCCGTGAGCACGCGCTCCATCACGTTGCCGAGCAGGTTCGGCGTGCACGCGAAGCTCGGCACGCCGACCTCGGCGATCCTCGCCGCGAGCTCGTGATCGTAGGCGGGCGCGCCCGCGTCCGAGAGCGCGAGCAGCACGAACGCGCGCGATCGCCCATCGGTGATGCGGCGGAGCCGCGCGACGAGCTCGTCTTTGTTTCCGCCCTCGAAGAGATCCGTGACGAGGATCAACAGCGTGCGCTCGGGCCGCTCGAAGAAGCGCTCCTCGGCGTACGCGACCGCGCGGTTCACGTCGGTGCCGCCGCCGAGCTGCGCCGTGAAGAGCACGTCGACCGGATCGGTGAGCATGTGCGTCATGTCGACGACCTCGGTGTCGAACAAGACGAGCCTCGTTTGCAGCACGTCGATCGACGCGAAGATCGCCGCCATGATCGAGCTGTAGACGACGCTGTCGGTCATCGACGCGGACTGGTCGACCAAGATCACCACCTCCCACTCGTGGCGGCGGCGCTGGTTCGCCCAAAAATAAAGGCGATTGGGGACGAGCCGCTTCCTCTCCCGATCCCAGCCTTCGAGGTTCTTGCGGAGCGTGCGGCGCACGTCGAGGTTCTTCGACATCGCGAGCACGCTCGATCGATCGCGCCGCACCGCGCCGAGCACCGCGGACCGCACGTCGAGCGCGAGCCTGCGCCTCACGTCCTCGACCACGTCGCGCACCACCTGCCGCGCGATCTCGCGCGCGCGATCGGGCACGAGCCCCTTGGCCGCGACGATCGTCGCCACGAGCTCGACGTTCTTCTCCAAGAGCGGCAGCGTCTCGGGCTCGAACAAAAGCTCCTTGAGCCCGCGCCGCTCGATCGCGTCGCGCTGCACCATCGCCACCACCTCGTGGCGAAACAAACCGCGCAGCGACGCGAGCCACCGCGGCACGTACGGCCGCGACGCGGTCGCCCCTCCCGCGCGCTCCTCGTACACGAACGAGAGCGCCTCATCGAGCTCCTTTACACGTAAAGGATCGTCCCCCGCGCCGCCCGCGCCCTCGCTCGCGGTGTTGAGCGCGCCGAGCCCGAGCGCGCCCTCCGACGCCCGCTCCGCGCCCGGCCCGAGCGCGAGCCTCCAGCGCAGGAGCGCGGCGCGATCGTCGTCCGAGAGCTTGGGTTTGTCGTCGCTCATAACAGCTCGTCGAGGTCGTGGAGGAGCGCGTCCATCTCGCCGCCCATGGACGCGAGCACCTCGCGATCGTGCGCGAGGAGCACGCGCTCGGCCTCGCGCGCGGCCTCGCCGATGCTGCGCGCGCCGAGCACGTGCTCGATCAAGCTGCGGCGCTCCGTCGGGCCGAGCGACGCGAACGCGCGGCGCAGCGCGGGGAGGAGATCGCGGAAGGCGTCGATGGATACGCTCGTGAGAAAGCCGTCGATCGCCGCGACGACGGCCCTGCTCTTGACGATCGCGAGCGCGTTCACGTCGACGAGCCCGCTCAAGAACGAGGCCGCGCGCGCGGGCGCCCACGCGTCCGAGAGGCGGCGCGAGACGAGCGTCGCGAGCGCGGCGTCGTCGATCTCGCCCGCCAGCGCGGTGAGGCCCGCGGCCATGCCCGACGCGGTCGCGGCGAGATCGTCGGCCTCGGCGATCGCGCGCGCTTGCGCGAAGAAGCCCGCCTTGTCCGCGAGCGGCTGCGACATCGCGACCTCGTAGAGCGCGCGGAGCGCCTCGTTGACGGGCGCGATCGCGTCCTCGGCCGCGCGGCACGCGTCCGCGAGGCGCAGCACCGCGCGCGTGAAGATGCGCGTGAAGAGCGTGGGGATCGCGTCGTCGCCCGAAGCGCGCGACGACCCGTGCGACGCGAGCGCGGAGAGCGCGCTCGCGGACCGCGCGAGCGAGGGCAGATCGTCGTCGGTGACCGCGAACTTGTCGCACGCCGCGAGCGCCGCGCCGACGACGCGCGGCGCCTCGGCGACGACCGCTTCGAGCAGCACCGCCGCGGCGTCGCCCGCGCCGTGCGCGCCTCCGAGCGCGTCTTCGAGCGTGCGCGACGCGACCTCCTCGATCGTGTCGCCGAGCGGGATCTTCTCGACCAGCGCGACCCACGTGGCCGGCGTGAGCCACGCCTCCCACGCCTCGCTCCTCCGTTCGAGCGCGCCCGCGCCGCCCGCCTCGACGAGATCGCCCGACGTCCACGCGCGGCTTCGTTTCCCGACAAATGAAGCGTAGGGGATGCCCGCGACGCGCAGCCTGTGAAGGAGCACGCTCGTGCCCACCTCGACCTCGTTCGTGAGGTTCAGCGTGAAGGCCACGACCTCGTCGGACTGCGGGAGCCTGCGCGCGTCGAGCTCGCGCACGAGCTCCGCTTCGAGCGAGCTCTTGCCCGATCGCGCGGCCACGCGGCCCGTGCTCGACCCGACGACGCTCGCGCGGAGCAGCTCGTCCACGTGCGTCGCGTCGCCCTTGCACAACGTCGCGACCGCCGCCTCGCGCACCTCGTCGAGCCCCGGCTCGGCCTTGTCGCGCAGCGACGCGAGCGATCGCGCGAGCCTATACGCCTCCAACGTGTCCGCGAGCGACGCGCTCATCCCGCGCAGGCGGAGCTGATCGCCGAGCTCGATGAAGACCCGCAGCGAGGCCTCGGTGTACGAGCAGCCCGCCTCGTGGCTGAGCTGGTAGTAGCGCGGCGCGCGGTTGCCCGCGCCGTAGCCTACCGCGGTCGAGAGCCTCGGGAAGCTGTACGGCACGAGCGTGAGCGCGCACGGCACGGGCGTGGGCGAGCTCGCCGCGCGCGCGAGATCGACGTCGCCCGCCGCGAACGCGGCCACGTGCGCGGCGCCCGCGACCACGGCGATGGAGCCGGGCGCTGCGCCCGCGGTGATCTTCGCGAGCACGCGCGACGCCATGATCGCGTCGCGCGCGCGGTGCGACGGGGACAATCCGGCCGCGCGCACGAGATCGGCATACGCCAAGATCACACGAGAAAAAGCCTCTGGATCGTACGCGGGCGCTTCGAGCTCCGCCTCCCACATCTCCTCGAACGATCGATGCCCGAGCGCCTCCGCCGAGAGCGCGTTCACGTCGGGGCCGAGGCTCTCGTGCGCTTCGTCGTCGTGGCTCGCGAGCGCGACGCCCGCGGGCCAGTCGATGAATTCGGCGGACGCGCCGTTCGTCGCGGCCCACTTCGCCGCGACGTACTCCGGCGAATACGACGCGAAGGGCCAGAGCGACGAGCCCACCTCGCCTTGGGTGCGGTACGCCAAGATCGCGACCGGCGGCGCTGTGCCCGGATCCGTGAGCGCGTCGAGGAGCGGCGTCGCGTCGCTCGGGCCTTCGATGAGCACGTGGGCGGGCCTCACGCGATCGAAGAGCGCGGTGAGCGCGGCGCTCGATCGCGGCGAGTGGTGGCGCACGGGGACGAGCAGCGTCTCGCGCAGGCGCCCGACGTTCGAGAAGAGCGGGCCCGCGTCGATCGAGGAAGAGGCTTGTCTTCGCGCGCGCTTCGCGCTCACGGCGCCGCGGCCTTGAGCGCGGCGTAGAGCGCCTTCCACGCGCCGCTCCGCGTCTTGGCCACGGTCTCGCGGTACTCGCGCAACGCTTCGAGATCGCGCTCGCCCTCCTTGGCGACGGCGCCCGCGATCGAGCGCGCGAGATCGGCCGCGGTCACCTCGGCGCCGCCGAACTGCTCGGCGAGGATGCTGCTCTGGAACAACACGCTGATCGCCTCGGCCGTGGAGAGGGACGCTCCCGTGGATTTGACCTTGATTTTGCCGTCTTTGGTGACGCCTGCGCGGAGCTCTTGGAACACGGTGACGAGCACCTTGGCGAGCTCCGCGGGAGGCGCCTTGCCCGCGCCGTATTCGCTGCGCAGCTCGGCCTCGCGCTTTTGGACGATCGCGATCTCCTGCTCCAGATCCTCGACCACGGGCACCGTGACGAAGTTGAAGCGGCGCTTGAGCGCGGCGCTCATCTCGTTGACGCCGCGATCGCGCGTGTTGGCCGTGGCGATCAGGTGAAAGCCGCGCTCGGCGGGGACCTCGGCGCCGAGCTCGGGCACGGCGATGGTCTTGTCGGACAAGATCGAGATGAGCGCGTCTTGGATCTCGGAGGCCGCGCGCGTGATCTCTTCGAAGCGCGCGGACTTGCCCTCGCGCATCGCGCGCAGGATGGGCGAGGGGACGAGCGCGCGCTCGCTCGGGCCTTCGGCGAGGAGCAGCGCGTAGTTCCAGCCGTATTTGATGTGCTCTTCGGTGGTGCCGGCGGTGCCTTGCACGACGAGCCCGCTCGTCCCGCTGATGGCCGCGGCGAGGTGCTCGGAGATCCAGCTCTTGGCGGTGCCGGGCTCGCCGATCAACATGAGCGCGCGATCGGACGCGAGCGTCGCGATGGCGACCTCGATGATCGACGCGTCGCCCACGTATTTGGGCGTGATGGGCGTGGATCCCGCCGCCCCGCCGAGGAGGTACGTCTTGACCGCGCGGGGCGAGAGCTTCCATCCGTACGGCTTGGGCGCGGCGTCGGCGGCGGCGAGCGCGGCGAGCTCGGCCTCGTAGCGCACCTCGGCGGGCTTGCGGAGAGCGGGCATGGCCCGCGATGCGTAGGCCGTGCGATGCCGGGGATCCAGCTTGATCGCGCTATCCTTACAGAGCAATTGCGGATCGCGCGCGAGGGGCGGTAACGTTGGGCGTGATGTCGACTCACACGAGGGAGAGGACCATGCGCGCAGTTCAACGGGCCTTCGCGTTCGCGCCGGCGGCCGTATTTTTGGGCTCTTTGGGGCTCGGGGCGGTGCCCTTGGCGCACGCAGCGGAGCCTGGACCGGACACGCTGCCGATCCACGTGATCGCGGTCATGACGCCCGACGCGGACGACCAAGCCGAGGCGCTCACCAAGGCGCTCCGCAGCGCCGTGCGCGTGACGCCGGGCTGGTCGCTCGGCGCGGGCGACTTCTCGTTCGAGGTGCTCGCGCTGAGCCTCAAGTGCCCGGAGCCGCCGGACGCGAACTGCCAGGCGCGCATCGCCGATCAGATCAAGACCGACAGGTACGTGTGGGGCACGCTGCAAAGGAAGGACAAGAGCGGGGCCATGGTCAAAGGCCAGCTCAACTTCTGGGTGCGCGGCAAAGGCACGGCCACGCACAAGCTCGAATACACGTCCAACTTGACCGAGGGCAACGACGAGACCCTCAAGAAGCTCGCGCTCGATGCGATGAACCAGCTCACGGGCGGCCCGCCCAAGGGTGGTGTTCACGTCAAAGCGGGCCGGGTGAACGGCCAGGTCTTCATCGACGGTCAGCCCATCGGCGCGCTCAAAGAGGGCGACGGCACGTACCTCGTGCCCTCGGGCCAACACAAGGTCACGGTCAAAGCCATCGGATACGCAGACGCGGAGGCGAACGTCACGGTCAAGCCCACGGGCGCCGCGTCGGAGATTTCGTTCAGCCTCATCCCGGTCAAAGAGAAGACCGTCATCAACGGTCGCCTCATCGGCGGCGCCGTCTCGCTCGGTGTGGGCGTGGCGTCCGGCATCGTCGGACTCGTGTCGTCGCTCCAGGTCAACAGCGCCGTTAACGACAAGATCTACGCGGACTATCGTAAGAACACCCCCGTCGGTCAAGATGCGTGCGAGAACGCGCAGCCCGGTGGCTCTGCACCCAATAGCGGCGTCGCGAAAACCTGCTCCACCGGCAATCTCTTCAACACCCTTCAAATCCCCATGTACGTCATCGCTGCCGTCGGCGGCGGCGTGGGCATCTTCCTCCTCGCCACCGCGGGCAAGAGCCGCAAGGTGCAGACCACGGGCTGGACCTTCGAGCCCTTCGTGAGCCCTCAGAGCGGCTTCGTCAATTTCAAATACACGTTCTGATTCCCTCCCTCCAACTCCCCCTCTCCACGTGCGCATCATCGCAGGCTCGCTCCGGGGCCGGCGCCTCACGGCGCCAAAAGGGCTCTCGACCCGCCCCACGAGCGATCGCGTGCGCGAGGCCCTCTTCTCGGCGCTCGGCCCCATCCACGGTGCGCGCGTGCTCGATTTGTGCGCAGGGACAGGCGCGCTCGGCGTCGAGGCCATCTCGCGCGGGGCCGCCAACGCGACCTTCGTCGAGAGCGCCAAACCCGCGGTGAGCGCGCTCCGCGAGAACCTCAACGCGCTTGGGCTCGGCGCGCAGACAACCATCCTCCCGCTCCCGATCGCCCGCGCGATCCCGCTCCTCGACACAGGCCCTTACGACGTGATCTTCATCGATCCGCCGTACGCCGCGCTCGCCGAGGTGGGGCCTTGGCTCGAAGCCATCGTGCAAAAGGGGTTATGCTCGCCCGTTGTTCAGGTGATCGTGGAGCACGCCTCACGCGATGGGGCGCCGGTCGTGCGCGGGCTCGTCGCCCGGCCGAGCAGGCGTTACGGCGACACCGCCATCACCTTTTACGACGCGGCGGCGCCTCCATCTCCGGCCGACGAGCAGGCATAACGCAGCTCCGAGCGCCGCGAAGCCCCCGGCGCCCGCCCCGCCGAGCGCGCACGAGCACCCTTTGGGCTCCAGCGGATCGCTCCCCTCGGGCACGCACCGCAAAAAGACCTCACACGTGGTGGTCTTGTCGATGCCGCACGTGGGGCCGCACTCGGTGGCGAAAGGCACGTTCTGCGAGGCGGCGGCGCGGGGGTGCCGGATGGTCTTTTGACCCACGCAGAGCGGCGCCATCTTGCACGCGAGCTTGCGCGCGTCTTTACCGCGCAGGAACGATTTGCAGTCAGCGTCTTTGGCGCACGTGCTCGGCGAGCAATAAGGACCTTGGGGCGACGTCTCCCGGTACGAGCCGAGCGGGCACTCCTCGGCCGATGCAGCGGCCGGGACCCACGCGACGAGCGCCGCGAACGCGAGGAGCAAAGGCCATCTCATGGCGCCAAAGGCCCGCGCGGGATGTCGGGGTCGAGATCGCTCGTGACGATGACCCGCTGCAGCGACCGCTCCACCATGAGCGCGAGGCGCTGGCCCACGTTCTTCTCGGCCCCCAGGCCGCTCGCGCGCGTCTCGTAATAATACGCAAAGCACCTTCGCCCGCGCACCCCGACCGCGAGCACGACCCCGATCACCACGCGCTCGCTCGTGGGGACTGGAGGCGAAGGGGCTTTGGGCGGCTCGACAGGCACCTTGGTGCCCACCACGACCTCGGTGTCGAAGCCCTTGGGCGCCTTCACGGAGAGCCGATCGATCTCGTTCAGCTTGGCCCGCGCGTACCCCACGACGCCTGGGATGTCCTCTTCACAGCCCCTCCGGTCGGCGGGCCCACGGTGGTTCCACGTCTTCGCGCGCACCTCGGAGCTCGTGATAGGGTGTTTGCCGCCGAACCAGCCGTCGGCCGATTCGCCGTTGAGCCACGTCTTGGGCTCGGGGAGCGGGATCTTGAGCCCTTGAGGCGCGGCGCTCACGAGGCCCCAACGCACCTCGTCGATGTCGTTCTTGGGCGGCGGGACCAGGGGAGCGGCGCTCGCCGAGGGCGGCATGGGAGGCGGCGGGTCGGCCGCGCCGCAACCCAAGCCGCCCACCAAGGCGACAAAGAGGGGGATGCCACCCCTTCTTCCCTCTCTTTGCGTCTTTGCGTCTTTGCGTCTTTGCGTAAAAATTCCGGCTCTCCAGTGGCCGCGGCGCGCTCCTGTGAGGACGACACCGCGAGCGCTAGACACGCGTGAGCCACTCCGCATGGGAGGTGTCGCTGCCCTTCACCACGTCGAAATATCGTTTTTGAAGGAGGCGAGTAATCGGCCCCACCGTGCCCTCGCCGATCTTGCGATTGTCCACCTCGCGCACGGGCGTGAGCTCGGCCGCGGTGCCCGTGAAGAACACCTCGTCTGCCAAGTAGAGCTGGTCGCGCGTCACCATGACTTGATCGACGGTGTAGCCCTCCTCGCGCGCGAGCGTGATGATGGTGTCGCGCGTGACGCCCTCGAGGATCGAGGCTTCGAGCGGAGGCGTGATGAGCTTGCCGTTCTTGACGAGGAAGATGTTCTCGCCCGAGCCCTCGCTCACGTACCCGTTGACGTCGAGCAGGATGGCCTCGTCATAACCCCCCAGCTTGGCCTCGTGTTTGGCGAGCGTGGAGTTGGTGTATTGGCCCATCATCTTGGCCTTGGCCAAACCAACGTGGATGTGATGGCGGGCCCACGACGAGATCTTGGCGCGGATGCCGTGCTCGATGGCGCCTTGGCCGAGGTAGGCGCCCCAACGCCAGGCGATGACCGCCGTGCGGATCGGGTTGTCGGGCGCGTACACGCCCATGGCCCCGTCGCCCACGTAGATGATCGGGCGGATGTACGCCTCGGGCATCTCGTTGACGCGGACGAGGTCGATGCACGCCTGCTCGATCTGCTCGCGGCTGAAGCGCGGCTCGATGAGCACGAGCTTGCACGTGTCCATGAGCCGTTGGATGTGCTCGCGCAGCCTGAAGATCGAGGTCCTTTCATCCGCGCGGCGATACGCGCGGATGCCCTCGAACGCGCCCATGCCGTAATGAAGGGTGTGCGTCAGGACGTGCAGCTTGGCGTCGTCCCAATCGACGTACTCCCCCTCCATCCAGATCTTCTTGACCTTCTCCACCATGGTCGGCTCCTTCGCGCGGCCTGTCTTCTAGGCGCTCTCGGATACCGCGGAAAGGTCAGCGCGCCAAGAGCACCAGCACCGCTCCTGAGCCGCCCATGTCGTCCGGCGCCGACGAGAACGCCGCGACGTGACGCGATGCGCGACCCTGGCTCAGCCACGCGCCGATCTCGCCCCGCAGCACGCCCGCTCCGCGCGGCGAATGCGAGCCTTTTCCGTGCACGATGAGCACGACGCGATCGCCGTCGGTCGCGCGCTTCTTGACGAACGCGTCGACCTTCTGACGCGCCTCGACGAGCGTGAGCCCGTGCAGATCGATCTTGCCGTCGAGCGCGTATTGCCCACGCCTCAGGCGTCGCAGCTCGCGCGGCTCGACGTCGATGCGGCGACCCTCGACGTGATCGCCGTCGTCGGTCGTCTCGAAGCGGAGCCCCTCGATGATGAGCGACGCGAGCCGCGCGCGCGCCTCGGCGTCCGCCTCGTTCACCGCGGCGGGGACGCGCTTCTTGCGCTCGAGCTGGCTCGCGTTCGCGGGCACGCGATCGGCCTTTTTGTCGAGCGCGCGCACGCCCGCCATGTACGTGGCGAACGTCTCGGCCTCCGATGAGTCCGCCGGCTGCGCGCTCTTGGGGGGCACGCTCCTCCGCGGCGACGTCTTGTGCGACGCGGGCCCGCGCTTGTCGTGTTTGTCGTGCTTTTTGTCGCCCGTCTCGCGCTTGGCTTTGGCCTCTTCGGCGGCGCGCTTCTTCTTCTCGGCGATGACGGACGCGAACGGCCGGTGCACGGCCTCGCCCGCGTCGATCGCTTCGGCGGGCTTCTTTTTGAGGCGTTTTTTGTTGGTGCTCATTGCGGCTCACCGTGAGGCTCATCCTCGCTCAGCTCGGCGCGGAGCCCGTGCAGCGCGAAGCGCACGGACTGGATGCCCGCGAGCTGACCGTCCTCGAAGTGCCAATCGGGGTCGTCGAGGTCGGGGAAGTCGTGCGGGTTGCGGATGTCTTCGGCGGTGAGGCCCGGCTTGAGGCGCCGCGCGAGGTCGAGGACCTTGCGCTTCTGGAGCTCCTCCATCTCGTCGATCAGCGAAAAGACGCGGCGGAGGACGGGATCCATCGCGCTCAGAAGGCCGCTTTGAACAGCGGGATCTTCACCTCGCTGCCCTGCTCGACGCCGAACTGCGCGATCTCTTGTTGCGTGTAGAGGGGCTTCACCTCGAGCGCGGGGACGCCGAGCGAGATCTTGCCTTTGTAGGAGTCGATGAGCGCGAGCGGCGCGTGCGGAGCGGGCGACGCCTTCGCGTTGATGATCTTCACGGGCTTGGCCGGATCTTTGGCGGGATCGTCTTTGCTGGGCTCTTGGCGATCGGTCTCGGGCGGCTTGTACGCCGTCGCGTTGAGCGAGAGAACGAGCGCGGGGATCACGAACGCGAAGCCGAAGGCCATCATGTACGTGGGCGCTTCGGGCGTCTTGGTGCCGGTCGTCTTCTCGACGAAGTAACCGCCGATGCCGCCGCCCACCATGCCGACGCCGCCGAACACGAGGTACGGCCACCCTTTGGAGAGGCCCGCGGCGCCCATCGGGATGACGACGACCTCACCGCCGAGCAAGATGCCGCCCACGATGCCTTTGCCCGTGCTCTTGGCCGGGCCCGCCGCGTGCGCGCGCTCGGGGGAAGCCAGGAGCGAGGCCGTGAGCGCCGCTGCGGTGACGAGGGCTTTGAGAGGAGAAGACTTGATGAAGGACATGGCTCCTCGAAGAGATGCGCGAGCCTAGCACGGGATTCACCCGGACCTGCAAGGCGAGCAAATCATGGCCGCCAGATGGGAAACTCCACGATCGCCCACGAGAACAGGGCGTGCGCGAGGACCGCGGGGACGAGCCTCCGCGCGCGCAGGAACATGCCGCCCCACACCACGCTGCACCCGAGGCCCGCGAGCACGATGAGCGGGTTCGGCCCGGCCCGCGGATCCGCCTGCGAGAGCAGCGTCGGCGCGTGCGCCGCGGCGAAGAGCACCGACGAGAGCGCGAGCGCGCGCAGGTAGCCCATCGTCGCTTGCAGCTCGCGCATCACGAGGCCGCGCCAGACGATCTCTTCGAGCGCCGCGATCACGAGCACGGCCACGCCTCGGAAGCGCGCCTCGGGCTCGCCGATTTGGAGGTAGAGCCGCATCAGCCACGCCTCGCGCGGCGATCCCGGCCCCGCGGCGAAGCGCGCGACCACGTGCGCGAGCCCGTACAAACAGCCCGCGACGATGGCCGCGAACGCGACGTCGCCGGGCGCGGGCCGAAAGAGCGATCGGAGCTCGCCGCGCCGAGCCATCCGCGCGAGCGCGATCGGCAGCGCGATCAGGTACACGCCGCCCATCGCCATGAGCATCTCGCGCCTGCCCGCCTGCGCGGGCGCGAACGCGTAGCGGATGGCCGCGGCCGTCGCGATCGACACGACCACCGTGATGAGCAGCGCCTCGCGCGTCGCGCGGCCTCGGTTCGGGGGCGGGCCTTTGTCCGGTGATCCGAGGCTCGCGTCGTCGATCATCGGCGGCTCATCGCGGCGACGCGGTCGAGGATCGCGTCGGCCAGATCGTGCTTGCTCTGCGTGCCGTGCGGCTCCGCGCCCGCGGCGCTCACGAAGATGGCGCGGTTGTCGTCGCGGCCGAACGCGTCGCGCGCGTGGTTCGCGACCACCAGATCGACCTGCTTTTGCTGGAGCTTTTGGTGCGCCGCCGCGATCACGCGATCGTCGGTGTCGGTCTCGACCGCGAAGCCCACGAGCACGGGCTTGGGCAGCACGCGCGCGGCGCCGATCTCGGCGAGCACGTCGGGGTTCGGCACGAGCTCGAGCTGCATGCCCTCGCCGCTGCGCTTCATCTTGGAGGCGCGCTCCTCGGCGGGCCGATAGTCCGCGACCGCGGCCGTCATCACGAGCGCGTCCGCGCCCGACAGATCCGGGCCGAGCGCTTGCCAGAGCGCGCTGCGCATCGCGAGCGCGCTGCGCACGTCGACGCGGCGCACGGCCCACGGCGTCGCGAGGGTCACCGGGCCCGCGACGAGCGTCACGTCCGCGCCCCGCGCGGCCGCGCGCTCCGCGATCGCGAAGCCCATCTTGCCCGTCGATCGGTTGCCGAGGAAGCGCACCGGATCAAAGTCTTCGATGGTGGGCCCCGCGCTCACGACGAGCCTGAGCCCGACGAGATCGCGCGGGCCCGCGAGCGCGAGCGCGGCCGCCGCGATGTGCTCGGGATCGGCCATCCTGCCGACGCCGCGCTCCCCCGACGCGACCTCGCCGTCGACCGGGCCGACGAGCGTGACGTGGCCCATCTCGTTGATCAGCGCGACGTTGCGGCGCGTGGCTGGGTGCGCCCACATGCGCGGGTGCATCGCGGGCGCGGCGAGCACGGGCCCGCGCGCGCACAGGCAGAGCGCGGTCACGAGATCGTCGGCGCGGCCCGAGGCGAGGCGCGCGAGCAGATCGGCGGTCGCGGGCGCGAGCAAGATCAAATCGCACTCGGCCGCGAGCGCGACGTGCAGCTCACCGGGGAACGACGGGTCGAACATCTCGGTGCGCACGGGCTCGCCGGTGATGCCGCTCAACGTGAGCGGGCCGAGGAACTCCGTCGCCGCCTGCGTCATCACGGGGATGACGCGCGCCCCTGCCTTCTTGAGGAGGCGCGCGATCTCGGCCGCTTTGTAGGCCGCGATGCTGCCCGAGACCACGAGCGCGATCGAAGGCGCGCGGCCTTGCGAGGTGTGCGCCGGCTTGGCGGTCGCGGGGCCTCGCATCGACGAGGGCGCGCGTTGCGACGTGGGCAACGAAGGCTCAACCGCCATTTCGGGCGCGCGCGCGATGGTCTTCTCGTCGTCGCCGGTGAACGTCGGGCGGCGCGGCGCGGGCACGGGCGGAGGCGGCGGGGGGCGCGGAGGAGGCTCTCGTCGAGCAGCCATGATGACGAGACCTTTTCACGAAACCCGCGCTTGGGGAACCACGACGCTCAAGGCTTCTTGAAGGTCACCGTCGTGACGACGCCCACCGGATCTGCCGTGGGCGCGCCCATCGCCTTGTTTTTGAGGAGTTTTTGAACACACGTGGCGGCCTCGGCGCTCACGTTTTTGGGCGAGGTGATCTCGACGCCCTCGGCCTTGCCGCGCGCGCGGACGAGGAGCTGCACCTTGAGGCTGCCGGTCGCGCCCGCGAGCCCGCCGTGATCGGCGACGCAGCGGCCCATCTCGGCGGCGAGCCCGGCGAGCGTCTTGTCGGCCTTGGGCACCTGGCCGCCGCCTTCGAACTTGACGGCCGCGATCTCGACCGCGGGCGGAGGGCCGGAAGGCCGCTTTTCTTCGGTTTTTTTGTCGTCTTTCTTCTCTTCGGGCTTCTTCTCTTCGGGCGCCTGCGAGGGGGGCGGGAGCCACCGCGCGTCGCGCTCTTCGGGGAGCAGGCACCGCACGAAGCCGCGGTGAGGATCGGTGAGCTCGCCGTAGGGGCAGCGCGGCGGAGGGGCTTTGCCGGCGTCGGCGGACGACGAGGGAGCGGGCTTGATCTCGCCGCGTTTGGCCTCTTGCTCGGCGTTCTCTTGATGTACGCCGATCGGTACAGGAGCGGCGTCCTCGCGCTGCGGCTCGGATCGCGCGTCGGGCGCCGCTGCTCCGCACGCGGCGGCGAACGAGAGCCCCGCGCACGCGGCGGCGAGGGCGCGCCCGAGCATCCCTTGAGAGGTCACGATCTTCATCAACGCGCGCTCTTACACGAGCGCGCGCGGTGGGCCACCTATTCGGAGAATCGCGTCGCGGCTTATGGCATAGTCGAGCCCCCGCGATGCGACCGAGCTTCAACACCGCAGGACCGTGCTTCGCCGACGAACATTACATGCTCCCGCCCGAGCGGAGGCTCGGCCGCGTCTTGGAGCTCATCGAGGATGGCAAATACTTCTCGCTGCAAGCCGGGCGGCAGACGGGCAAAACCACGTCGGCGCAATGGCTCGTACGCCATTACAACCAAGGCGCGGAGCGCTCCGCGGTGTGGATCGATTTGGAGACGGCGCGCGAAGAGCCCGATCTGAGCCGCGCGATGGTCACCGTGCTCAACGCGTTTGATCGGGCCATCAAGCGCACGCTCCCGAGCTTGGGGGTCCCTGAAGGCCGCGCGCGCTTCCTCGAGGACCCCGCGAGCGCCGTGCTGGTTTATCTTCAAGACCTGGCGAAGCGCTCGCCCAAACCGCTCGTGATCTTGTTCGACGAGGCGGACTGTTTGGTTGGCGCGACCATGGTCTCGTTCCTCACGCAGATCCGTGAGGGGTACATCGCGCGGAGGGAAGAGCCGTTCCCGTACAGCATCGCGCTCATCGGCCAGCGCGCCGTGCGCGATTACACGTTGAGCCAAGAAGAGCGCCGGGCGATCGCGTGGCTTGGGACCGCGTCACCCTTCAACATCACGGCCGAGGTCACGAGCATCGGTTCTTTTACGAGCGACGAGGTCGTCGAGCTCTTGGCGCAGCACACCGCGAAGACGGGGCAGCGTTTTTTGCCCGAGGCGAGCGCGAGCATCCATGAGAGGTCGCAGGGCCATCCGTGGCTCGTCAACGCGCTCGCGGATCAAATCGTCGATCGCGACGTGCGCGATCGCTCCATCGCGATTACGGCTGATCACGTGGAGGCCGCTAAAGAGACCATCATCTTGGAGCGGCGCACGCACATCGACTCGCTCATCCATAAGCTGCGCGATCCGCGCGTGCGCAAAATTCTCGACGTGATGCTCACCGGTCTCAGGATCAACAACGATACGATCCACGACGACCTGATGTACGCAGTGGGGCTTGGCATCGTGCGCTTTGACAAGGGTCAGCTCCAGATCGCCAATCCCATCTATCGTGAGGTGATCCCCCGCGCGGTGACCTTCCAACAACAGGTCCAGATCGAGCAAGAGACAGCGTGGTACGTCGGGCCGGACGGCTCTCTCGATATGATCAAGATGATGGCCGCTTGGCAGACGTTTTGGCGCAAAGACGGCCACCTCGCCGCCGAGGGGTTCGGCTACCGCGAGAGCGGCCCGCACCTGATGCTGATGGCTTTTCTCCAGCGCATCATCAACGGAGGCGGCCGTATCGAGCGCGAATATGGCCTTGGGCGCGGCGCGCTCGATTTGATCATCGAATGGCGCGGCGCGCGGCACGCGATCGAGGTCAAGCTGCGGCGCGACACCGAGACCGAAGAAGATGCCTTGGAGCAGATCACGCGTTACCTCGATCACCTGGGGCTCGACCGGGGCTTCCTCGTGATGTTCGATCTCCGGTCCACGTCGCCTTGGGCCGAGCGGCTCACCACGCGCGTCGTGGAGACCGCGGGCAAACGCGTCACGATCGTCGGGTGCTGACGAGC
>CAYTJL010000085.1:22341-25107 GCA_964437785.1 uncultured Polyangiaceae bacterium
CGCGCGTCGTGGAGACCGCGGGCAAACGCGTCACGATCGTCGGGTGCTGACGAGCGGGCCTGTCCGCGTCACTTGACCATGTAGTCTTTGGTGACGGTCTTCTTGGCGGGCGGGCCCTTGGAGGGCGGGCTGCCCGGCTTGGGGGCCGTGGCGGCGGGGGCGACCTTGAGCAGCATCTCCGAGGCGTATCCGTCGTTCGAGAACTGATATTGATTCACGTTCTCGGCCGGCGTGTCGCGCTGCTCCTTGCGCTCCACCTTCTGATCCATGGCCTTGAGCATGGCGACCACGTCCTCGGGCGCGGCCTTGCCGTCCGGCGCCTTCTTGCCTTCGGCCTTGGCAGCGAAGAGCGACGTGATGGCTTGTCCGGCCGCCGTGGCCATGAGCGTCTCTTTGTGGATTTGAAACACCTTGTGATGGAAGAACCACCGAGCGCCCTTGATCTTGCCGTCCACCGCATAGGCGAGGCCGACCACGTTGCCCGCCGCGGCGACCTTGCGAAAGTGATCGTCGATGCGCTTGACCATCGCCTCGCGCTCGGCGTTGACGTCTTTGTCGTCGAGCGAGGCGGTGAGCGTGTCCGAGGCGCTCTCCTTCTTCATGGCTTTGTTGACCTTGCTGACGTTGCTCCACACCTCGGATTGATTCTTGTTGTATTGGCCCGCGGCGCGGACCTCGTCGTTCGCGAGGACGCGCGCGGCCTTGAACTTGCCATCGGTCTTTTGGCCCTCGCGCGTGCCGGTCCAGCGGCCGTGCTCGACGCAGAAGGCGTCGACGGGCGTGGTCTGTTTGGCGCCGATGATGAAGTCTTGGCCAATCTGCCTGTCTTGTTTGCCGCCTTTGACCACGGTGCCGGCCAAGACCAAGATGGCGATATCGCCTTTGTTCTCGATGACCAAGGTGTTGACCTCGGCGCCGTCCCCGCGTTGTTGCCCGTTGCCCGCGCCGAGCTCGCGCACCTCGGCGGCGCCCCTCTCCAACGCGGCTTCGAGCGAGGTGAAGTCGCCGAGGTCTTCCATGACCGTTGCATAGACAGGGAACACCGCGAGGTTGTTGATCACGAGCGGCGCGCCCACCTTGATGCCGTCGCCGAGCAGCACGCCGGGCACGTCGACGACGAGATCGCTCTTGCCGGCGACCTGTTGTCCGTCCGGCGCTCCAACGTTGTTTGCGCCGCGGCCGTCGATCCCCGCGCCGCAGCCGGTCGCGATCGCCAAGAGGAGCGCGCCAATCACCTTGGTGGCGCGGAGCGATGAGCCGAACGAGCCCCGTCGTTGCATGATGATGCCTCGTAAGAAGAGAGCTTTTTGAATGGAACGCTGGATGGGCCCGGGCCCTTACGCTCACGGCGCCCCGATCCTGCGCGTTGCTCCCGGCTTGTACGCGCGAGGGGGCACAAAGATTTGGCAAGATTTCTTGCTCGATCACATTTCTCGTAAACCGGCGGTTTTCGTGGCGGTTGTCGGGCAGCGGCTCTCTCGATAGAGTCAAGCCCATGGACGACAGCGCGTACGCGTGGACCCCCATTCAAGCCCCTGGGGATCCGAATAAGCTCGAGCTCATCGAGATGCGCGCGCTCGAACGGCTTTGGAAGGGCCAGCGGGAGCGCCTGGGCCAGCACGGCGCGTGGGGGCCATTTTGGGAGAAGATGGCGCGGTGGTGGAGCATCGAGACGGGCGTGCTCGAAGGCGTCTTCGACGTGTCCAAAGGCGTCACGCTGGTGCTCGTAGCCCAAGGCTTTATCGCCGCGCTCATCCCTCATGGTGAGGCGAACCGGCCTGCAGACGAGATCATTCGTATCCTTCAAGATCACCGGGAAGCGCTCGAGATGGTGATGGATGTCGTGGGGGGGAGCCGCGATCTCTCGGTGAGTTGGGTCAAAGAGCTTCACGCGCTCTTGTGCTCTCATCAAGAGACCGCCGACGCCATCGATCAATTCGGGCAACGGGTGAAGATGCCGCTCACCCGCGGCGCCTTCAAGACGCGGCCTAACTCCGTGACTCTGGCCGACGGGTCGAAGCACGAATATTGCCCGCCCGAGCAGGTCGCGTCCGAGATGGATCGGCTCGTTGACATCTATCATCAGCTCCCGAGCGCGCTGCCCGAGGTCCGCGCGGCGTGGATTCATCATGCCTTTGACCAGATTCACCCCTTCGAAGATGGTAATGGGCGCGTCGCGCGCGCGCTCGCGAGCATCGATTTCATCCGCGCGGGGCTCTTTCCCCTCCTCATCGATCGAGGCGACCGCGACGCGAGCTACCTGCCCGCGGTTCGGCGCGCGGAGCGCGGTGATCTCGGGGCGCTCGTGCGGTTCTTCTTCGAGCGCCAAGAACGCGTTGTGCGCCGCGCCATCTCCGAAGCGGAGATGGCGGTCACGCCGCGGGAGTCCCTCGTCGCGGCCATCGGAGCGGCCAAGAGCAAGCTGGCCCGTCGCGAGCACGAGGCCAAAGACGCTCGCGAACGGATGCGCGGGCGGTTTTTGGCCCTCAAGCAACGGGCCTCGGAGCGCTTCGAGCACGTCGCCGCGATGGTCCGCAGCGAGCTTTTGGGCGCGTCGGCGTCCGTTCAAAACAGCAGCGAAGAGACCGCGCATTACTTCAAGGCGCAGATCATCGAGCAAGCGAAGCAAAGCGGATACTGGGCCGACCTCCGTAATCCGTGGGAGTGGGTGCGGGTGCAGCTCATCGACGGCGGCGTCACCGACGTGGTCGTCGTCCTTCACTTCGTCGGCAACCCGTCGCCCGGCGTCGCGACGGCCATCGCGTT
>CAYTJL010000085.1:25207-33899 GCA_964437785.1 uncultured Polyangiaceae bacterium
TCGTCCTTCACTTCGTCGGCAACCCGTCGCCCGGCGTCGCGACGGCCATCGCGTTCGTGGCCCACCGCGCGGACAAGGCCGAGAGGGCGTTTGAAGACATCGCGCCGCTCGACATCGAGCCGCTCGCGCTTTACCCAGATGAGAACGCGGCGCCGCAGGCCGAGCGCTTCGATCAATGGTTGTCCGAGGTCGAGCGAAAGGCCGTTGCGCTCTGGGTCCGCTACCTCTGAGTTTGTCGCCTTCCCCTCGCTTGATCGATCGCCGCGCCGTGCTAAACCGGCCGGCTCTTGAGCCTTTGGGGCTCTTCTTTCGATTCGAGGAACAACCATGCTCCCCGACGTGCTCGGAGATCCTTGTCCTGAAAAGACGCGCGCCGATCTCGAATGGGATCGCGTGCTCGACGCGCTCGCCGATCGGTGCGCCTCGCCCGCGGGCAAGCGCCGCGCGCGCGCGCTGCCGTTCGCGTCGTCGCGCGCGGCGGTCGAGGTCGCGCTCGCCGAGGCGCGCGAGGCCGTCGCGCTCGATTTCAAGGGCGAGCCGCTCCCCTCCGCTGAGGTGCCCGAGATCGATCAAGCGCTCGATCGCGCGCGCATCGGGGGGACGCTCGCCAACGAGGAGCTCCGCGCCGTGGTCGCCGTGCTCGGCGCCGCGCGCACGCTTCGCCGCTTCTTGCAGGCCCGCCGCGACGTGGCCCCCGCGCTCGATCGCGCGTGCGCCGTCGACCCCACGCTCGACGAGACCGAGCGCGATCTCGCGCGGGCCTTCGATCCCGATGGAACGCTCGCGGATCGCGCGTCGCCGAAGCTCGGGTCGCTCCGCAACGAGCGCCGCGCCGCGCGCGAGCGCCTCGTGCGCAAGCTCGAGGACATGATCCAAAAGCACGACGACATCCTTCAAGATCGCTTTTGGACCGAGCGCGACGGCCGCTACGTGTTGCCCGTCCGATCCGACGCGCACGAGCGCTTCCCCGGCATCGTCCACGCGACCAGCTCGAGCGGCGCCACGGTGTTCGTCGAGCCGCGCGCGCTCGTGGATCTCGGCAACCGCCAAAAGATGCTCGACGCCGAGGTCGCGCGCGAGGAGCACGCGGTCTACACGGCGCTCTCGGCCAAGGTCGCCTACGCGGTCGAGGGCATCGCGGGCGCCGCCTCCGCGCTCGCGCACGCGGACGTGCGCGCGGCCACGGCCAAGCTCACCAAGGAGCTGTCGCTCGGCTTCCCGGACCTGGGCGATCCCAAGGAGATTTTGCTCGATCTGCGCGGCGCGCGGCACCCGCTCCTCGCGCTCGACGGCGTCCGCGTGGTGCCGAGCGATCTGGCGCTCGGCGCGCGCTCCGCGATGATCGTGTCGGGGCCCAACGCGGGCGGCAAGACGGTCGCGCTCAAGACGCTCGGCCTCGCCGCGCTGATGGTGCGCGCGGGCCTCCCGGTGCCGGCCGCCGAGGGATCGCGCGCCAGCGTGCTCGACGTGGTCCTCACCGACGTGGGCGACGATCAGAGCCTTCACAAGAACCTCTCCACGTTCAGCGCGCACGTGAAGAACCTCGCCGCGATCCTCGACGAGACGAGGCCCGGCGCGCTCGTGCTGCTCGACGAGCTCGCGGGCGGCACCGATCCGCGCGAGGGCGAGGCGCTCGCGGCGGCCGTGCTCGACTCGCTGTGCGCGCGCGGCGGCGCGGTCGCGTGCACCACGCACTACGAGGGGCTCAAGGCGTTGGCGCTCGGCGATCCGCGCTTCGTCAACGCGTCGGTCGGCTTCGATCTCAGCGCGATGAGCCCCACGTTCGTGCTCACCATGGGCGTGCCCGGCGCGTCGAGCGCGCTCGCGGTCGCGCGGCGCTACGGCATCCCGAGCACCGTGATCGAGCGGGCGGAGCGCTTCTTGCCGCGCGAGGCCGCGAGCTTCGAAGACGTGGTCCACAAGCTCAACGCCGAGCGCACCGCGCTCGAGCTGGCCCGTCGCGACGCCGAGCGCGAGGCGTCCGCCGCGCGCGACAAGCAGCGCGAGCTCGATCTCGAGATCGAGAAGCTCGCGGCCAAGGAGCGCGCGGCCGTCTCGCGCGAGAGCGAGGCGCTGCTCGCGTCGGTCAAGCGCGCGCGTGAGGAGCTGCGCACGGCGCAGGCCAAGCTCCGCCAGAAGCCGACGATGGAGGACCTGCGCGCGGCCGAGCGGCTCATCGATCAGGTCGCGCACAAGACCTCGATCGGCGGCGAGCTCGAGCCCGCGGCGGTGAACGAGGGCGCGGAGCGCAGGGCCGTGGCGGCCCCGGAGCTCCGCGTCGGCATGCGCGTCTACGTGCCCAAGCTGCGCGCCGAGGCCGACATCGTCGAGATTTCGGGCAACAACGTGCGTGTGGCCGCGGGCCCGCTCAAGCTCTCGACCACCATCGCCGAGCTCCGGTCTGCCCAGCGCGACATCGCATCTCCACAACGCAACACGAACAAGGCGAAACCCTCCAAGATCCTGTTCGACGCGGCGGCGGACCCGGACGTGCCGCTCCAAACGAGCGACAACACCGTCGATCTGCGCGGCCTCCGCGCGCACGAGGCGACGGCCATCGCCGAGCAGTTCCTCGACAGGACGATGGGCGCGGGCATGAAGGTCGCGTTCCTCATCCATGGTCACGGCACAGGGGCCTTGCGCGACGCCGTGCGCGACATGCTCCGCGCGAGCCATTACGTGTCTCGGACGAGGCCCGGTGAGCCGCGCGAAGGCGGCGACGGCGTCACCGTGGTTTGGCTGCGGTAAAGCGTCCTGAAGCCCTCGCTCCAGACTACCCAGTCGTAAAAGGCTCTTACGCCATCAGAACACATCTACTGGTGTTGAGCCCGCAACCACTCGATGAGATCAGCGTTGGCGCCCGCGCGGCCCCCGCTCGCAGGCTGTACGAATCGCTGGAGATCGAGGAGAGCGGAGGACGGGCCGCCGCCGCGGTTGTGGCACGCAGGGCAAACACCCACGCCGGGGTAATAACGTTTGGAGGGGCCTTGTTTGCCGTCGTATGCGTCGAGCGCGATGCTCCTGCCCGCGATCGAGCCGAAGATCCCCAGCCCAAACCCAGCCAGGAACGAGCACACCGGCGCGCCCGGACCGCACAGGAGACCGCCCGCCGCGCCCGCGATGAAGCCCCCCACAAAGCCTCCTCCCACGCCGACCGCGGTGCGCTTGCCTTGACCCGGTTTGGCGCGCGCGATCTCGGCGACCCCGCTGACGAGCCCCACCACGAAGAACACCTTGCCTCCGATCCTCAAGATACGCATCGTCCGGCTCATCCCTCCGACGGTCGCCGGGCGCCCATCGAGGGGAGCGACGTCGCCCTCGGCCACCATCGAGACGATGGACGGCTGATGTGCGGTGTTCGGCGCGGTGCCGTGTTTGCCGGCGTCGAGGATGGATCCTCCGCCGGGGCGGCCTACGACCACGTTGAAGGCGCGCTCGATCTTACGAATCGCCCAAAGACCGCAGTTTTGAATGGTCGAGGGGTTACCGGCTTTGGCGGGGCTCGCGTTGTAATAAGGAGGTTGCCCGGAGTGGAGCCCGAGCTTCGGCATCTCGCTCTCGAACTTGAGGATCTCCTTCGACGAGAAGGGCCACTCGACGGTCCTCGCGTTGCTCACGCCGAACATCCCGGCGTCGTTGGTGATGCGAGAGGCCACGGGGAAGGTGCCTTTCTCCATCCCTTCGCGGTGGGTGAGCACGTTGATGAGGCCCCGCAACGTCTGCATGTCGGGGTTGAAGCCCCTTACCATGGTGATGAGCCCGCCCCTCCGCACGTAGAGCGCCGTGTGCCCGAGGTAAGGGCCGAATCGCGGCTCCACGACGAGGCCAATCGCGTTTGGGCCGGCGGGGGCGAAGCCCGATTCGCCGAGCGCCTGCGTGCTCGCGAGCACCATCTGGAGGCTGCCTGAGCCGGCGGCCTCGACCCCTCGATAAAAGAGCTCGTAGCTCTCCCCCTCTTCCATGCTCTCGATCACCGACGCGGGAGCGTCGTTGGCGAGCACGAGCGAGGCGCCCTCCCCGAGCGGGAGGCCCTGCGGCCTTTGCACCTCGATGTCGTCGGAGGAGATCGAATCGAAGCGCTTGGCGCTCACGCGCGAAGGCGGCGTGGAGGCCCCGATGGATGGCGCGCGCCCGCCGCGCGCGACGATGGGCGCCACGCGATCGGCCTCGATCTCGGCGGCCTCCGAGGGCTCGCTGAGCGACGGGCCGTCCTCCATCTTGGCCGCGAGCCCCGTTTGGCGTTGGGCTACATGGGTGAGCTCGTGCGCGAGGAGCTCACGGCCGGGGAGGGAGTGAGGATCGAGCTGACCGCGCGCAAACCCGATGTCGTTCCCCACCGTGAACGCGCGCGCGCCGATGGACGCCGCGAGGCCTTCGGCGTGAGCGCCCGTATGGAGCCGCACGTCGTGAAGGCTCCTCCCAAATCCGCGCTCGAAGAAGGATCGCAGCTCCGCAGGGAGCGGGCTGCCCCCTCGTCGCACTCCCTCGATGACGCGCGCCGCGGCGGCCTCACCCCCTTTGGAGCGGCACGTCGCGCACGGGCGCGCGCCGGATTTCGCGCACGCGTCGCACGAGCGATAAACCCGGGGCGCCGGCTCGCGAGGGCCCTCCGCCCAAAGCCCAGAGAGGATGTCGCGCGTCCGCGCGTTGCCGAGCCCTCGTTGGAGATCGTGGGGTTGTGAGGGCGCCTGTCCGGCAGCGCGGGCCCCCGCTCGCTCTCCGCGTGATGAAGCTTGCTTGTCGGCCGTGTCGTGCATCGCTCTCTCCGCTCCTTAGCCCAACGGCGCTGATGGCCCGAAGGACCATCCGAAGATACCGGCTCGCGGAGGGATCCGGGCCTCCCCTTTGCTGCTTATGGTCGTCTTTTTTGGCTATTTCGAAGGCGGCTTATACGACATCGACCCTGCAGGGGTATCGAGTCTCGTGCGAGCGCGGCGCCCGGGCGGCGCGTCGATCAGAGGTTGTCCCAGAAGTCGCAGTCCGCCTTCTTGAGCTGGGTCTCGGTCGAGATGGTCAGATCGAGCACGATGTTGGGCTCGGTGGTGAGCTCATAGAGAGGCCAGTTGGGCGCGCCGCCGCCGTTGGGATCACCCTTGTCCGCCATCCGGGTCCAATACCCCATCATCGCCTGCGCGAGCGGCTCCTCCATCGCGTTGGGGCTCTCGGGCATGAGCTGCGTCGGGTGCCCGAACACGAACGGGATCTCGCCCGAGTGGAAGGCCCCGAGGTTGGCGAGGAGCGCTTTGCCCGCGTGCGCGAAGCGATAACGATACGTGGGCACCCCCGCCGTCACCAGCGCTCGCGCGGTGCGGCGCGCGGGGCAGACGAACGCCGCGTCCCCGAACGCGACCTCCGCCGCCTTTTGGGGAGAGCCGTACGTGGCGCTCGGATAGTGGTTGACGATCTCCATGCCTTTGCCGGGGACGAGCTTCTCGACGAGCGCGAGATACCCCGCTTCGTCCATGATCTTCCCGCCGAACGCGAAGAAGATGGTGCCCTCGTCTTGGTTACTCCCGAGCAGCACAGGCACCTTGTTGATCGCGCCTTGCTCGAGGAGCTTGTCGGGCTCATCGGTGATGTTGAGCCCGTCGACCACAGGGAACCAATTGGCGCCGTCCGATCCTGCGATGTCGACCGCGCTGGTGGGCAAGGCCAAGATCACCTCCTCGACGGGCTTGCCGCGCAGGCACGCGAGGTCCTGCGCCGCGTCACCCGAGTCGCACCCGAGCGCCTGGGCAAACTCCGCTCCTTGGACCTCGGCGTCCTGCTCAGTGCCGCTCGGGCGCCCGAGCGCGCACGCGCCGCTCTCGATGATGACCCGGTGAAAGAGCCCTTGGCTCTTCGGCGAGAGGAGGTGAAGGCACGTGCTGATCCCGCCCGCGGACTCGCCGAACAACGTGACGTTGCCCGCGTCCCCGCCGAACGCGGCGATGTTGTTCTTGACCCACGTGAGCGCCATGCGCTGGTCCTCGAAGCCGTACATGGCCGCAGAGGGGTAATTGGGATCTTCGTTGCGGAGCGCGGGGTGCGCCAAGAACCCGAGCGGCCCCAGGCGATAATTGATGGTGACGACGATGGCGCCGCTTGTCTCGGCGAGCTTTTGACCATCGTAGTCGGCCGACGCGCCGCTCCCGAACACGAACGAGCCGCCGTGGACCCACACCATCACGGGGACGGGCTTTTGCGGGGGGTCTTTGGGCGCCCACACGTTGAGCGTCAAACAGTCCTCGTTGGAGCTCGCGTCAAAGCCGTTGCCCAAGGTCTGGAGCTGAGGGCAGCTCGGGCGGCGGAACGTCGCGTCGACAGGCTCGGTCCACGCCGCGTGCGCCGCGGGCGGCTTCCAGCGCAGATCGCCGAGGGGCGGGGCGGCGTACGGGATGCCCAAAAAGACGCGCGTCTCGCCGGCGACGGAGCCTTGAACGGGGCCTTTGTCGGTGGTGATCCGCGTGGGATCACCCGCGCCTTGGCCGCCTTGGCCGCCGCCCGAGCCGCCGGTGCCGCCGCCGTCGCATGCGGCCATGAGCGCGAAGAAGGGGAGAATGGAGGAAGCGAGGAGGAGCCTTTGCATGATCCCTCTTAACACGGATCACGAGGCGGGGCGTGGCGGTTTACGATACGATCCCCCTTCGAGCGGGACATGGGCCCTGAGCCTGGCCTGCAAATCGAGGATCAGGTCATCGTGCCCTTGCTCCTCGGCGAGCTGCAGGGCGGGGGTGCTGCTGCGGTAAGGGACACTGTCGAACGTCGGCCCGCTCATGTAACGATGTCCGATGGCTGGCACATAGGTGTGCGCGGAGATGCCATGATTGAGGAGCAGGGCGACCATCGCGCGATCGCCGCGGATGATGGCGTGCCTCAACGCCTCCTTCGTGGGCTTCGCGCCGTGCTCCAAGAGCCATGTCGCGACCTCGATTTGCCCGCCGAGGGCGGCGCGATCGATAGGGGCCTCACGATCTTCGGCCTGCATTGGCTGCCT
Source organism: uncultured Polyangiaceae bacterium (assembly GCA_964437785.1). Taxonomy (GTDB): domain Bacteria; phylum Myxococcota_A; class Polyangia; order Polyangiales; family Polyangiaceae; genus CAYTJL01. The sequence continues at coordinate 32,184 of CAYTJL010000085.1, forward strand.
CTCTGGGAGAGGCACGTACGCATTGGGATCGGCGCCCTGCTCGATCATCGCCGCGAGGCGCGAGATGTGCCCCGCCGCGACCATCGCGATCATGAGCGCCGGCTCGAAGCGGTGGAGCGCCTCTCGCCACGCCTCGTGGTGGAGGAGGAGCGGTTTGAGCGCGGGCCACGACGTGCTCGACACATCGGTGCTGCTCGCGTCACACGCGTCGTCCGAGAGGGTGAGCGGCGGACGGGGCGTGAGCGCATCGAGCGCGACCACCGGGAGATCGGTTTGAAGGAGCTCGAGCTCCACGCGCATGACGCCGCTCATGTGGCTCTGGTACCACGACGCCGCGGAGGCAGCATGGATGTGCTCGCCGTCGGTGCAAAGGAGCACGAGGCCGGCGCCCGTGACCTGCTTGGCAGCCGGCAGGAGGAGCGGGCCGGGCCTGAGCGGCTTGTACACGAACGGATCGGGCTCTTGCCCTTTGCGGAGCACCTTGGATTCGAAGAAGAGGGGATGAAGGCAGACGACGTGGACGAGGAACGGAGCGGCGGGGATCACGCCCGGCCTTCTAGTGTCGTTGCGCGCCGAGGCAAGTCTCCGAGAACCTTTCGCGGCGCGGGGCGTCCATGGTTGGATCCGCCCGGGGATCGCGCTCGGGCGGCGATTTTCCGATCATCCACCCAAGGAGGCAGTCACGATGGCGTCCAAGCTCTCTTCATCCCTCGCGCGCGCAGGCGCGCTCGCGCTCTCTGTGGGCATCCTCGGTCTCCTTTTGTTCCGCAGCGCCACGGGTTGCCGGTCGAACGACGCGGCCGTCCGCCCCGAGCAGCCGTCTTCGGCCAATGCCGCTCAGGCGCCCGGGCCCATGACGGCCGCTCCGCCCGCGAGCCAGTCGGCCGGCGCGCAGGCCAAGCCTCGTTACTTCCCGGGCAGCAAGGCGCCTGCCGGGCGATGGACCGATGACGAGGACGACGCGAAGAAGCCCGCTCCCAACCAACCTCCGGCGCAGCAACAGCGGCAGAAGTAGCGATGAGAGCCATCCTCGACAAGCTCGTCGCGAGCCCTACGCTCACCTCTACGGCCTTGGGGTTTTGCGTGCTCGCTCTTGCGTTTGGCCCGCTCGAAAGGGTGTTCCCGGCGCGGCCCAAACAACGTGTGATCCGCTCCGGCTGGGCCGTTGATCTCGGCTTCTTCCTGGGGCAATATCTGGTCTTTGCGGGCGCGGCCGGCGCCGTGCTCGGCGCCGTCTCGGCGTGGGTCGACGCGCATTCGCTCGCCGTGATCCGCGCGTGGGCGAGCCAAAGACCGCTTTGGATGCAGGTGCTCCTCTCCATCGCGCTCGGCGACGTGATGGTCTATTGGTTCCACCGCGCGTGCCATCATTACGACATCTTGTGGCGCTTTCACGCGGTCCACCACAGCGCCGAAGAGCTCGATTGGCTGGCCGCGCACCGCGAGCACCCGCTCGACGGCATCGGGACGCAGATTTGTTTGAACCTGCCCGCGTTCGTCCTCGGGCTCCCGTTCGAGGCGGCGGGGACCATCGTGGTGCTCCGCGGGATGTGGGCAGTCTTCATTCACTCCAACGTTCGTCTGCCAGTGGGCCCGTTGCGCTTCTTGCTCGGCGCGCCCGAGCTGCACCATTTTCATCACGCGAGGGTGGAGAGGACGGCGCACAACTTCGCCAACTTGGCTCCTTGGGTGGACGTCCTCTTTGGCACCTATCAC
>CAYTJL010000086.1:0-33654 GCA_964437785.1 uncultured Polyangiaceae bacterium
TCGTGAAGAGCGAGGCGCGCCTCTTCAAGTACGGCTCGGGCACCGGCACCAACTTCAGCACCATCCGCGGCAAGCAAGAGAAGCTCTCGGGCGGCGGCACGAGCTCGGGCCTCATGAGCTTCTTGGAGGTGTTCGATCGCGCGGCGGGCGCGACCAAGAGCGGCGGCACCACGCGCCGCGCCGCGAAGATGGTCTGCCTCGACATGGACCACCCCGAGATCGCGGACTTCATCCAGTGGAAGGTGCGCGAAGAGAAGAAGGCTCAGGCGCTCATCCAAGCGGGCTACGCGTCGGACTTCAACGGCGAGGCGTACCACACGGTCAGCGGGCAGAACTCGAACAACTCGGTGCGCGTGAGCGACGCGTTCATGCGCGCGGCCAAGACCGGCGGCGAGTGGCAGACCATCGGCCGCACCAACAACGAGGTGGTCGACACGATGAGCGCCAAGGATCTCTGGCGCACCATCGCCGAGGCCGCGTGGGCGTGCGCCGACCCGGGCGTGCAATACGACACGACCATCAACAAGTGGCACACGTGCCCGAATTCGGGCCGCATCAACGCCTCGAACCCGTGCTCCGAGTACATGTTCCTCGATGACTCGGCCTGCAACCTCGCGAGCCTGAACCTCACCAAGTTCCTGCGCGAGGACGGCTCGTTCGACGTCGACGGCTACCGCCACGCGGTGCGCGTGTTCTTCGTCGCGCAAGAGATCTTGGTCGACTTCTCGGCGTACCCCACGCGCAACATCGCCAAGAATTCGCACGACTACAGGCCGCTCGGCTTGGGCTACGCCAACCTCGGCACGCTGCTCATGCTGCAAGGCATCCCGTACGACTCCGACAAAGGTCGCGCGGTCGCGGCGGCGCTCACCTCCATCCTGTGCGGCCACGCGTACGCCGTCTCGGCCGAGATGGCCGCGGCCAAGGGCCCGTTCCAGGGCTTCGCCAAGAACCGCGAGCCCATGCTCCGCGTGATGGGCATGCACCGCGAGGCCGCCTATCAGATCCACCGCGACAACTGCCCCGAGGATCTGTGGCGCGCGGCGTGCGCCGATTGGGACGACGCGGTCAAGCTCGGCCAAGAGCACGGCTACCGCAACGCACAGGCGACCGTGCTCGCGCCGACGGGGACCATCGGCCTCTTGATGGACTGCGACACGACCGGCATCGAGCCCGATTTCTCGCTCGTGAAGTTCAAGAAGCTCGCGGGCGGCGGCTACTTCAAGATCGTCAACCAGTCGGTGCCCGAGGCGCTCCGCAGGCTCGGCTACGCGCCGCGCGAGGTCGACGACATCGTCGCGTACGTCTCCGGCACCAACACGCTGCTCGCCGCGCCGCACATCAACCGCGCCACGCTCAAGCAGTCACGCTTTGGCGGCCTCACGAACGAGGACCTCGCCAAGGTCGAGGCCGCGATCCCGGGCGTGTTCGATCTCGATCTCGCCTTCGCGCCGTGGATCCTCGGCGAGGACGCGTACGATCGGCTCGGCGTCTCCAAGGACGCGCGCAGGCGCTTCGGCTTCTCGCTGCTCAAGCACCTCGGCTTCACCGCGGCCGAGATCGAAGAGGCGAACGAGACCATCATCGGCCGCATGACGATCGAGGGCGCGCCGCACCTCCGCGAGGAGCACTACGCCGTCTTCGACTGCGCGAACCGCTGCGGAAAGAAGGGCAAGCGCTTCCTCGCGCCGATGTCGCACGTCAAGATGATGGCCGCGGTGCAGCCCTTCCTCTCGGGCGCCATCTCGAAGACGGTCAACCTGCCGAACGAGGCGACCATCGACGACGTGCAGAAGATCTACGAGGAGGGCCACCGCCTCGGCCTCAAGGCGATCGCGCTCTACCGCGACGGCTGCAAGGCGTCGCAGCCGCTCTCCAGCACGAGCGACAGTAAATCCGACGACAAAGCGAAGGCCGACGAGGCGCCCGCTCCCTCCGCGATCGTCAGCGCGAGCGTCGATCACAGCTCGTACAAGCCTCGATCGCCCACCGACGCGAAGCGCATGGGCGTCGAGAACCAGCGCATCCGCCTCGCCAAGAAGCGCAGCGGCTTCACCCAAGAAGCGCGCGTCGGCGGCCACAAGGTCTACATCCGCACGGGCGAATACGACGACGGCTCGCTCGGCGAGATCTTCATCGACCTGCACAAAGAGGGCGCCGCGTTCCGATCGATCATGAACTGCTTCGCGATGGCGGTCTCGATCGGCCTCCAATACGGCGTGCCGCTCGAAGCGTTCGTCGAGCAGTACACGTTCACGCGCTTCGAGCCGCAGGGCATGGTCGAGGGCCACGACAACATCCGCATGGCGACCTCGATCGTCGACTACATCTTCCGCGTGCTCGGCATCGAGTACCTGAAGCGCTACGACATGGCGCACGTGCCGCCGGGCGACTCGTCCCCCACGCAGGACCCGACCGAGTCCAAGGCGCAAGAGGCGAGCGCGGCGCCCGCGGGAATGCCGGTGCTCACGTCGTGGGCTCCGCCGTCGAACGACAAGCCCGCGAGCGCGCTCGACGCGCAGCTCGAAGACATGATGGGTGACGCGCCCGTCTGCGACTCGTGCGGTCACATCACTGTCCGCAACGGCGCTTGTTACAAGTGCCTCAACTGCGGCAACAGCATGGGTTGCAGCTGATTGCCTCTCCCTCTCTCCCTCGCCGTTCGTTGACGATGCATCAATGGGGGCTGCGGGTCCGGCTCGGCCCTACGCCCCCATACCCGAAGCTCGTACTTGAAAACGATCATTGAAATCAACGAGCGGCGAAACCTGTCAAAACGCCCTTCCTATCGCATGCAAGCCGGCCCCGAAGCGGCTTGACGATTTCGTTCGCTCGCTGCGAGACTGCGCTCTCTGCGCTCGACTTTGCTTTGAACGACTGCGCGAATGAGCTCGCTCGACAGCATCGTAAGAGCGCTTCCTTCCTACTTGGAGGCCAGCGCATGCCAAACAGGATTTCACTCCTTGGGGGTCTCGGGCTGATGCTCGCGAGCTTGTCGGTCGCTATGTGCGGCGGCGAGACGGGCACCGGGGGCTCGACCAGCGGAACGAGCAGCAGCGGTGGAGGATCGAGCACCAGCACCAGCACCAGCAGCGGTATGGGCGGCGCTTCGAGCAGCAGCGGCACCGGCAGCACGAGCACCAGCAGCAGCGGCGCCGGCGGCGGTTGCATCGAGAATTGGAGCTGCGGTCCGTGGCAGACCAACGGGCAAGACGACAACGGCAGCCGTACTTGCAACGATCTCAACAACTGCGGCACGACCAACAACAAGCCGGTCACGTCGGCGACGTTGCCCGCGCTCGACTTCAACTATTTCAAGTGCAATGTCGAGCCCATCCTCGACGCAAAGTGCTCTCAGCTCGGTTGCCATGGCACCGAGACGGGTCACCCGCTCCGCGTCTACTCGCGCGGCCGCCTGCGCAAGAGCGATGACACGATGATTCTCCCCGCCAACTGCAACTTCCCCGCTCCGCAGGGATCGACCTGCATCGGCGCGACGCCGTGTTATTGCCTCGGCCCGCACACCCCCAACGAGTTCCGCCGCAACTTCGACGCCGCGCGCGGGCTCAAGCTCGATCCGCAGGGCGCGCCCATCGCCAACCCGGATCAAACCGAGCTCATCCATCAGCCCATCGTCGGCGGCGCGACGCACGCGAGCGTCCACCTCTTCTCGGCCAACGACGCAGATCACGTGCTCCTCAAAAACTGGCTCAACGGCATGACGCTCGCGAGCTGCGACCCGAGCCCCAACTGAGAAGAGGACAGCCATGATCCAAACGAATCGACTGGGTGTGTATGGTCTGGGCCTCGCGATCGTGCTCTCGTCGGCCGCGGCGCTCGCGTTCCCCAAGCTCCGTTACTGGGACAACACCGCCAACTCGGCGCAGGCGGGCGCCGCCGCTCCGCACAACGGACAGCAGCAGAACAACAAATACCGAATCTATTACACGGGCGGCGCGAAGGATTACTTCATGAACTGCGCGCACTGCCACATCAAAGGCAGTAACCCGCAGGGCATGATCGGCGCGACGATCACGCCGAGCCCCGCGTGGCAGGTCGTCAACAACCAGAAGGCTTATCAGCCCGGAGCGACCTACACGATCACCATCGCGATGACCGGCGAGCACCTCGGCCTCGGCGCGAACCCGGCGGACAACGGCAACGGCATGACGGCCACGTTCGAAGACGCGGGCGGAAACCCCATCGGCGCGATGGCCTCCGACGCGGCCAACAACGGCAATCCCGCCTTCGCCGCCGGCTTCACCTGCCCGGCCAACGCCCCTGTGCCCGAGCCCATGGGCCCGACGACGTTTATGTTCGGCGACTGCCGTGCGGTCATGAGCACGCAGGGGCCTGCCGCCGGCGTCACGTCGTGGACCTTCAAGTGGAAGGCGCCTACGGCGGGCAAAGGCACGGTCACGCTCTATTACGGCGTCGTCGACGGCGATCATCACGAGCAAGACTGCTTGAACGACGACGTCAAGGTCGGCAGCGTACCGCTCCTCGAAGGCAACTGATCTCTCCCTCTCTGCCCTCTCCCGCGCGGGAGAGGGCGCTACGAGGGTCAATTCGTCAAGAGCCACGCCACGGCGTCCTCCAGCTCGGGATCGATCCCGTCGCGGAACGCCGCCGCCGTGAGCTGACTCTCCACCTCGGGGACGATGCCAATGCCGTGAAACACGCTCTTTTGCGCGTCGGCGTGGCGCACCTCCATCCCCGTGAACGAGAAGCCGAACGCCCCCGGAACCTCGACGCCGGTGATGTTGCCGTTGGTGGCGGCGCTCTGCCTGCCAAACACTTTTACGCGCCCCGCGTCGACGAGCATGATGGAGAAGTTCTCAGCCGCAGACACGGTGGCGTGCCCGACGATGAGCGCGATGGGCCCGCTGAACGAAGGGCTCACGAGCGGCCCGAGCATGTACGAGCTCTCGTCGATGGTGCGGGCTTCGAGCCCCGAGAGCACCGGGACGCGGAAGATGGGAGACGAGAACGGCGCTTGGATGAGGCGCTGCGCCACCTCGTAGTGATCGATGCCCGGATAACCGCGCATGTCGATGACGAGCCCGGTCGACGACGACGCTTGGGTGAGCGCCGTCTTGAAGTCGGCGACGCTCGCCAAGACCTCGTCCGTCATGTTGATGTAATAGAGCGACGGCGCGCCCAGGTCGGCGAGCGTCCCCGCGGGACGAACCACGGGCGCGAAGCCGATCGCCTGAAAGTCCTGGAGCGGCTGCGGTTGAAAGGTGATGGTCGTCTCGACGCCGTCGGGATCGCGGAGCGTGAGATCCACAGGGCCGCTCAACACCTTGAGCCTGCGCGCGGCGATGTTGAACTGATAGCCGGGCGTCGCCGCCGACGTGCGCGCGAGCTCCTCGGCGAACCATTGTTGAGATGTCTTGCCGTCGATCGCGATGATCGTGTCGCCTGGGCTCACGCCGGCCGCGAGGGATCTCCGCACCACGGGCTCACCCGCGATGTCTTCGAAGATCACCGGCAAAAACCCCGCGGGCTGCGCCGTAGACTCGTTGATCACGAAGTTGTGGCCGTCGTGCAGCGACTCGCCGAAGCGCTGGAGGCTCTCGGGCAACGTAGGCGCTTGTGGATCGGTGAGCACCTCGATGAGCCGATCGTCGATGGTGTCTCCCACCGTCTCGAAATAAGGGAAGAACGTGCGCGCCGCGCCGTGCGCGACGAGGACCGCCGCCATGGCCTCATCGACGCCGCCCAACGCAGGCTGGATGTCGTTGAAGTCTTTGTGCACGACGAGCACCGGACGCGTCGACGGCGTCGGCACGTACGCGGGCGGCGGACCAAGCGCGATGAGCTCGCTCGCAAAACAAGCGAGCTCTTCTGTCGTCGCAAAGCGGCGATCCGCGGGGATCTCATCGCCGATAACCCCTCCCGGCCCCACGAGCTCCATCACGCGCACGGTGACGCCCTCATCGAGGACCGGGAAGAAGCGTGTCTCCGCGACCGCGGTGAGGATCGACTCGCCGACGAGCCAAGCACGATTGGAGGTGCGGAGCGCGATCGCGGCCTCCGCGGCCCACGGCGACAGATGATCGCTCGTCATCACCGCGAGCGGGAGATCACGTTGGCCCGTGGGATCGATGGTGACAGGAGGGAGGTTGACGATCTTGTTTTTGTAGATGTTCATCGACGAAAACACCGCATCGTGCAGGCCCTGATGGCGTCGCACGCGGTGCGCGAGCATCGTGAACGGCGTCGTGATGAGCGGGGCGATCGCGGCGCGGATCATCTCGGGAGCCTCCTTTGCGTTGGGCACCCCGCGCAGATCGAGGATCGCCGCGTTGGCGCCCTCCGGGATGACGACGTTGCCCAAACCCGGCACGACGATCGCGACGTCACCCACCATTTGAACGCTCGTAATGGGCAACGTCCCGTCTTGTGTCGCCCACTGCACACACGCGATCCCATCGAGCCCCACCGCGTACTTACCCATGTTCGGGAGCCCCGTGGCGAGCGACGTCACGAGTGATTCATCGGCGGTGGACTCTGTGTCGATCGGCGAGAAGAACCGCAGCGCCGCGTGCGCGGCCGAGAGATCGACGAAGAGCGAGCCCTGGCCCGCGTGACCCGGCGTCGCGCGCGCGCACATCTCGTTGGACGGCGCCGGCGGCGGAGGCGGCGGCGTCGCGCTGCACGATCCACCGCCGCTCCCCCCGCTCCCGCTCGATGAGCTGGACGAGCCCGTGCCTTCGACCGACCCACATGCGATGGCGGCGATCCAAAGAGCGATCAGCGAAGAGGCGTGGCGAGCTTGCATGTCCGGTCCGCGCAGCAACGCGCGGACCAGCGCAGAGGGCGCGGCCAATCATGGGCTTGCGTGAGATGTTGTAAGGGCGGAGGCAGGCGGGCGTCAGCGCGTTGACGTCAATCAGCGCACGCTAGGAATCAACGCACCATCGAGAGAGAGCGCGATACGAAGTCGTAGACAGGAGCCCAATAGATGCCGAGCACGAGCGTGGGCACCGCGAGCGCGACGCTCGTCGCGCCGAAGATGCCACGAACGTTGGTGGGCTCCATGCGCTCGCCTTTCTCCAAGTACATCGCGCGGATCACGCGCGCGTAATAGAAGAGCGACACCACGCTGTTGAGCATCCCCACGACAGCCACGGTCCAGTTCCACACGCCGCCCGCCTTGAGCAGCGCCGCGAACAAATAGAACTTGCCGATGAAGCCGGCCATGGGCGGGAGACCCGTGAGCGAGAAGAGGAAGATCGCCATCACGAGCGCGATGATGGGCGCCCTCCGCCCGAGCCCGCGAAACGCGGTGATGGTCTCGTCACCCTTGCTCTGCTCCGCGACCGCCATCACCACGAGGAAGGCGCCGAGGTTCATGAAGCAATACGCCACGACGTAGAACACGATGGAGGCGACGCCGGCGTCGCTGAACACCGAGAAGCCGAGGAGCATGTAGCCCGCGTGCGCGACGCTCGAGTACGCGAGCATGCGCTTCACGTTGTCTTGGCCGAGCGCCGACAGGTTGCCGACGGTCATCGTGGCCATCGCGAGGCAGCCCGCGATCACCGGCCAAGGCGTCTCCACCGTGGTGCGGCCCGCGCCGAGCGCGTCCGCGAAGAAACGCACGAGCACCGCGAACCCAGCGGCCTTGGGGCCGACCGAGAGGAACGCGGTGACCGGCGTGGGCGCGCCTTCGTAGACGTCCGGCGTCCACATGTGGAAGGGCGCGGCGCTGATCTTGTAGCCGAAGCCCGCGAGCATGCAGACCGTGCCGACGATCACGACCTCGGGGACCTTGCCCTGCGCGGCCGTCATCTGCGCGATGCGCGCGGCCTGCTCGCTCAGGTAGAGCGACTGCGAAACGCCGTAGATCCAGCTCATCCCGTAGAGCATGATCCCCGACGCGACGCCGCCGAAGATGACGTACTTGAGCGCGGCCTCGCTCGATTTGCCGTCGTTGATCTTGAAGCCCGCCATCACGAAGCTGATGACGCTGACGAGCTCGAGCGAGATGTAAATCATGAGGAGGTGCCGGCTCTCGGCCATGAGGTTCATGCCGAGCGTGAGCACCATGAGCAGCGTGAAGAACTCGCCCGTGTCGCGACGATCTTCGCGCACGCCTTTGTCGGGCGTCGCGTGGCCCGCGGGGATGGGCGGGATCGAGAACACGATGATCGACGCGGTCACGATCGCGAACAAGATGCGGAACATGTTCGAGAAGCGATCGAACGCGAGGAGCCCGTAAAAGAGGTTCTTCGCCTCGATGCCGCGCGAGAGCATCATCATGCTCGCGCCCGCTTGGTACGCGAGCGCGGCGAGGCTGATGGCGACGAGCCCCCGGAGCTTCGTCTCGCGGTTGGTGGAGACGAGATCCCACACGATGAGGAGCAGGATCGCCGCGATGAGCGCGAGCTCCGGCCCGAAGTACGAGAGGCTCTTGATGTTGTCGAGAGGCACGTCTCAGTTCTCCGGGGTGTGCGACGGAGCCACTGCGGCCACGCTCTTCTCGCCGGCCTTCTTTTGAAGGGCGATCTGCGCGGGGCCGGGCTTGTCGACGAGGCGGTGGATCTCGAGCGAGCCCTTGTCGATGAGGTTGAGCAGCGGGCGCGGCCAGAAGCCGAGCATCAGCACGAGCACCGCGAGCGGCGCGAGCGTGAGCAGCTCGCGGCCGTTGATCTCGGGGAATTTGCCGCCGAAGGGCTCGAGGTATTTGCTCTTGCGCCACTCCTCGCGGAACTTGCCGAGGAACATGCGCTGGAGCGCCCAGAGGTGGTACGCGGCCGTCACGATGACGCCGGTCGCCGCGAGCATCGTGAGCGCGCGGTAGCGCGGGAACGCGCCGATGAACGTCATCGCCTCGCCCCAGAACCCGGAGAGGCCGGGCAGGCCGAGCGACGCCATGAACGCGAAGCCTACGAACGCCGTGTAGAGCGGCATCTCCGACGCGAGGCCGCCGAACTTGTCGAGGTCACGCGTGTGGACGCGGTCGTAGACCACGCCGACGAGCGAGAAGAGCATGCTCGTGATGAGGCCGTGGTTGAACATCTGGACGATGCACGCCTGGATGCCCTGCGGCGTGAGCGCCGCGAGGCCGAGCAGCGTGAAGCCCATGTGGCTGACCGACGAGTACGCGACGAGCTTCTTGAGGTCCTTCTGCGCCATCGCGCAGAACGCGCCGTAGAGGATGTTGATCACGCCGAAGACGGCCATCGCCTGCGCGGCCCACTGCGACGCCTCGGGCAACAGACCGAAGTTGAGGCGCATCATGCCGTAGGTGCCCATCTTGAGGAGCACGCCGGCGAGGATGACGCTGATCGCGGTCGGCGCCTCGACGTGCGCGTCGGGGAGCCACGTGTGGAACGGGAACATCGGCACCTTGATCGCGAAGCCGACGAAGAGCCAGACCCACACGACCTTCACCGCGTTGATGCCGAGGATGGTGAGGTTCTTGTACGCCCACGCCACGCGCGTCAGCTCGGGGATCGAGAACGTGCGCGTCACGCTCATGCCGTCGACGAGGTACGCGGGGTCGCAGTTCAAGTAGAACCAGATGAACCCGAGGAGCATGAACACGCTGCCCGCGAGCGTGTAGATGAAGAACTTGATCGCCGCGTATTGGCGCCGCGGGCCGCCCCAAATACCGATGAGGAAGTACATCGGCAGGAGCATGACCTCCCAGAACACGTAGAAGAGGAAGAGGTCGAGCGAGATGAACACGCCGTACATGCCCGTGACGAGCAGGCAGTACATCGCGAAGTAGCCCTTGAGCTGCTCGGTGACGCTGAAGCTCGCGAGCGCGCCGACGAACGAGACGAGCGCGGTGAGGAACACCATCGAGATGCTCACGCCGTCGACGCCGACGAAATACTCGACGTTCAGCGAGCGGATCCACACGCCGTGCTCGATGAACTGGTAGCCGTCGTTGCCGTCGACGCGGCTCATGCCGTTGTCGAACTTGGCGTAGAGCCACGTCGCGAGGACGAGGTTCACGGCCATCAAGATCACCGTCATGAGGCGGAGCTTCTTGTCGTCTTTGTAGTCGAGGAGGTGCGCGATGAAGATCGCCACCACGCCGAGCAGCGGGAGGAACGTGAGGATCGAGAGGATGTGCTCGCCGATGAAGCCGAGGCCGTATCCGCGCTCGGCGTGGACGCCGATCGCCGCGGGCCGGCCGGGCTCGTTGGTGCCGGCGACGATCGCATCGGACTCGACGAGCACGTGGCCGTAGAGCTGCCGCGCGCGCGCGCCCTTGGCCGACCACTTGACCGTCACCTCGTGCTTGCCGCCGGGCTCGATCGTGACGTCGTGCTTGCCGCCGTCGAGCACCGCGGAGACGCCGGGCGGCACGCGCGGATCGTCCTTGCTCGTGTGGACCGCCACGCGCGTCACGTGGAGCGGGCCGTCGCCGACGTTCTCGATGGTGAACTTGCCCGCCATCTCGTCTTCGCCGCCGCCGAGCTCGATCGCCTCGTCCGCGCGGGATTTGCCGTGCAGCTCGATGCGCCCGTGGCCCGCGCCCTGCGCTTGTTGCGCGGCCGGCTCTGTCTTCTTGGCCGCGGGGCCCTCCGCGCGGGCGCTCCCTCGAACGCCGAGCACGAGCCCGATGGCCAGCACCAACGAGGCGAGGAAATAAAAGAGGGGCTTCGCCTTCTCGGCGCGCTTCGTGTTGGTTCTCTGCACGTTGGACATCTGGTCTTCCACGATGAGGTTCGGAGGGAACGAAGCCTTATTTGAGGAGATATTGGACGAGCGCGAAGAACGCGACGCCGCCCAGGAGCCCGTAGACGTAGTTCTGCACGCGGCCCGTCTGGAGCGTTCGGAGCTTGGCGCCGACGGTGAGCGTGCCCTCGGCCACGAAGTTCACGGCGCCGTCGACCAAGTAGCGATCGATCGCGCCGCCGATCCACGACGCTCCGCGCGCCACGACCGAGACGCCGTTCACGGCGCCGTCGACGATCCAGCGATCCATCTCGGCGAAGAGGAGCCGCGACTGCATGAAGACGCGCACCACCGTCGCCGCGTAGATCTCGTCGACCCAGTACTTGTTGAGGAGCGTGTTGAAGAGCGGGATCTTGGCCTCTTGTTTGGCCCAGTCCGGCGATCGATCCGCGCCGTAGCGGCTCTTCGCGATGTACCACGCGCCGATCGCGCCGGTGACCGACACGGCCATGAGCGCGAGCTCGAACGTGAGGCCCGGGTCCGCGAACTTGGTCTGCTCCTGCGCGTGACCGAGCACCGGGTGCAACCACATCTCGAGGATGGGCTCGCCGTGGCCGCCCACGAAGTGCTTGGAGAAGCCGAACACGAAGCCCGCGACGGTGGAGAGGAACGCGAGGATCGCGAGCACGTAGATGATCGCGCCGGGCGACTCCTTCACCTTCTTGGCGATCTCGCGCTTGGCGTGCGGCCCCTCGAACGTGAGGTAGTAGCTGCGCCACATGTAGAACGAGGTGCCGAGCGCCGCGGTGAGGCCGATGAGGTAGATGAGCGCGCCGGGGACCGGGCCGGTGTTGCCCGTGTTGAACGCCTTCCAAAGGATCTCGTCCTTGGACCAGAAGCCGGCGAAGAACGGGATCGGCGCGGCCGTGATGGCGAAGCACGCGAGGCGGTACGTCAGCGCGGTGACGGGCATCACGCGGCGGAGGCCGCCCATGTTGCGCATGTCTTGGACCGCGACCTCGTCGTGCTCGACCGCGTGCATACCGTGGATGACCGAGCCCGACCCGAGGAAGAGGCAGGCCTTGAAGAACGCGTGCGTCATCAGGTGGAAGACGCCGGCCCAATACGCGCCCACGCCGACGCCGATGAACATGAAGCCGAGCTGGCTCACCGTGGAGTACGCGAGGACCTTCTTGATGTCGTACTGGAAGAAGCCGATCGTCGCGGCGAAGAGCGCGGTGCACGCGCCGGTGACCGCGACGACCGCGCTCGCGGTGGGGCTGAGCGAGAAGAGGAAGCTCAAGCGCGCGATCATGTAGACGCCCGCGGTCACCATGGTGGCCGCGTGGATGAGCGCGGAGACGGGCGTGGGACCCGCCATCGCGTCGGGCAGCCAGACGTAGAGCGGGAGCTGCGCGCTCTTGCCCGTCGCGCCCACGAAGAAGAGCAGGCACGAGAGCGTGATGAGCGCGACGCCTCCCCACGTGGTCTTGCGCTGGAGCGCCTCCTTGATGAAGGCGTGCCCCGAAGCGTCCTTGATTTGAAGCTGATCGTGGAGCTCGCGGAAGGTGACCGTCGGGCCGATGGGCGTGATGAGCGTCTCGCTCGTGGAGCTGACCATCACGTGGCGGAGCATCGCGACCCCTGCGCGCTGGAGCGCGGCGGGCCCGGTCTCGTCCTCGTCGCCCGCGACGACGGCGCCGTCGCCCGGCACGATGAAGATGGTGTGCGGGCCCGCGCTCACCTCTTTGCGAAGGAACGGCGAGATCGCGAAGGGCGCGGGCGGGTTCAGGCCCATGAGGAGCTGCGCGTCGTTCACCGACACGTCGATGTAGACCTTGGCGCCCGCGTGGCTCGTGAAGGTGAGCGAGCCCTTGTCGCCGGGCTTGTGCTGCGCCTTCTTCGCGCGGTCCTCGTGACCTTGTCGCGTCTCGGGGCGCGAGGGGGACGCGGGCTTGTCGGCGTGGCCGTGATCGTGGGGCGGGGCGCCGTGATCGTGCGCGGCGCCGTGCTCGTTGTCGTGCCCCTGCGCCCACGCGGTGCCCTCGAAGATGCCGAGCGCACCGTGCTCCTTCTTGTCGTGGCCCTTGTCGCCGCCGCCGTGATCATCGCCGTGATCGCCGTGCCCCTTGACCTCGACCGCGACGAAGCGCGGGAGGTTGTCGGGCTGATAGCGGCCGCCGTCGATCCACGCGCCGCCGAGCCCCCAGAAGAGGAGGCCCAAGCCGCAGATGAAGCCCCAGTCGCCGACGCGGTTGACGACGAAGGCCTTCATGCCGGCGCTGGCCTTTTTGTAGTCCTTGTACCAGAAGCCGATCAGCAGGTAGCTGCAGAGCCCGACGCCCTCCCACCCGAAGAACATCACGATGAAGTTGTCCCCGAGGACGAGGAGCAACATCGCGAAGACGAACAGGTTCAGGTACGTGAAGAAGCGCCAGAACGCGGGCTCTTTCTCCATGTACGACGCGGCGTAGATGTGGATGAGCGACCCGACGCCCGTGATGATCATCGTCATCATGGCGGAGAGCGGATCCATCGCGAACGAGAAGCTCACGTCGGCGGAGCCGATGCGGACCATCTGCCACGCGTGCGAGTAGAGGTAGCGGTGGCCGGGATCGAGCGCGATCAAGCGCGCGACGTTGGCCGCGCCGACCGCGAACGCGAGCAGCATCGCGCCCACGGCCACGGCCGTGACCCCGAACGATCCGATGTGCCAGCGCTTGCTGAGGTCTTTGCCGAGCGGGCTCGCTTGGAGCGCGCGCCCGAAGATCGCGTTCGTCGCCGCCCCCAAGAAGGGGAACAGCGGGATCAACCAGAGCGGCGTGAGCGACCACTCGACGTGGGTGACTTGGCCGGTAAGCTCGGACATGTGGGCGCAGATCCCTTGTTTTGTCGGGCTTCGCGCCCTCCGAACGAACGTCGAGGGGCGCCGAGGCGGGCGAACGTTAGCGGAGCCGCGGTCGCAGGGTCAAGCACCGCCATCGCATGCGTTCGCGCACAATTTACGAGGCGTCTCGATGGGGGGCCTCAAAGGTCCCCCGGGCCGCAAAAAACGCCTCAGAAACCCGTGTCGACCGAGCCACTAGCCGGAGGTGCAGTCCCGTCGAGCGCCGCGCGGAGCGCCGCGAGGGCGCGCGCGGCGCGGGACTTGACGGTCCCGAGGGGGACGCCCTCGCGCTCGGCGATCTCGGGGTAGCTGAGCCCCTCGAAGAAGGCGATCTCGAGCGTCTCGCGCTGCGCTTGGGAGAGCTTGGCGAGCGCGGCGCGCACCTCGTGACGCTCGCGCGCGATCCAGTTGATCACCTCGGGGTCGAGGATGGGCTCGGCCGGCTCGTGGCGCAGCTCCTCTTCTACGATCTGCGCGCGCCGCGTCCTGCGCCGCGTCCTGTCGAGCGCGAGGTTGCGCACGGTCGTCACGAGCCACGCCGCGACGGTCCCGCGCTCGGGCCGGTATTGATCGGCGCGCTCGACCAGCGCGATGAACGCGTCGTGGACGACGTCCTCGGCCTCCCCGGGATCGCGCACGATCTTGAGCGCCATCCCCATCGCGAACGACGCATAGCGATCGTAGAGGATCCGCAAACCAGCCTCGTCACCATCCAAGACGAGCCGCATGGCGCGCGCGTCCTCAACGTCGCGTTCGGCTCTGGTCGAAGGTTCGGAGGCCATGGGTAGACAGGAGCCCAGCAAAGTTGATCTTGTCTACGAGCGTCAATCGTTTTCGGATCGAGCGGAGTCACGGACTCGAGTCAATTTGCTCGACCCGCGCGCGCGGCCTCACTCCGAGGGCTTGTCGGCGCTCGCGGAAGGCGCTTGAAACGTGGCGCGGAGCGCGGCCCAGAGCTCCGCTTTGCCGGCCCCCGTCTCGGACGAGAAGCCGATGGTGCGTAATGGGCGACGCGACGGGCCCTTGTCTGCGCGCGCAACGCTCTTTGCGACGCGGGCAACGGACGGCTTCTGCTCGCTCTTAGGCAGCTTGTCGAGCTTGGTCGCGACGAGCACCGTGGTGACCGGGGACCGAGAGCGTGCGGCATTGGCGTGCTCGTCGAGGAAGGCGATGAGATCGCGCTCCTCCTCTTCTACGCCGCGTCGCGCGTCGACGATCACCACCACCGCGGCGAGCGTCACGCGCGAGGACAAGTAACCTTCGATGAGCGCGCGCCACGCGCCCTGCTCGGACTTCGATCGTTTGGTGTAGCCATAACCGGGCAGGTCGATGAGCTGGATCACCGCGCCGTCCGCCGCGCGCGCGCGGTAGACGTTGATCTGGCGAGTCGACCCCGGAGTCGAGCTCACGCGCACGAGCCCGCGCCGATCGAGCAGCGCGTTGATGAGGCTCGATTTGCCGACGTTGGATCGCCCCGCGAAGGCGATCTCGACGTGGGCCGGCGGCGGGAGCGCGGCGAGCGTCGTCGCGCCTGCGACGAACGACGCCTCTACGATTTTGATGGAGCTTTGATCACTCATGGGGTGTGAATCGACGGGGGTGTGGGGGCGGACGGTCCGCTCGCGGAGCGGTCAAGGCGCGCGCTCGGGCGGGTTGAAGCTCGCCTTGCAGACGTCACATTGGCAGAGCGCGCGCAGATATCGGAACGTGTAGAGCCCTGCGTCGTGGCGATCTCCCCATGTGAGCTTGAGGGCATAGTTGCCGACTTGCTCGATGTCGCGGAGATCGAGGTCGCCGCCCGGCACGAACGAGATGGTCCCGCCGTGACCTTGGCACTGCGCGCACGGGCAATAGCCCCGGAGGATCTCGTGAGGGAGCGCGCTCACGTGCCCGTCCGCCCACGAGATCTCCATGGTCCTCGCGCCGTGCGGCGCCTTCACGCCCGTGGGTGTCGTCTTAGCGTCGTTGGGCATCGGCTGTGGCTCCTTGTCCTCTCGCGAGGCGAGCGGGTAGCACGCTACGCCTACGGCGCAAAGCGCGCTCGACGGCGCGGATCGTCGCCCCTCGCGCTGCGCGGCGGGGATAAGATGGAGGACCTTCTCCTCAACGAGGTGCGCCGTGTCGTTCCGCTCCACCAAGCTGCTCTTCTCTTCTGCGTTGATCGCGCTGCCCATCTCGATGTTCGCGTGCGCGCAGGGATCGATCATCGATTCGGCGAACGGCGGGAACGGCGCTGCGGGGGGCGACACGGGATCACCGTCATCCTCTTCCACGTCAACGTCGTCGTCCTCCACGTCCTCTACGTCGTCGACCTCCTCTACGTCGTCGACCTCTTCTACGTCGTCGACCTCTTCTACGTCGTCGACCTCGTCCTCTTCTTCTACGTCGTCATCGAGCGGCGGCGCGCTCTGCGGGAACCTCTTGTGCGATATCGGAGAGACGTGCATGAGCTGCTCGCTCGACTGCGGGCCATGCCCCGTGGGCTGCGGTGACAACGTGTGCAACATGGGAGAGACGTGCACGTCGTGTCCGCAAGACTGCGGGCCATGTCCCGTGGGCTGCGGCGACAACGTCTGCAGCGGGGGAGAGACGTGCATGTCGTGTCCGCAGGACTGCGGCGCTTGTCCAATCGCGTGTGGAGACATGCTCTGCAACGGCGCCGAGACGTGCGCGACGTGCCCTCAAGACTGCGGCGTTTGTCCTGTGATGTGCGGCGACTTCGCCTGTGACGCGACCGAGAGCTGCATGACGTGTCCACAGGACTGCGGCGCGTGTGCTGCCGTGTGCGGGGACCTCTCGTGTGATGCGACGGAGAGCTGCATGACGTGTCCGCAGGACTGCGGCGCGTGTCCCAGCAGCTGCTCGCACAACGAGTGTGCCACGGGCGCGGCGCTCGTCTCCGGGTGCAGCGCGTGCGCCACGCAGGTGTGCAACAACGACGCCTATTGCTGCACGACGTCGTGGGACTCGCTCTGTGTCTCCGAGGTGTCGTCGTACTGCGGCTTCTCGTGCCCGCCACCGAGCTGCGCGCACAACGAGTGTGTGACGGGCGTCGCGCTCACGTCGGGTTGCAGCGCGTGCGTGACTCAAGTGTGCGCCAACGACTCCTATTGCTGCTCGTTCGACTGGGACATCTTCTGCGTCGACGAGGTCGGCCTCTACTGCAGCTTCTCCTGCCCGTGATCACCGCTCTTCGTTTGCACCCGGCTTGATGCGACGGTTCTGGGTCGTTGTGTACGGGATCACCGCGTGCGCGCACGCGCTGTTTGCGGTCGCGCTGCATCGTGCGTTGAGCGCGCTCTCGCTGCCTCACGCGGCGCTCGCGTCGATCGCCATTTCGATCGTGCTCGTGCTCGCGTGTCGAGGTCCCATGTCGCGCGCGCGGTGGGACGCGCCCATCGAGCGATGGATCGCGATCGCGCAGGAGCCGTATCTCGTCCATTGGTGCGCGACGATCCTCGCCGCGCCCATCTGGATCATCGCGCTCGCGATCTCCGCGGCGAGGGGCGCGATCGATCTCTCCACGTCTGCGCTGGTCGCCTATGCGATCGCGCTCTCGATCGCGTCATGGGGCGTCGTCGTGCGCAGACGATGGGTGAGGATCCGATCGATCACGATCACGATCGATGGCTTGGGAGATCGCTTCGACGGTTATCGCATCGCGCATCTCTCCGACTTGCACGTGGGCTCGCTCTCTCCTTTGGGCGCGACGTCGAGTTGGGCGCGCAGCGTGCGCGCGCTCGGCGTCGATCTCGTCGCGCTCACGGGTGATTACGTGACGAGCGGGACCGCGTTTCATCAACGGATCGCGGACGCCGTTGCGGAGCTCGAGGCGCGCGACGGCGTCGTCGCGGTGATGGGCAACCATGATTACTTCGGCGATGGAGAGCCGCTGATCTCGCTCTTGATCGCGCGCGGCGTACGCGTGCTCCGAAACGATCATATGACGATCGCGCGCGGCGAAGATCGGATCACGATCGCGGGTGTCGACGATCGTTGGACGGGCCGCGCGGACATCGATCGCGCGCTCGCGGCGCGCGACCGCGGCGCGCCGATCATCGCGCTCGCGCACGATCCATCGCTCTTCGAAAAGCTCTCGGATCGAGGCGTATCTCTCGTGCTCTCGGGTCATACGCACTGGGGTCAGATCGCGATGCCCTTCATGCCCGAGCGCATCAACATGTCACGCCTCACGCACGTGTATCACGCGGGGATCGCGCGGCGCGGAGCGAGCACGCTGGTTGTTCATCCGGGGCTCGGCACGAGCGGTCCACCGCTCCGCATCGGCGCACCTCCCGAGATCACGGTCCTCGAGCTCCGCCGTCGAGTCGGGTAGGTGGGTCAATCGGGTCCCTAAACGGGGTGGCTCCGCGACTCTATGTCGCGCCAAACCACCCAACAAAACCCTCAAAAATGGCTCAAAAAATCGAGATTAAGAGACTCCGGCCCGGGTGGTTTGGGCGTGGTTTGGAGGCGAGACCCCGGCGGGAGGGGTGGAGGGGAGGGGTGGAGAGAAATTCTTTTTTTTTGAGAACCGGAGTTGACAAGCTCTGTTTTTCATGAGACTTCGAGTCTCCATGAGCAACCTCGAAAAAGATATCCGAGCCCAAGTCGATCAATTCGTAGCTCACCTCCGTGACCTCATCCGGCGCGAAGCGTTGGATGCAGTGACGGACGCCCTCTCCGGCAAGAAAGGCGGAGAAGCCGCTCCCGCTCCCAAGAAGGCCACTCGCGCTCCTGCGGCCAAGGAAGAGCCCAAGGCGAAGCCCCGCGCGGCCGCGCGTCCTGCCGCCAAGGCTCCTGCCGCGGCGCCCTCGGCGTCGTCCAAGCGCAAGGCTGGTGAGAAGCGTTCGCCCCAGCTCCTCGCGCAGATCACGGAGCAGGTCTACAACTACATCAAGTCCAACTCCAACCAGGGCGTCGAGCAGATGGCGAAGGCGCTCAACACGTCCACCAAAGAGCTCACGCTCCCGATCCGCAAGCTCCTCGCGGACAAGAAGATTGGCTCCAAGGGCCAGAAGCGCGCGACCCGTTACTTCTCTCGCTGAGAGAGGGTATCCCCGCGGTCTCGCCTCGATTGAGTGGGTCGCGCGTTCGCGGGTCGCTCGTCGGGCGTACGCGGGGCGACATTGGTGGATGAAGCAGGTGTCGCGGGCGCGCTTGGTCGTGCCCTGGCAGACACGGGGCGACGTTTGTCGCATGAGAGATGTGGGCGCTCGATGAGAGCGCTCCCAATGGGTGTGGTTGGTAAAATCTCCATTGGGGGCTGAGCTCCCAACGTTCACCGCGAGGCGCGCTCCTTATGGGGTCGCGCCTCGCGGCCATTTTGTGGCTTGTGGCTCAACGAGCCTCCCACCGCACACGCCCAAACCGCGACGCACGGTGGAAGTTGCCGGCGCCGAGGATGGGCGACCACGCGGTGCCGCCGTTGTTCTTCATCGCGTAGAAGTTCATACGGAAGCTCGATCCGGGCTCGGGCGGAGCCTTCTTGGCTTTGGTGAAGGAGGCCCAAGGGATCTGCATCTCGACCGTGTATCCCTGATCGGTGTCGGACGGATCGTCGATGGTGCCGTGGATCGCCACCGCGCTCGTAAGGCCGCTCGCCCACTCCTCGTGTCCGAAGGGGCCTCGACCTCCGCCGTTGGGCTTGTTGTAGTCGTCGTATTGGGTATCGAAGACCAAGTTCTGAGGGTTGACTTGGATCTCGTAATAGTCGCGGTTGTCCCCGTCGCCGTCGGGATCGATCATGATCTCGACGGTGTCGCGCTCCCAGAGGTGCGGATCGCGAGCGTCTTTGGGGAAGCCTCCACGCACGTTGGCGTCGAGCACTTCGAAGCCGATGAAGAGATGCGCGTCGTCCCACGTCACCTTGGCGCTGCCGCGCGTCGGGTGCCGATTCGCTTCACGCCCGCTGCCGACGTCGACGAAAGGCCCGGTCGATCCGGCCTTCTGCCACGCGGGCTCATCGAGCTTTCCATCGATGGTGATGGCGTCGCTCGCCGCGCGCTTGGGCGCGACCATCTCTTTGATCACGAGGCGTGGATCGGACGCTTTGGCGGCCGAAGGAGGGGGCGCGGGATCACTCTTGCGCTGCGGCTCGGAGCACGAGACGGCGAGGCACACGAGCGCCAACGACGCGCGCGCGAACGAGGTGTGTGCGCGCGTCATCTGCGCTCTCTCTGCCCGTCGATCTCAACGGGCATCTACCGGCGGCCCTTCTTACGTGCGTCGCGCTCGCGCTTGCGCTGCGCCTTCTTCGCGTTTCGCTCGGAGGCGCTCAACGTCTTCATCTTGGTGAGGCTCTGACCGTCGTCTCCGCCGCCCATGCCGGGGAAACCGCCCATGCCGGGCATGCCGGGGAAACCACCCATGCCAGGCATGCCGGGGAAGCCGCCCATGCCGGGCATGCCGGGGAAACCACCCATGCCGGGCATGCCGGGGAAACCACCCATGCCGGGCATCCCCATTCCGGGCATGCCGCCGCCGGCCATGGCCTTTTTGAGGTTCTTGGCCATGGCCATCTGCTTCATCCCTGGGATCTTGCCCATGAGACCCAGGTTTTGACCGAGCCCACCCATCATTTGCTTCATGAAGAGGAACTTCTGAATGAGCTCGCTCACCGCCTCGGGCTTGCTGCCGGAGCCTTTGGAGACGCGCTCGACGCGGCGAGGCTCACGGATGAGCGAGTACGGGTCGGCCTTCTCGAAGCGGGTCATCGATTGGATGATGGCCTCGATACGCACGAGCTCGCGGTCGTCGAGGTTGACGTCTTGAGGCAGCCCGCCGGGGAACATGCCTCCGAGCGGGAGCTTGTCGACGAGGTCTTTGAGCGACCCCATCTTTTGGATCATCTTCACCTGAGCCAAGAAGTCGTCGAGCGTAAACTCCCCTTGGAGCATGCGGGCCGCGTCTTCTTCGGCCTTCTTTTGATCGACGACGTCCTCGAAGTCCTGCATGAGACCGACGACATCGCCCATCCCCAAGATGCGGCTCGCCATGCCCTCTGCGCGGAACTGCTCGAGCTTGTCGGTCGTCTCGCCCATGCCCGCGAACACGATGGGAGCGCCGGTGACCTCTTTGATGCTGAGCGCGGCGCCGCCGCGCGCGTCGCCGTCGAGCTTGGTGAGGATCACGCCGCTCACGCCGAGCCGCTCATGGAACGAGCGAGACGTCTTGACCGCGTCTTGGCCGATCATCGCGTCGACCACCAAGAAGACGTTGTCGGGCGCGGTCTTCTCTTTGATGTCCGCGAGCTCCTTCATGAGGGGCTCGTCGATCGCGAGGCGACCGGCGGTGTCATAGATAATGACGTCGCGGCCGAGCCTCTTGGCCTCTGCGCGCGCGGCGGCGCAGATGGCGACGGGCGACTCTCCTGCGATGTTGAAGACCGGCATCTTGAGCTGCTCGCCGAGCACCTTGAGCTGCTCGACGGCGGCGGGACGCTGCATGTCGGCGGCGACGAGCAAAGGCTTCTTCTTTTGGCGATCGACCCACCGCGCGAGCTTGGCGCACGTGGTGGTTTTGCCGGAGCCTTGGAGCCCGACCATCATGATGCCCGTGGGGCCGCTCTCAGCCCACGTGATGGGCTCCCCCTCGTAGTCCATCATCTCTGCGAGCTCGTCGTGGCAGATCTTGATGAAGTGATCGCCCGCGCTCACGTTCATCGACTCGCCTTGATGCTTGACCCGCGCGCGGAGCGTTTGGCCGACGGCTGTCTCCTTTACGCGCGCGAGGAACGCTTTGACGACACCGATCTCGACGTCGGCTTCGAGGAGACTGAGCCGCACCTCGCGCAGGGCAGGATCGATGTTGCCCTCGGTCAGCTCGGTGAGACCGGCGAGGCGATTTCGGGCCTGACGAAAACCTTTGACGAGCGCGTCGAACATGACCCCCCCTGTTAGCACAGTTATCGTCGAGCTTCTTCCATCACCGGAGCGCGGCGGCCGCCTCGTCGCAGTCGACCATGGCCCGCTCGCTGAGCTTGAGCTTGCGGCGCGCGGCGATGACCTCGTCGGCGAGCGCGGGAGTCGGCGGCTCCTCGCGCTTCATCGCGGCTTCGACGCGGCGCTCGGCCTCGATCCCTTCGAAGAGCAGGCGGTGGGCGTTCGCGCACGTGTCGCGCGCGCGGACCACGTTGGGATCGCCCGCGGGCTCACGGCTCAGCGCGTCGAGGAGCGCGCGCCTGGCCTCGTGGGGCTCCGCCGGCGCCTTGCGGAGCGCGTCAATCGCGCGGACCACGCGCGCGCGCTCGTTCGGATCACGCGCGGGCGCCGGATCGTCGCGGCAGCCCGCGAGGGCCAAAGCAACGACGATGAGCGCGAGAACGCGCAGGCTCAATCCGCGGGCTTGGGCGGGGGGCCCATCTGGATGCGCTCCCCCAAGTACGACCCGATGAGCGTGAACATCACGCCGATGAGCGACAGGATCACGTACATGAAGAGCGGCATGGTCCGCACGGTCTGGCCGCGCTGAAGGTAGAACACCGTCGGGATCGCGACGAGGAACGCGGCCACCACGGGCTCGATGAAGGTCTTGCCCGGCGAGATCATCCCGAGGAGCAGGCCGCCCACGAACCACACCGGGATGCACACGATCATCCCGTTCGATCCCTCGAAATCGATCGCGCTCACCACCATGGGCAGCCCGACCACGAGCGCCGCGGTGAGCACGGCCTGGACGACCAGCGCGATGAGCATCCAGAGCACGCTGAAGCCGTCCTGCTGGTAGCGCCGCGATCGATCGGCGTCGTTGCTGCGGGCGACCTTGAAGGCGTCCATCGCGGCTCCGCACGAGACGCACCGGCCATTCTTGGGGACCGGCGAATTCTTCACGCCGCACGAGGGACACACGATCGAGTCGGACTTCGCTGCCGCAGCCATCGCCGGGTAGGCTAAGCGGGGCCGCGGCGGCGGGCAATAACTCTCACGGAACAAGGGCGCGGCCATCGTGTCCATGTCCCCCGCACGAGAATCGCGGTTGTCCCGTGACCCGCGGTATAGTGCCAGGCGACGTCGTGCCCGAGACTCCTTCCTCAACCTTCGGATCCGAAGCGCTGCGCGAGCCGGCGCCCCACGGCGCTGCGTCACGTGAGCCCGATCCCGATCTGATCTCGCTGCCCGCGCCGCCGAAGCGCGAGCGCACGGCGACCGTCGCGCTCATGGCGATCACGTCGCTCGTCGCGGTGTGGATGGCGATCTCGCTCTCGGGCGAGGCTCGTTATGCGTTGAGCCCCGGGCGCCCGCACGAGCTCGGCGATCTGACCGCGCTCAACCCGACGGACGATCTCACGAACCGCTATGTCCGCGCGACGGGCTTGCTCGGCACCGCGGGCGCGATCCGCTACGGCCGCGCGGCCGAGGGAGACTCGTTCCGCCTCGCGCCGATCGCGGGCAACCCTTCGATCTGGGTCGAGATCCGCGTGCCCGAGGGCTTCGAAGGGCCTCGCTTCGTGCCGCCCACCACGTTCGCGGGCCGCCTCGTCCCGTTCGAGAAGGCGGGCGTGCGGCACGTGGGCCTGCGCAAATCGGTGCTCGATCAGACGCAGGTCACCATCCCCGAGAAGGCGTGGGTGCTCGTCGACGGGAGCTCGCCGCGCGCGTCGCGGTGGGCCGTCGCGCTCGCGGTGCTCTTCCTCGGCTTCGCGGCGTGGAACGTGACGGGCGTCGTGCGCGTGCTCTCGCGCGTGCGCGATGCGTCGCCGAACGAAGGCTAATCGCGCGTGCGCGCCGTCGTCCTTCACGCGATCGGAGATGAAGATCAGCTCGTCCCCGGCGAGCTCTCCGATCCTTCGCCCGGCGAGGGCGAGGTGCTCGTGCGCGTGCGCGCCGCGTCGGTGTGCGGGCGCGACCTCATCGATCGGCGCGGCGGCTTCCCCGCGATCAAGCTGCCCGTCGTGCTCGGCCACGAATTCGCGGGCGAGGTCGTCGCGCTCGGCGCGGGCGGAGGCGCGGGCGGGCTCTCGCCGGGCGATCGCGTCGTCAACCTGCACCGGCCCTTCTGCGCCGCGTGCTCGCGGTGCCGCGCGGGCGATCTGCTCTTGTGCGAGCGCGCGTTCCAGAGCTTTGGGCACACCATCGACGGCGGGTACGCAGAGCTCGTGGTCGCGCATCACCGCGCGCTCGTGCGATTGCCCGCGTCGATCTCGTTCGAGGCCGGCTCCACGTTGATGTGCACGGCGGGCGTCGCGCTGCGCGCGCTGCGCGGTCGCGCGGACGTGAAGCTCGGCGAGAGCGTGCTCATCACGGGCGCGAGCGGCGGCGTCGGCGTGATGGCCATTCAGATCGCGAGGACCATGGGCGCGCGCGTGATCGCGGTCACGTCGAGCCCGGCCAAGGCAGACGCGCTGCGATCGCTCGGCGCCGAGGTGATCGTCGCGCGGCCCGACGGCCGCTTCGCGTCCGAGGTGCTGCGGCGCACGGACGGGGTCGACGTCGCGCTCGAGCTGACGGGCACGGCGACGTTCGTCGAGGCGATGAAGAGCCTCCGGCGCGGCGGGAGGCTCGCGCTGCTCGGCAACATCAACGCCGACAAGATCCCGATGAGCCTCGGGCCCATCATCTTGAGCGGCACGTCGATCATCGGATCGGCGTCGTGCACCGCGCGCGATTTGGAGGACGTGATCGCGCTCGTCGCGCGCGGCGCGATCACGCCGACGATCGATCGCACGCTGCCGCTCGAAGGCGCGGCCGACGCGCACCGCATCCTCGCGGCGCGCGGCGCGGTCGGGCGCATCGTGCTCGTGCCCTGATCACGCGACCGGGTCGGTCGATCGCCGGCCCGAAGGGCGGAGCCTGCGCCCCTCGGGCCTCGGGAACATGCGCCGATCCTCGCCGGTCCTTCGATCGCCGCCCGATCGCCGATCGTCCTCGCCGGCTCGCGGAGGAGGAGCGTCGCTCGATCGCGCGCGCTTGCTGCGCTTCTGCATGCGCACGACGATCCGCCCGATCGATCGCGCGGGCCAAGTTCGCGGCGATTTTTTTGAGCTAGAGGCCGAGCGCGCGCGCGATCGAGGGGCCGTCGATCGCCCGGATCGACGGGGCGCCGAGGCGATCGAGCACGATGAAGCGCACCGCGCCGGCGCGCCTCTTTTTGTCGAACGCGACGAACCGCATCGCCTCGCCGAGCGCGGCCTCGTCGAGATCGACCGGCAAACCAAGCCTCTTCAAGATCGATCGCACGCGATCGGCCGTGCGCTCGTCGCCGGCGCCGAGCGACGCGCCGACGCGGAGCGCCGCGATCATCCCGAGCGACACGGCCTCGCCGTGGGTGAGCTCGGTGAAGCCGCCGCGCGCCTCGAGCGCGTGCCCGATCGTGTGACCGAAGTTGAGCACCGCGCGCTCGCCGCCCTCGCGCTCGTCGCGCGCCACGATCACGGCCTTCACCGCGACCGCGCGCAGCACGATCTCCTCGACGATCGCGGGGTCGCGCGCGAGCACACGATCGGCCTCGGATTCGAGGAGATCCAAGAGATCGGGGTCGCCGATGCACGCGGCCTTCACGACCTCCGCGAGGCCGCTCACGTACCCGCGCTCGCCTTCGGTCGTGACGCGCGCGGCGTCGATGACGACCGCGCGCGGTTGATGGAACGCGCCCGCCGCGTTCTTGGCGGGGCCCACGTCGACGCCGGTCTTGCCGCCGACGGACGCGTCGACCATCGCGAGCAGCGTCGTCGGCAGCGCGATCCATCGCGCGCCGCGGAGCAGCGTCGCCGCGGTGAAGCCGGCCATGTCCGTGACGACGCCGCCGCCGTGGCCGACCACGAGCGCGTCACGATCCGCGCCCGCCTCGACCATCACGCCGAGCGCGCGCGCGATCGACGCCATCGTTTTGTGCTCTTCGCCCGGGGGAAACGTGACGGTCGCGCGCGCCGGGAGGCCGCGCGACGCGAGCGCTCCGTCGAGCGTCGATCCCCAGTGTTGCGCGACGTTCTCGTCCGTCACCACGAAGACCATCGAGGGCACGGTCGCGGCGATCCGATCGGCCGCGTGGCGGGGCTCGTCACGCGCGAACGTCACGGAGTAGCTGCGATCACCGAGCGGGATCGCGATGGTCGGCCGCTCCCACGCGGCGATCACCTCGGCCGCGATCGTCTCGACCTCGCGCCCGTCGGTCTCGATGCGCGCGTGCGCCTCCGCGTACGCGGCCGATCGCGCGGTGAGGAGCGCGCGGATCGCCTCGCGCTTGTCGTCCGCCGCGTCGAGGAGCGGGCGGCCCTCGCGCGCGCGCGACGTGATCGCGTCGATCGACGCCGAGAGCGTCACCACGGTGTGCGACGCGAGCGCTGCGCGACGGCGCTTCGGATCGAGCAGCGCGCCGCCGCCGAGCGCGATCACCGAGAGGCCCGGCTCGGCGAGCGCGCTCGCGAGCGCCTCGGCCTCCATCGCGCGGAACGCGGGCTCGCCGTGCTCCGCGAAGAGCTCCGGGATCGAGCGGCCCGCGCGCGCCTCGATGACGTGATCGAGATCCACGAAGCGCGCGTTCGTGCGCGCGGCGACGACCTTGCCGACGGTCGACTTGCCCGTGGCCATGAAGCCGTTCAAGAGGAGCGAGGTTCGCTGCACGATCCTCAGCTCAGTAGTCGCGAACGCGCGCGGCGTGGCCTTCGAAGTTGTGGCGGAGCTCGCGCAGGCTGTCGCCGCCGAGCTTTTCGACGAGCGCGTCCGCGAGCGTGATCGCGACCATGGCCTCGCCGACCACGGACGCGGCGGCGACCGCGCACACGTCGCTGCGTTCGAAGGCTGCGTCGAAGGGCTCCTTGGTCCGCACGTCCACCGACGGGAGCGCGCGCTTCAACGTGGCGATGGGCTTCATCGCGGCGCGGCACACCACGGGCTCGCCGTTGGTGATGCCGCCTTCGAGGCCGCCGGCGCGGTTGGTGGGCCGTTCGAACGCGCGCGTGATCGTGTCGTAGAAGATGGCGTCGTGGACCTCGGATCCGCGGCGCCTCGCGCCTTCGAAGCCGAGCCCGATCTCCACGCCCTTGATCGCCTGGATGCTCATCAGCGCCTGCGCGAGCCTGCCGTCGAGCTTGCGATCCCATTGCACGTGGCTGCCGAGGCCGGGCGGGACGCGCGTCGCGATCACCTCGATCACGCCGCCGAGCGTGTCGCCCGCGTGCGCGGCGCCCTGGATCGCGGCGCGCATCGCGGCCTCCGCGTCGGGGTCCGTGCACGCGAGATCGCTCGCGCGCGATCGATCGCGGATCTCCTTTAAATCAAGGTTATTTACGCCGATCGAGGCGGGCCCGATCGCGACCACGTGCGCGAAGACGTCGACGCCGACGGCGGCGAGGAGCTGCCGCGCGATCGCGCCGACGGCCACGCGCGCGGCGGTCTCGCGCGCGCTCGCGCGTTCGAGCACGTCGCGCAGATCGCGCCGATCGTACTTGAGTCCGCCCGCGAGATCGGCGTGCCCCGGCCGCGGGCGCGTGAGCGGCTCGGGCGGCGCGTCGAACGGCGCCGCGCCCATGCGACCTTGCCAGCTCGCGTGATCGCGGTTCTGGATCGTCATCGCGATCGGGCCGCCGAGCGTCTCGCCGCCGCGCACGCCCGCGGTGATCGCCACGCGATCGGTCTCGATCTTCATGCGGCCGCCGCGGCCGTAGCCGCGCTGCCGGCGCGCGAGATCGCGATCGATGTGCTCGGCGAGGAGCGGCAAGCCCGCGGGCACGCCCTCGACGATCGCCGTCAGCTCCGGTCCGTGCGACTCGCCCGCCGTCAGGAACCGAAAGCGGCTCACGCGGTCGAGCCGGGGGGGTTTGGGGGGACCTTTGAGGTCACCCCATCGAGACGAGCCGCCAGATAGCGCGTGCCCGCCACCGTGGACGCGGCGTCGAAGAGGAACGGGAGCAGCACGCTCGGCAGATCGACCGATCGGCGGAGGCGCGCGAGGCTCTCCTCTTGTACCTTTTCCCGTACAGAACGGCGCGCGCCCGCGACGACCGCGCTCTCGGGTGCGCCGGCCCAACGCGAGGGCGCGCCGACGTCGAGCAGCGCAGGATCGCCGATCAGCGCCTCGCGCTCCGCGGGCGAGAACAGCGGCGCGAGCACGCTGTTCACCACCATCAGCGCGACCGGCAGCTTGAGCTCACCGCGGATGGCCTCGATCAATTCGATGGTCTCGGTGGTGGGCATCTCTTCGGGGAGCGTGACCGTGACGACGCCGCTCTTCTTGGGATCTTGAAACATCGCCCACGCGAGCTCGGCGTCGCGGCGGAGCACGCCGGGCGGCGCGACGTCGAGGATCACCTTGGGCACGCGGAGCATGTCGACGCCGTGGCCCGTGGCGGGCGCGTCGAAGATCACGACGTCGAAGCGGTTCTTTCCGCCGTCGATCAGCTCGGTCGTGTGGAACCACGCCTTGCCGAGCATGGCCCACTCGTAGAGGCCGGGCGTCGCGCGGAAGAACGTCTTCGTGTACTTGTTCTCGAAGACCGCGCGCGCGAGCGCCTTCACCTTGAGGATCATCTCGCCGTACTCGCGCAGCGCGCGCTCGGGCGAGAGGTTCACGGCCCAGACGCGATCGCCCACCTGCATGATCTCGTCGCCGATGGGCTTGGTCCCCAAGATGGCCGAGAGGCGCTCCTTGGTGTGGCACATGGCGATGAGCACGCGCTTGTTGCGCGCGGCGAGCGCGAGGGCGAGCGCGCCCGAGACGGTGGTCTTGCCGACGCCTCCCTTGCCGGTCACGAAGAGGAAGCGGCGATCGGCGAGCAGATCCACCGGAGATTGAGCTTGTGTAGCCGCGTTGGGCGCGCTCATGCGAAGGAGGAACCTTCTCTAAGCGACGACGCGCGCTGGATCAACCGGACTCTGCTACACCTCGCCGGCCATGCGCGTCACCCGATCGACGCTCGCCGGCTTGAACGCGCGCTTCGAGGGCGCGGCGCCGGTCGAGATCCTTCGCTTCGTCCACCGGGCCTTCGGCGATCGCGCCGCGCTCCTCTCCAGCATGCAGCGCGCGGGCACGGCGCTCTGCCACCTCGCCGATCGCGCGGGGCTCGGCTTCGACGTGCTCTTCGTCGACACGGGTGTCCTGCACAACGAGACGCTCGCCACGCGCGACGCGATCGCGCGCGCCAGCCGTCATCTCCGCGTCCTCACGCTCTCGCCCGAGCGATCGATGGCCGATCAGATCGCGGCCGAGGGCGTCCTTTATCTGAGCCCCGAGGGCCAGGAGCGCTGCTGCGATCTGCGCAAGAGCGCGCCGCTCCTCGCACAAAAAGGCCGCTACGACGCGCTCGTCGGCACGCTCCGGCGCAGCGAAGGGGGCAAGCGCGCGAACGTGGCGATCTTCGAGCTCGACGTGCGGATGGGCGCGCTCCGGGTCCACCCGTTCGCCGAGCTCCCCGCCGGCGGGCTCGCCAAGTACGTCGCCGACAACCCCGACGTGATCGTAAATTCCCTTCATTTCATGGGATTTCCGAGCATCGGTTGCTTCCCCTGCACCACGCCCGTGCTGCCCGACGAGCCCGAGCGCGCGGGTCGCTGGCGGCATCTCGCGGGCGTCGCGTATTGCGGCATCAACCCGACCGACGTGGGCGACGCGGGCGAGGACGCGATCGAGCTCGACGATCGCTACGCCTCGATCTTCGCCTAGGCGCCGAGCGCGAAGCGGATTTCGCGCTTCGTGGGTCTTGACGGGGCGGCGCACCGGCGAGAAGTGCGGCCTCATCATGGCGGCGAGCTACTTCGACGTCGACGGCACGCTGATCACGACGAACCTCGTGCACCCGACGTTCTTTTATCTGGTCAACCAGCCGAGCCCGCTGCACAGCGCGATGAAGCTCGGCAGGGCGTTGGCGAAGGGGCCTTGGATGGCGTGGGCCGAGACCAAGGACCGGAGGCTCTTCAACGAGCTCCTCTATACGGCGTACGAGGGCGTGTCCGAGGATCGCCTGCTCTCGCTCGCCGAAGAGGCGTTCGAGAAGATCATCAAGCCCAACGTGTATCCGGGCGCCAAAGACCTCATCCAGAGCTGCCGAGACAAGGGGCATGACGTCGTCATCGTGTCGGGCGCGCTCGACTTCTTGATGACGTACCTCGCCAAGTACTTGGGCGCGACCGACGTCATCGCCAATCGGCTCGAGATCAAAGATCGCTTCGCCACGGGCAAGCTGATGCGGCCTGTCGTGGCCGGGCCCGAGAAGGCGCGGCTCATCCGCGAGCACGCGCGGCACAAGGGCCATGATCTCGACGAGTGCTTTGCGTACTCCGACAGCTACTCCGACGTGCCCATGCTCTCCATCGTCGGGCACCCCGCGGCGGTGAACCCGGATCGGCGGTTGTCGCTCCTCGCCGACGCGTATCACTGGCCCATCATCCACCTTGCCGCTTGATCTCAAGAAGAGTCACGAATCCATGAGTCATCCCTGCGTCGTTACGATCGACAGCCGCAGCGCCCCCCGCACCCTCTTCTCCGGCGACAGCCTGGTCGACGTCGACCTGCCCACGGGCACGCGCGTCGTGTACCCCAAACCCCCGCTCGCGGCGCTCAAGGATGTGGACGTGGCCATCCGCTACGCCATCAACCATCCTTATAACTCCGAGCCTCTCTACGCCAAGCTCAAGCCGGGGATGAAGGTCACCATCGCGGTCGACGACATCTCGCTCCCGCTGCCCCCGATGCGCCGCCCCGACGTGCGCGAGCGCGTCCTCACCATCGTGCTCGATCTCTTGGCGGATCACGGCGTGGACGACGTCGAGATCATCATCGCGACGAGCGTGCACCGGCGCATGAAGGACTTCGAGGTGCGCCACATGGTTGGGGACAAGATCTTCAACGCGTATTGGCCCAAGCGCCTCTACAACCACGACGCCGAGGACGCCTCCAACATGAAGTACCTCGGCGCGACCGACCTCGGCGAGGAGGTCGAGCTCAACAAGCGCGCGGTAGAGAGCGATCTCGTCATCTATGTCAATCTGAATTTGGTGCCCATGGATGGTGGGCACAAGTCCGTGTCCGTGGGGCTCTGTGGGTATCGGAGCCTCCGGGCGCACCACAACCCGAAGGTGATGCGCGACTGCCACTCGTACATGGACCCGTCGAGCTCGGCGCTCGCCACCAGCGTCGAGCGGATGGGGCGGCTCACCAACAAGAAGCTCAATGTGTTCACGATCGAGACGACGATCAACAATCGTATGTTCGATCGGCCTCTGGAGTTCTTGGCCAAGAACGAGGACGACCTCTCCACGACCGAGAAGAACTCGCTGCGCGCGCTCAAATTCACGCTCAACAAGCTGCCTCAGGCCGCGCGTCAAGCCATCTTCCAAAAGGTGCCTTCGCCCTATGGGGTCACCGGGGTGTTCGCGGGCGAGACCGAGGCTGTTCATCGCGAGACGCTGCGTCGCTGCTATGAGCAATACCTCGTTCCGGTCTCCGGCCAAGCCGACATCCTGATCACGGGCATCCCGTACATCAGCCCTTACAACGTCAACTCGTTCTTGAACCCGCTGCTCGTGCAGGTGATGGCGAACGGCTATCTGTTCAACCTTTATAAAGGTTCTCCGATGGTCAAGAAGGGTGGCACGATGATCATCTTGCACCCTTGCACCGACCAGTTCGACAACGAGCACCACGCGCCTTATATCGAGTTTGTTCATCGCCTCTTGCCCGAGACGCGCGACGCGATGGAGCTGCACAAGCGGTTCGAGCCCAAATTCGCGGCGAACCCGGCGTACATCGAGATGTACCGGCGCGGGCACGCTTATCACCCCACGCACCCGTTCTTCATGTGGTATTGGGGCGAGGCGGGGCGACAGCACCTCGGCAGGATGATCGTGGTCGGCGCGGACAACGAGTACATCCCCAAGCTGATGGGGTGGGAGACGGCGCGCACCATGGATGAGGCGCTCCGCATGGCCAAGACCACGGCGCCGCCCCGGCCCGACATCTTGTGTCTCCACGCCCCGCCCATCATGATGGCCGAGACGAGCACGGCGCCTCCCCGCGCCTCGCTGCCGCCTGGCTGATTCGACAATCAAAGCCTCGCTGCTACCCTCTCTGCTTCACGAGGGAGGTGTCGCCCATGGATGGTTCAGGCTCGGCGTGCTGTGGAGCGTGTGCGTTCGCGGTCGAGGTCGCCAAGGCCGGAGGCGCAAAGCCCAACCCCAATGAGTATTTGTCGGTCCCTATCGACAGCCATGGCGCTCCCCTCGGCGTCTCACTTTTGGTGACGTCCGACTACGGTTGGATCAAGCACGTTCCCATGCGTAAGGCGTATGTCGTCTTGGGTCGTTGCGAGCCGAGCGACGTCATCTTGGACGATGGCCGGTTGTCGAGCCGTCAATTCAGCGTGGACTTTACCCATGGCAAGGTGATCGTCGCGGACATGAGGAGCGCCTGCGGGACGTACGTCAACGGTGAAGGGATCCCTTATGGCGGCTCTCGCGCGCTCCGGGCGGGGGACACGGTCCACGTGGGCGGGCTCGTCATCGAGGTGCGCCTTGTTTGAGGTGTTGAGGTGATGAGCGCGGCGGTTGTCCGTGAAGCGGTGTTGGCGGACCTCGGCGCGATCGAGGCCATTTATCGGCATTACGTCCTCACGTCGACGTGCACCTTTCAAATCGAGCCTGGCACGTTGGACGAGCGCGCCCAATGGTTTCACGAGCACGGCCCGAGGCACCCTGTCTTGGTGGCCGAGGAGGGCGGCGAGGTCGTCGCGTGGGGGTCGCTCTCACGGTATCATCGCCGCGAGGGGTACGCGCCCACCGTGGAGAGCTCGATTTACGTCCGTGATGATTGGCGCGGTCGTGGGCTTGGCAAAACGCTGCTCGCGGCGCTCGTCGCGCGCGCGGAGGAGGCCGGGCATCGGTCCATCCTCGCGGTGGTCGCGGGGGATCAGCCCGCGAGCCTCGCGCTCCACGAGGCCTTTGGTTTTGCGCGCGTGGGGCTCCTCAAGGCGGTCGGGTTCAAATTCGGTCGCTGGCTCGACGTCGCTTTCATGCAGCGTGAGATCACCCCCGTGACCGGGGCGAACAGCCAACCAGCGTAAGACGCGGAGCAGGGCGTGCGCGCGCCGTCGCACGGAGTGCGCAGCTTCACGTAGATTTTCGCCAAATTCAGGCTGATTCGCGCGGTTCATGAATTGCAGCTACCGCCGTGTCCCACGCCCGCTCCACCAGACATGATGTTTCGTAGGGTGTTTGGTCTCGACGGGAGAGGGGAGGCTATCATGATCCATTCACGAGCCCGTAGGGGGCAGGTGATCACGTCCGCGCTCATGTTCGCCGCGGCGGCTGTCGTCGTCGGCGCGTGCGCGGCGGGCGGCGATCCGAGCGAGGATGTCGCGGAGGCGAAGCAGGCCGACGTGTATTATGTCGCGCCCCCGAACGATCCCAACATCAACGCTTCGTGTGTCGGCACGACGACCCGCGAGGAGCACAACCCGCGTTGGCCCGGCGGTGAGAGCGGGGTGTGCAGCGCGACGCCGAGCTACACGGTGGAGGACGCGGTGGCCGCGTGCGGCTATCACCGGGTCAAGTACTTTGGGTACGCCTGTGAGAATCATTGGGGGAATCAGAGCGGGTGGACGGCGTATTACGCCTGCTGCTGCGCCGAGGCCACGACCATCCTCTTCGAGACGCGGCCTTTCCCGCTGGACAGTGACGACGTGACGTCGACCAACGACGCGCGGGACGTGTTCAACGGCCTTGCCCAAAACGCCGCTCATTATGGCTCGACGATGCTGAGCGACACGGGCATGTTCAGCAATCACTCCACCTTCCCGGGCGGCAGCGTTCAGAACATCGCGTATCATCTCAAGATCACCCTGTTCGTCGACGCGCCGAACGAGGGTGATTGGGAATTCCGCCTTGGGGCGGACTACGGGCGCGGCGGCACGCTCATCGTCGACGGCGACGAGCTTCAATCGCGCTTCCCTCCGTTCCCCGCCGGCTACGACTTCAATTGGCCTGGGCATTTCAACGACCCCAGCCTCATCCTTCAAGGCCATCACAAGATCGACCCCGGTGTGCACGTGATCGAGAGCTACGGCTTTGAGAATGGGTACGACGAGCTCTACGCCAACGGGTATCAATTCAGGCTCGAAGCCAAGCCGCCGGACGGCGTGTGGGCGCCCATCACGGCAGGCGTCCACGGCATCCGCTGCGACTGAGCCGAGCGCG
>CAYTJL010000087.1:0-13526 GCA_964437785.1 uncultured Polyangiaceae bacterium
AGTTGTATTCGCCCGTCGCCCCAACATGCCCGCTGCCCGGCAACGAGCCCACCGATGCACCTTTGATGAGCGGCAGATTGGGCTCAGCGAGCGGCGCTTTGGGCGCGACAGCCACCCCGGGGACATCGGCCATCGTGCACTCGGGCGCTTCAATCGAGGCGGACGCGGACGGGCCTGCCGAGCTGCACCCGCCGAGACCGGGCAGAAGCGCAGAGCTCAGGGCCAGCGTGAAGAGAAGAACACGCAGGATCCATAACCGGGCGGGCATGGCATTCTCGTTCTGCCTACGTGTGGCTCCCACCTGAAACGAGCTTAGCAGGACCGAGATCGTGGTGTCCCAACGCGCAACGCTCCCGAGGGAGCATCTCTGTTACGGGACGTCGCACACCTACGAGCCGTCGGGAGCGATGGTGTCCCAGCCCGTCGCGCGCGCGAGCTTGCTCATGGCCATGTCGAGCTCCATGGTGGCGTTCAGCATGTTGAACTTGTTCGTGGCGAACGCCTTGGCCGGCTCCAACAGCTCTTTGTCGGGCACGGTGCCCAAATCGATGCCTTGTTGCACCGTGATGAGCCACTTCTTTGCGGTGGAGTTGGCCTTGCCATAAGCATCTGCGCGAGCTTGCCAATCGACCACCTCGGCGTACGCCGCCTCGACCTCGGCCGCCACGCCGCCGAGCGCGAGCCGCTGGAGCTGCCTCACCTCGTCGAGCTGCGCCTCGGCGAAGCGAATACGCGCGGCCTGCGGTAAAAAGTCGAGCTTCCATTGGAACACCAACGCTGCTCCAAAGCGGAAGTAATTGCCCGGGTCCGCCACATACGGGTTGATCTGATCGGCGATGGCGGGCGCCGCGCTCAGCCCGACCTGCACGCCGACGCCGATGTCTGGAAATAACATCGCTCGCGCGAGCTGCACCTGCGCGGTGCGCGCCGTGATGCCCGCGCGCGCCATGGCCACCTCGGGCCGATGGAGCTTAGCGGCTTGGAGATAGCGAGTCACGTGGCCGAGCACGTGTTTGGGCGGCTTGAGCGGCACGTCGGGGATGTCGAGATCGGCGACGCCCGTATAAAACCGGAGCCCCGCGAGCGCCTGCGTCTCATAACGTTTGGCCTCGGCCTCGCGCACGTCGAGCTCGGCCGCGTACGTCTTGAGCTTGAGCAGATCGATGGGATTGCCCTCGTCCTTGTCGACCTGCGCCGAGAGCTTTTTGTCGGCCTTTTCGAGCGCGGAGCGCACGTCGCCGAGCAGGACCCTCGCGTCGCGCGCGAGCTGGAGCCCGAAATAGGCCTTGCGCACGTCGAGCCGGACCAAGTCGCGCTCCTTCTCGATGTCGGCCTCGTGCACTTTGACGTTGGCCGACGCCGCGTCCCACAAGCTCGTGATCTTGCCGAACGTCCAGACCGGGATCACGCCCTCGATGCCAATGCGCCACGCGACGGCCAAGCTCGATGAGAGCGCGACGTCGGTGTTGGGGCTAAAGAGGTTGTTGCCTTTGAGCGCGGGCGCGAGGGCGACGCCGCCCGAGAGACGGAATTGGCTGTACGGCGCGAAGTGCGCCTCGTCGAGCTGCGCGCGCGCCTGCGCCAGCCTGGCCCGCGCGCCCATGATGTTGGGGTGATTGCGGTCCGTCAGATCGAGCACCTTGGGCAGATCGCAAACGGTCTTGCCCTGCGACGATCGCGCAACGAAGAGCGAAGCCGCGAGCACTGCGGCACCGGTGAAGCGACGCACGGCAGCGTTGAGGGACATGCGGGAACCCACGGTATCACGAGTTTTGGTCGCGAGGCGTGGTTTGGGCGCGCTTCACGAGCTTTCGGAAATTGGCCCTGTCCATCCCGGCTTCGCGCGCGGCCTTGGTGATGACGCCCGACGCCCGCGCGAGCACCCGCTCGACGTACGCGCGATCGAAGGCCAAGAGCGCGATCTTTTTGGCGTCCGCATAGGGCAGCTCGGAGAGGTCGCCGCCGTCCTCGGACGCGATCGCGCCGCGGACGGGCGCCTGTCTTCGCGGCGGACCAAAGGGCAAGTCCGAAGGGGTGATGATCTCGCCGCGCGCCATCACCGCGGCGTGCTCCACCGCCTGCGCGAGCTCGGCCACGTTGCCCTCCCATGGGTGCGCGCGCAGGAGCTTGATCGCCTCGGGCCCAAAGCGCCGCGCCTTGGTCCCCGTCCCTTCGAGCCGCTTCAACACGTGCACGGCGAGGAGCGGGATGTCCTCGCGCCGCGCCCGCAGCGCCGGCACCTCGATGAGGAGCGCGCTGAGCTTGTAATAAAGGTCGCGGCGAAACGAGCCCGCGGCGACGAGCGCGCGGATCTGCGGCTCGGCCGTGCTGAGGATGCGCGCCCCTCGCCTCGGGCCCGCGCGATCGAGCGCGGCTTCGAGCTTCTCTTGCCCCTCGGCGCCGAGCGCGTGGACGTCCTCGATCACCAGCACCCCCGCGCTCTCCTCCGCGCGCGTGAGCGCGCCCGCCTCGGGATCGAACAGCTCGCGCAGCACCACGCCCTCGGGCAGCGCCGCGCTCACCGTCGCGAGCGGCGCCTGCGTAAGAGGCCGATGGCCCTCCGCGACGTGGCGCGCCAAGAGCGCGCGGCCGGTCCCGGGCTCGCCCACGATGAGGAGCGGGGCCGTGACCTGCGCCGCGCGCCGCGCCTTTCGGAGCACGGCCATCATCGCGCGCGACGAGGCCACGATCTCGGCGCTCGCCCCGTGCGCGTCGAGATCGGCGCGCAGATCGCGCACGTTCGCCGTGAGCCTTCGACGCTCGATCGCGCGGGCGATCGCGCGCGTCGCGAGCTCCGGCGCCTCGCCGGGCGGAGGGACCACGTCGTGCGCGCCGGCCTCGAACGCGCGCGCGGCCAAGGCCCACGGCGCGATCGCGATCACGCTCGTGCCCGGGTGATCGCGCGCGATCGCGTCGAGCAGCGCGCGCGATCCTTCGGCGTCGAGATCGACCAAGACCACGTCCGCGCGCCTCGCGAGGAGCAGATCGCGCGCGACCTTGCCGTCCTCCGCGGTGTCGACGTCGAACGCGCCGACGAGCACGCGCGCCGCCGCCCTGCGCCGCTCGCGATCCGCGTCGACCAGGAGCACGCGATCGACGTGGGTCGCGACTCCGCGTTCGCGGGTCGCTCGATCGCGCGCGCTCATCGGCCTCGGCGCGCGACGTCGGGGAAGCGGCTGCTGCGAGGCGCCGCGTCGGATCGCTTGTCCGCGAGCGCCGGATCCGGCGGCGGCGTGGGGCGGATCGGGGCTTGCGAATCTCTCACGGGGCTCGCGAGCTGTGGCGAGTAAATGTAGCCCTGTTGCTGGTACACACAGATGCGGTTACCGCCCTCGCGCTTGGCCTGCGCGAGCGCCGCTTCGGCCGCGCGGAGCAGCGCGTCTTTGCTCCGAACGTCGCGCGAAGGGTAGAGCGCCACGCCGACCGAGATGGTCACGTCGCGCGCGCCGCCCGCCCACATGGCGCTCGACGTCGCGCGGCCCTCGTCGCGCGCGACCACCGCGGAGGGATCGGCGGGGACGACGTCGACCGCGACGCCGCTCACCTCGCGCCAGATCCGCTCGGCCACGACGACCGAGCCCGCGAAGTGCGTGCTCGGCAGGACCAGGAGGAACTCTTCGCCGCCGTAGCGCGCGACGACGTCGACCTCGCGCACCGAGCGCCGGATCCCCTCGGCGACCTTGCGGATCGCCTGATCGCCGCTCGGGCGGCCGTACAGATCGTTGATCGCGCGGAGCTGATCGATGTCGACGAGCAGGCACGCGAACGGCTCGTGGTAGCGCTCGGCGCGCTTGAATTCTTCGGCGAGCCGCGTGTGCAAGAAGCGGTAGTTGTAGAGCCCCGTCGCCTCGTCGTGGACGCTGAGCTTCTCGAGCTTGGCCTTCTGCGACGTGACCTGATCGAAGAGATGCTTGATGCGCAGCATCGCGGCGACGCGCGCGAGCAGCTCCTCCTCGTCGTACGGCTTGCAGACGTAGTCGTCGGCGCCGATGCGCAGCCCCTCGACCCTGCTGCCCGTGTCGGTGCGCGCGGTCATGAGCACCACGGGCAAGAAGCTGTCGGCGGTGATCGTCTTGATGAAGCGGCACGCCTCGACGCCGCCGAGCCTCGGCATGACCACGTCGAGGATCACGAGATCGAAGCCGCCTTGGCTCACGCGCTCGACCGCGTCGCGCCCGTCCTCCGCGACCACGACCACGTAGCCCGCGGATCGAAGGAGCGCCGTGATCTCGTCGCGCCCCACGCGATCGTCGTCCGCGACCAAGATCCGTGACGAGCCCGGGGCGCGCTCGAGAGAAGGCGCAAGATCAGGGGCAGGCAAGATCGCGGTGCGCTCGCCCCCCTCTCCTTCGCCCAAAGGCGCCGGAAGCGCGCTCGGTCGATCGCTCGTCGGCACGCGCGGATCGTGTCCGTTCAGCGGGGAAAGTGCAACGCATTCGAAGCGCCGCCCCACGCCCCCACGCCAAAGCCCCCAAGATCCACGGCGGCCATCACGTCGATCCCCGGCCGGCCCACGCGGTGGGCGAACATCAACGAGAGCCCCCAACACGCGCACGGGTGGCGGTATTGTCCGAGCGCGCGGGCCGCGAGCACGCGCGGCGACGTGCCCTCGGCCGGCGACAAATCCATGTCGAGCCTCGCCGCGCCCGAGAGCGATCGATCCTGCGGGGAGACGATCTCCATGCCGAGCGTCGTGCCCGCGATCGTGAAGGGGTTGTACGCCTCGGTCGGCAGCGCGGCCCACGTGCCCGCGGCGACGAGCCTCGCCGCGCCTCCGCCGCTGCCCGCCGACGTCGCGAGCGAGAGCCCGATCGAAGGCCCGATCAGCGGCCCCACGCGCGCGTTCGCGATCGCCGCGGCGCCGAACGCTTCGGCCTCGGAGGGGCCCGCGATCGCGACGTCGCCCGACGCTTCGAAGAGCTCCGATCCAAGCGCGAGCCTGCCGTGCCCGATCGCGCGAACGCCGCCGCTCCTGCTCCCGCCGAGCGCCCCCGCGCGCAGATCCACGCGCGCCGAGGGGCCCGTCCAATACCCGATCGCGCTCGCCAAAGATCCCGCGACGAGGCCTGAAAACGGGGCGATCACGCGGCTCGCCGGGGTGCCGAGCTGATCGAACGGATCGCGCGCGGCGTAGCCCGCGCCTCGGAGCACGACGCTCGGCGTGATCCAATGCGTGAGCGCGAGGCCGTCCGATCGCCTCCCGAACGTGCGCACGAGGGGCAGCCCGAGCTCCGCTTCGCTCGCGCCGCCGGCGTCCAGCGCGTCGCGCGGGGCGACGCCGATCGCGCGCGCGCGGCCTCGGATCGAGAAGCGAAGCGAGAGCGGCCCCGGCCTCGCGTCGACCTCGCCGCTCACCTCCGCGCGCCCGAACGGGAGCGTGAGCCCGGAGCCCGGCTCGCCCAGGACAGCGCCCGTGATCGAGCCCGAAAAGCCTTGAAATGAAGCGCTCGCCGACATGCGCGGCCCCGCGAAGAAGAGCCCGGTCCCGCGCTCTCCGCGCATCATCATCCCCGGCGCGAGGACGAGGCTCGCGCCGCTGTACGACGATCGGATCGCGATCTCGGCCGCCGCGTGATCGTCGAGCGCCGCCGCGCGATCGAGGTCGATCGCGCCCGATCGCGCGCGCGTCCCGCGGATCACGTCGGCGTCCCACGCGGCCGACACGCGGCTCTTCGCGGCGCTTCCCAGATCGATCGAGCGACCCGCGAACGCGGAGTCGCGACCCACGTCGATCGCGCCTAGGCTCACGGCCTCGACGCGCGTCGTGCCGAGCACGTTCACCTCGACGAAGGTGCGCGTCCACGGCGCGACGAGGCTCGCCTCGATCGCGCCGCCGCCCTTGGAGAACCCTGCGCCGCGCGCATCGATCCACGAGGTCTTGTCCCACGGCAGGTGGACGCCGCCGCCCGCGACGAAGCCCGCGTCCGCGCGCCACGCGAGCACGGGCGGGAGCAGACCTATCTTGTCGAGCGGGCGAAGGATCACGATCGGCAGCCCAAATACAGGCGTCCCGAGCACCTCGATGCGCGCGCCCCGGAGGGTCACGTCGCCGTCCGCGTCGAGCGTGCCCGACGTCGCGGCGAAGCGGATCGGCGCGTCGGGGCAGGGGCAGAGCGCGAGCGTCGCGGTCCCTTCAAATCGAGCTGTTTTGTGATCGCGATCGAGCGTGAGCGTGAGGCGATCGCTCGTCACGCGCGCGCGCCCGGCGCGGATCACCACGCGATCGCGGAGGGTCACGCGGA
Source organism: uncultured Polyangiaceae bacterium (assembly GCA_964437785.1). Lineage (GTDB taxonomy): Bacteria > Myxococcota_A > Polyangia > Polyangiales > Polyangiaceae > CAYTJL01. The sequence continues at coordinate 6,243 of CAYTJL010000087.1, forward strand.
GCGTCGCGGGATCGATCGTGACGCTCTTCGCCTCGAAGCGGACGCGATCCTGCGCGCTCGCGGAGCGCGGGGCGAAGAGCGTAAAGAGCCCTAAAACGAAGGCTCGATCGCGTCTACTCGCCACCGATGCGCCGCGGGCCCTCGACGCGCGCGGGCGCTTGTTGCTGTTGCGGCGCCGGCGGGGGCAGATCGATTTGGAGCATGATCCCGCGCTGCGTGTCGATCACCCGGTGCACCACGTTCACGCGCTCGCGCAGGTCGATCTCCAAATCTGCGCCGACGCCTTGGCTCGTGAGCTGGATGCGGCTCACCGGCGTCGCGAAGAAGCCGAGCGGCAGCGCGAGCTGGTTCACGCGTTCGGGCACCATCACGCCCGCGAGGCGGAACACGATGCGGCCTTCGGTCTTGTGCTCGGAGATGGCGACCTTGCGATTGACCTCCAGCACCACGCGCGAGCCCCCGCCGTCGAGCATCAGGAACGTGGGCGAGGTCGCGATGGCGACGCCGGGCGGAATCACGACGTTCTCGTGCGCTTTGCCGCGGCCTTGTTTGCGGGCTTTGCGCGGCGGCGGGGGAGGGGGCTTCTTCGGAGGAGGCTTTTTGCCTTTGGCCGGAGCTTTGGGCGGCTCGGCCGGAGGCAGGTTGACGCCGCCCACGGGGGGCGGCGCTTGCGGTGGTTGCGCTTGTTGCCAGGGATTCACCGTGTCGCCGCCGTTGGCAGGGGGCGCCGCGGGCGGGGGCGCGTCGGGCGGCGCGCCGCTCGGTTTGGCCCACGGGTTGATGGCGTCGGACTGCGCGGACGCCGGCAACGCCGACATCGACAGCGCGGCCGAGAGCAGCGCAGAGAAGGCTACAAAACGGCTACGGCGGAGCACAGGTCCAGTAGACCATGCCCCGCCGCAGCGGGCCAGAATCTCGTGAGGCGGTTAAAACCCGAAGCGATCTTTGGAGGTGACCTTGCCGATACGAGCGCCTTGGGCGCCACCTTTGCCCGACACCTTGGCTTGGATCGCACCGATGATGCTATCGGTGTACACAGCCACGTTGGCGTAGAAGGTGGCTGCAGGGCTGTAGAACACGTTCCTGCGCTTGCCATCTTCGCCAATTTGCCGCGTGGTATTGTTGTACCCCGCGTCGAGACGAACGTAGTTGAAGAACGTGTAGCTCAGGCCCACATCGAACGAGGTGATCGGCGTGATGGTGGCCGCGGTGGTGCTGGTGGGGATGTTGGTGCATGGCTCGTTGGCCACGCCCACGTCAATACACCCCCCCTGCCACTTGTGTTGGAACGGGATACTGTAGGCCCAGGTGTTGTTGAACGAGAGATCGTCCGTGATGAGGATGAAGTAGCCCGCCGTCAGGTTGACCTGATCCATCGCGAGCGATCCGAGGCCCATGACGTCGGAGAAGCTCGTTCCAGCGCCCGCAAACCTGCGCGGGATTTTGGTAGGCGTGCCGCCGTTGGTCGATTGGAACGAGCGCGCGAAGAGGTGTTGGTAATCGACGATAGCAAAACCAATGATCGAGGAGAACCAATCCGACTTGGAGCCCGCGAGCGGCAAAAAGAACACCGACGAAGCGCCGACGATGCTGCTGAAGTACCGCCCTTGCTCGCGCGAGATGCTGCCCGTGGGGAAGATGGAACCGAGGCGCGGACCGATCTGGATGGACCCCGATTTGTCGGCGGGATCCCACACCTTGCGCCAATACGTGAACAAGACCGGGAGATCGTTGAGCTGGACCTCTTGCCGCGAGTTGGTGAGGTCTGCGTTGGTGAGCTCGACCTGCCAATCGAGGCGCGAGTTGACGAAGAGCTGATCCTTCGGTGTCTCCCAAAGGAAGAAGCGGAGGTTGAGGTTGAAGTCCATCAGCACCTGATCGTCTTCGTGGCCGACGAAGTCTTTGCCGACACCGAGCGTCTTGGTGGTGGCGCTGGTGGTCCAGTTGAAGCGCGTCAGCCGATAAAAGGGCGGGCGCTTCCACTCCTTCTTTTGCTCGGGCGGCGGCGCGGCCGGCGGGGGCGGCGGCTGGTTGCCGAACGACACCGGGGGCGGGGGCTGCGCGGGGCCGAGCGGGGCCGAGGGCAGCGCTGCCGGCGCAACGCCGAAGTCGGCCGGCGGGGGTTGACCGGGAGGCGGCGGCTGGGGCTGCCCGGGAGGAGGCGGCGCAGGCGGTTGCCCGTCCTGCGATTGTGCATACACCGAGGAGATGCTCCCCAGCAGGCCGGCTGCTGCCAGCGCCATCGTTCGCAACATTCTCTTCACGTCGACCTCTCCCGTCCGCGGGCGAACCGAGACCCGGCGCTTCTCACACCTCGAAGGCCGCGTCAACGAGACACGGGGCCCGGAGGCAGTTCGGCGCAAGCAGGGACCGTGCCGCGCGTTATGTGTGCGTAACTCCACGAGATCGCGGGCAAATTTTTGGCAGCTCCGAAGGCCGTTACCCTTCTGACGACGCGCGCGCTCAGGTTTGCGCGGGGGCACCGTCAGCTTTGGAACGCGGGGAGGGCTTGCCTTGCGTACCCCCGTCGGATAGCCCTTTCCGGGCTCGCGTTTCATGTCTATCGCGCCCGTGCTTCCCGGCCATGAGCTCTGAGACCAACGACGACTCCCCTATCCCCCGGCGCCCCTCCTCGCCGGACGAGAGCCCAGTCCACCGTGGGGGCTCGGGCTCCGCAAGCGGACCCTCCGCCCCCACACCCCCGGGCGGCCTGCGACCGGTCACGCCGGGGGAGCGCGCCAAACGACCGGTCGAGATTATCGCTCTGCTCGGCCGGGGCACCCGCTTCGAGGGCAAGCTGTTCTTCGAGGGGCAAGTGCGCATCGACGGGGAGTTTCGCGGCGAAATCCGCGGGGACGACGTCCTCGTGATCGGCGAGGGCGCGCTCGTGACCGGCGAGGTCCACGTGGGGACGTGCATCGTGACCGGGGGCGAGGTCGAGGCCACGGTGCGCGCGCGTGATGCGATCGAGCTCTATTCGCCGTCCAAGGTCACGGGCTCGCTCCACGCGCCCGCGGTCTTCCTCGATCGAGGGGTCAAGTTCGAAGGGACGTGCAAGATGGCGCCGCTCGACGAGCCGGACGCGGAGCCCGCGCGGGGACCCTCGTCCGAGCCGGGCGCGCCCGAGCCGTAGTCGTCAACCGAGCGCCGCGCGGATCTCCTCGCGCGACATCACCTCGGTGTCCTCGTCCTCGATCGAGCGACCCGCGAACGAGGAGTCGCGACCCACGTCGACCGACCGCGCCATGAAGGCGACCGTATCCTCGTCGAACGTGCGCGACAAAAGCGCGATCTCCGCGAGCGTCCTTCGTGCGCCGAGGATCACGGTCGACACCGTGCTCGAAGGCGCGTCGGGGGGCGACGCTCCTTCGAACCGGCCGCCGGGCTTCATCACCGCCACGCTCGTCACACGCACGGGCGGCGTACGCTTGAGGAAATACATGCGCGAGGGGATCGTCGCGCGCATGCGGCGCCCGAGATCCGATCGCAGAGGCCATGAGAACGTTGGTCGCATGATGTCTCCTGGGCGGGTGCGCTCCGCGCGGGTGCGATCCCCATGACGGAGCGGCGAGCCGCGCGGATGTGAAGGTGTCGCGCAGCGTTCGTCCCCCCTTTGGCAAACCGCGGGCCGAGGGATCGGGCCGCAAAACCCAGGGAAATTGCGCTGTTGAGGAGCCGATTGAGGCAGAAATAACGCTGAAATGAGGGCCGGACCCAGCACGGTGCGGCGCGGGTCACTCGCGGGGCTTGTCCTCAACGCGGATCAAGACGAGCGCGTCGGCGCGTCCCGCGCTCGCGTGGACCTCAGCTTTGCTCGGCTTTCCCGCGGCCGCGCAGACCTTGCCGGACGCGACGCGATCGCCGCGCGCGATCGTCCGCTCGCCCGCGCCGTCCCAGAGATCGAGCTCGACCCCGAGCGCCCCCGCGTCGAGCGCGACGATCACCTCGGCGCACGAGCCCGCGGGCGTCGGGACGCTCAACGTCTTCCGCGACTGCGCGTCGAGCGCGATCACCTGCGCGCCCGCGGCCTCGGCGGCGTTGCTCGCGAGCGCCGCGGCGTAGAGCCTGCCGAGGAGCCTCGCGGCCGCGAGGGGGTGCGCGACGAGCTCGGGCGGCGCCGATCGATCCACGCGGAGCTCGGCCGCGATCGGGCCGCCGCTCTCCAGCGCTTCGAGATCGAGGCGCGCAGGTCCGCCCTTGCCGCACGCGAAGATCGCGGCGCCCGCGCCCCCGCGCGCGTCGCCGAGGAGCAGGCCTTTGTCGTCCCAGAGCGACGCGCTCACGCCCGCGAGCGGCTTGCCCGCGATCGCGTCGATGCGCGCGCACCCCTTGGGGAGATCCACCGTGTACCCGAGCTTGCTCCCCACCTTGGCCACGCCCGCGCCGATCGCCTTCTTGGGCTCGTACGCGGCCTTGAGATCGCGATCGATCTCGCGCCGCGCGTCGTCGAGCGATCGCGTCTCCACGAGATGAACGACGCGCACGTCCGCCGCGAGCTCGGCCTCGGCGCCGATCTTCGATCGCCCGAGCAGCACCGCGACGAGGCCCTCGCCCCCGCGCCCGCGCACGCCGAACGTGATCTCTCCAGCTGTCTGCGAGCAGATCACCATCACGCGATCGCGCCCGAGCTCACGCCCACGCGCGATGATCCTGCCCGAGGGCTCCTGCGCGACGAGCTCGATCGACGCGAGCTCCTCGCTCGGCGACGCGAGCACGTCGAGGCAACGCCCGGGCTCGACCGTGGCGGTGACGAGCGAGGGGACGACCGAGCCGACCGGCAGCACCGCGCGACGCTGATCGTGGAAGCTCGATCCGAGCGCCGTGCGGTGCGCGCGATGGCGGCCTTCGAGGCCCGGCCACGCGTCGAAGCGGCCCGTGTCCTCGCCTTGCTTTCCGCGCGCGCCGACCGCGCGCGCGGCGGCGTCGGCGCGATCGACCGGCACGAGCATCACGCCCACCGCCAAGAACCCGGAGCCCGCCATCACGCGCGCAGAGACGTAGAGGCGCTTCGGATGGGGAGGGCACACCGTGAGGCCCGCCTCGCGCTCGGGGGATTCGTCGGCGGCGATCACGCTGCCTTCGTCGTCGAACGCGAACAGATCCACGTCGCCGATCGCCGCCGAAGGTCGCGCGATCGCGAGGAGGCACGAGCTCTCGGGCACCTCGACGAACGCGCCCACGCGATCGCCCTCCGCGACCGCGTCCGCGAACGACGCCGCGATCGGGCCAGCGCCGGCGGCGAGCGCGCGGCCCTCGCTCGGCGCGAGCCACGCGCGCGCGTCGATGGCCTCCTGCGTGACGCGCGCCTCCGCCGGCTTCTTCGAGGGCGCGGGCGCCGCGCCGCTGCACGCGACGAGGCCGAGCGCGATCGCGATCACGACGGCTCTCACGGAGCGACCATCCCCGTCGCGCCCGCGTGAAAGAGCGCGAACGCCCACCACGGCGTGTTGCCGCGCACCTCGACGTTCACCACCGCGCGCCGATCCGCGCCCGCGCAGAACGCGATCGCCGCGCCCTCGGGCCGCTCGATGACGTCGTCGCGGATCGATCGCGGGCCGACCTTGGCCGAGAGCCGCATCGCGCGCGCGTCGCCGCGCACCATCGACGCCGCGGCCACGTAGCACGCGCCCGGCGTCACCGCGATCGGGATCGCGGTGATGCCCGCGACGCCCGCGGCTTCGAACACCGGCGGCTTCGCCTGCGCGCGCGCGCCGCGCCGCAACATCGCCTGCGCGAAGCCCGCGCGGGCGCGCGCTCCGAAATGGCTCGGCACGTTGGCGGGGATCGGCCATCGCGCGTCGACGAGCGTGACGTTGGTCACGCCGGACGCGCCCGAATACGGCACCTCGATCGAGGTCGACGCGCCCACGCAGAAGTCGAGCCGCGCGTCGGGCACGTCGGCGCGATCGCGCGCGAGCACGCGGCCCGTGTCTTCTTCGCGGGCCTCGGCGTCGACGTCGGTCGCGCGGTGCGGGTACGTCGACGGCACCTCGGCCATCACCTCGACGCGGTGACAACCTTCGCCCACGCGGAGCACGAACGAGCCTGCGCCGAGCGGCGATGAGCGCATCGCGACGCGCGCGATCGCGTTCGCGCCGTCGTCGCGCGCCTTGCGCTCGGCGCGCGCGATCCGCTCGGCGAGCGGGCCCGGCTCGATGGGGCCGCCCGTGTCTCCGCGCGGCGCGATCGGCCCCTCGGCGCGCTCGAGCAACGCCTCCGCGATCGGCGCGGGAGGCGCGGCCGATCGCGCGATCAACACCTCGATCGCGCCGCGCGACGAGGTCATCTCGACCACGAGATGCGAGGGCAGAGGATCGTCGTTGCAGCGCGTGATCGCGAGCGCGCCCGCGCGGCTCGGGGACGGCCGATCGCTCGCGGCGGGCGCCGGGAGCGGGAGCCGCAGCCTCGTCGCCGGCGAAGGAGGCGCGCGCGGATCGTCGAGCTTGGCCGTGAAATCGATCGGCCGCGCGCTGAGGAGCGCGATGGTCACGCAGCCCTCGCGCGGGCGCTCCCGCGCGTGCTCCCCGAGGCGCAGCCACCGCGCGCGGCCGCCCTCCAAGAACCACGACGCGCGCGCGTCGATCGACGCGCCGCGCGCGCGCCACGCGTCCGCGAGCCTGCCGGCGTCGCCGCGCAGATCGGCGCTCGCCACGCGCGGCGCGAGCCACGACGCGAGGGTGATCGCGATCGCGGCTGCGCGCCGTCGTGCGAGCGTGGTCACTTCTTCTTGGGAGGAGCTGCGGGCGGGGCAGCAGGCGGAGCGGCGGGCGGAGCCGCCGGCGCTGCGGGCGGCGCGGCCGGGACCTCGACGTTGCGCTTCGTGGACTTCAAGATCACGAACTCGACGCGCCGGTTCTTCTGCTTGCCCGCGTTCGTTTTGTTGTCCGCGATGGGCTTGTCGGGGCCGTAGCCCTTCGGCAAGAGGCGCTCCTTCTTGACGCCCTTCGTGATGAGGTACGCGACGACGGCGTCCGCGCGCTTCTGCGAGAGCGCCCGGTTGTCGGCGGCGTTGCCCGCGTTGTCGGTGTGGCCCGCGACCTCGACGAGGAAGATCTCGGGGTGACCCTTCATGGCGCCCGCGACGGCGTCGAGAACGGCGAAGCTCTTCGCGCCGTCGATCTTGTCTTTGCCGGTCGCGAACTCGACCTTCTGAAGGATCTTGATCTCGCCCTCGCCGACCTGCACGAGGCTCGGACCTTTGTCCGGGCAGCCGTCCTCGTCTTCGTAGCCGTTGTAGTTCTCGGGCTTGTCAGGGCACTTGTCGAGGTGATCGGGGATGCCGTC
>CAYTJL010000087.1:13626-33487 GCA_964437785.1 uncultured Polyangiaceae bacterium
CGTTGTAGTTCTCGGGCTTGTCAGGGCACTTGTCGAGGTGATCGGGGATGCCGTCCTTGTCGCGATCGGGCGCCTCGTCCGGGCAGCCGTCCTGATCCTTGAAGCCGTTGTAGACCTCGGGCTGATCGATGCACTCGTCGGCCTCGTCGGGGATGCCGTCCTTGTCGTTGTCGGGATCGGGGCAGCCGTCGGTGTCCTCGAAGCCGTCGGTGTCCTCGGGCTCCTTCGGGCACTTGTCGAGGTGATCGGGGATGCCGTCTTTATCCGTGTCGGGGCAGCCGTAATACGGGCCCGGCCGGTTGATGACGTTCGGCCCGCCCGCGTCCGGGCACTTGTCCTCGGAGTCTTGGATGCCGTCCTTGTCGCGATCCGGGATGTCGTCGGGACAGCCGTCCTCGTCTTGATACCCGTTCACGGTCTCGGGTTGGTTCGGGCACTTGTCCTTCGCGTCGGGGATCTTGTCGCCGTCGTTGTCGTCGTCGGGACAGCCGTCGTCGTCCTCGAAGCCGTCTTTGTCCTCGGGGATGGTCGGGCACTTGTCGACGTTGTCGGGGATGCCGTCGCCGTCTTGATCGCCGATCTCGTGCGCGTACGTGAACGACACGAAGCCGCGCGCGAGCGGCACGCCCACGCCTTGCAGCACGCCTGCGCCCGCGCCCGCCTTGATGATGAGCCGCTGGTTCGCGAGCGAGAACTCGCCGCCGCCGTCGATCTCGAGGTTGTTCGTTCCACGCTGCGTCGAGAACTGCGTCGAGCCGTAGCCCTCCGCGATCAAGCGGAAGATCGGGCTGAAGCGATACCCCGCGCCCACGCCGTAGCGGAAGTCGACGGGGCCGACCTTGGTCGAGCCGAGCTGGCCGTCTTTGCGGAACACGCCGCGGAGGTTCGCCGCGATGCTGAAGCCCTTGATCTGCACGTCGAAGATCGCGCGCAGGCCGCCCGTCACCGGCGAGTCGTTGCCGATGTATTTGCCCTCGCCGGTCGCGTGGCCGACCGGGAAGCTCACGTCGCCCGCGAGCCCGAGCACGAAGGGATCCGACGCTCCGCCGAGCAGCCTGACCTTGCCCTCGAGCATGGGGTCGCCCACGCCGAAGCCCTTGAGCCCGCCCTGCAGCGGCTGGCCCGTGTCGACGTCGATGCCTTGCCCGTTCACGTACGAGAAGGGCAAGCGGAGGCCGATCTGAAGCCGTTTGATGGGCGAGAACGAGGCGAGGAGATCCCACGTGAACATGTCACTGATGACGGGGACGTCCTTGGTCTGCACCGCGTTCTTGTCCGAGCAGTTGGTCTCGCTCCGGCAGCTCACCACCACGAACGGGTTGCGCGAGTAGTTGAACATCAGGCCCACGGACCAGCCGAAGCCGCCGTCCATGCGCGCTCCCTCGACCGTGAGGTAGTTCTTGGTGCCCGGCGCAGGCTCGAAGCGCTGGACCGAAAATTCACCTTTTTGCGCCGTCGATCCAGTCGTCTGAGCGGACGCAACCACCGGCGAGAACAGCGTCACACCGGCCAACATCGTCCTCAACAGCGCGCGTGTCGTTCTCATCAATCCTCGCGTGTCGTCGGGGTTGGTGCTATGCGGCGGACGATCTGCGCCGCTCAACACGCGATGCTCACCCGAATCGAAACGATTTCCAAGCGCCGCGTTCACCGTTCGTGTTTGACGGCGTCCCGATGAGGCGCGCGATACGTCCCAAGTGATGAAGTGCCTCGGGCCGTGCGCCCACGCGCGTGGAGGGACCCGGAGCCCCAAACCCTGCGCTGCGAGACTCGTTCGGGAGCGCTCACGCAAAGCGAGAAAGCCCGATCCCCACGTCCTGCAAGGCTTGACCACCGTTCGAGGCCATGAGACATCGGCCGAGCCCGGGCGTCCGTCCGGGAGGTGGCAACCCGCATGCGCGGGTCGCTCGATCGGAGCCGCGACGCATTTTCGATCGAGGGCCATCGTCGCAGACGACTCGTTTTCGCCCGTGCGCGGGGGATCACCGCGCAAGAGACGACCACGATGCGGACTCTCCCGCGGATCTTCGCCGTTACGAGCCTCCTTCCGGCGCTCCTCGCGATCAGCGCGACGGTCGCATCGGCGCAGCCTGCACCTCCCGCGCAGCCGCCTCCTCCCGCGGCGCCTCCGCCCAAGCCCGCCGACGCGCCCAAAGAAGAGCCGCTCCTGCCCGCCGCCAAAGACGAGAAGCCGGCCGCCAAAGACGACAAACCGGCCGACAAAGGCGACAAGAAAGACGAGGCGCCCCCCGCGCCCGACCCCGATCGGGACGCGAAGCAGCTCGCCAAACAAGGCCGCGATCGGCCTTCGATCGGCGACGTCGGCGCCAAGCCGAGCGACGTGTACGCCGAGGAGTGGTGGTCGTCGGCGCGGCCCGTGTTCGAGATCCACGGCTATTACCGCCTGAGAGCGGAGCTCTTCCACAACTTCGCGCTCGGCCGTCGCGACCCCAACCCGCTGCTCTGGCCGCAGCCCGCGGACAACGACTACATCTTCAAGAACGGCGTCGACACGCACCAAGTGAAGTTCTGCGGCGCCATCCCGGCCGACGGATCGCAGCCCAAAGACGCGTGCACGAGCAACACGAACGCGGGCGCGAACATGCGCTTCCGCCTCAACCCCGAGCTTCACATCAGCGACAACCTGCGCGTCATGGCGCAGATCGATCTGCTCGACAACCTCGTGCTCGGCTCGACGCCCGAGGGGTACTCTAACCAGCCGATCAACGGCGGATACGCGCCCAACAGCCGCGGCGGCTACGCCCCGATCGGCGCCTTCGTCACGACGCAATGGACGCCGATCGCGGGCGTCAACAGCACCAACAACTCGGTCTCCGTCAAGCGCGTGTGGGGCGAATACACGACGCCCATCGGCGTGCTGCGCTTCGGTCGCATGCCGAGCCACTGGGGCCTCGGCATGATGGTCAACAGCGGCGACGGCTACGACTCCGATTGGCAGTCGACGGCCGACCGCATCATGCTCGTCACCGGCATCAAGAAGTACGACATCTACTTCGCGGGGATGTGGGACTTCGCCAACGAGGGCGCGACGAGCGGGTCCTTCGCCGAGTTTCAAGGCCAGCCGTACGATCTCGGCCAGTTCGACGACGTGAACCAATACGCGCTCGCGGCCGTGAGGCGCCGCAACCCCGAGCTGCAAAAGCTCGAGCTCGCGAAGGGCCAGGTCGTCATCAACGGCGGCGTTTACTTCGTCTATCGCAACCAGTTCCTCGCCAACGACGAGGTCACGCCGTCGAGCGGCGCGGGGCTCACGCAGAAGCAGACGAACCTCGCGAACGGCTTCGTTCGCCGCGGCGCGCAGGCGTACATCCCCGACATCTGGTTCCAGTTCCTCTACAAGAAGTTCCGCTTCGAGGTAGAGGCCGCGATGATCTACGGCTCGCTCGAGAACACGCTCAGCACGCAGGGCTCGTTCAACTTCAAGAACTCGCGCGAGCCCACCAACACGGGCTGGAAGATCCGGCAGTTCGGCGTCGCGACCGAGAGCGAGTTCCGCGCGCTCAACGACAAGCTCCGCGTGCAGTTCGGCTTCGGTTGGGCGAGCGGCGATCCCGACGTCGACGGCCTCTCGCCCGGGCAGCAGGGGCTCCAGCCTCAGCTCACCGCGAACCGCACGTTCTCCACGTTCCGGTTCCACCCCGATTACCGCGTCGATCTCATCCTCTTCCGCAACATCCTGACCCGCGTGCAGGGCGCCTATTACTTCAAGCCCAGCGTCGAGTACGACTTCCTCCGCGATCGCAACGGGCAGCGGCTCGGCGGCGGCGCGTCGGTCATTTGGAGCCGCGCGAGCGAGTTCATCCAGTCGCCCGGACACTCGCGCGATCTCGGCATCGAGCTCAACGCCAAGATTTATTACCAGTCCAAAGACGGCAGCATGAACGACGATCCCGACCGTATGGGCGGCTTCTTCACCATGCTCCAATACGGCGTGCTCTTCCCGCTCGGCGGGCTCGCGTATCTGCCGGGCGAGCAAGACGAGTTCGCGCAGCGCACGGGCATCAAGCTCGAGACCGCGACCGCGCAGACGCTCCGCTGGTACTTGGGGATCCTGTTCTGATCGGCGAAGGCGGAGAGAGCTCCCTCGATCCGCTGCACGCGGCGCTCGATTTACCGAGCGATCGGCGCGTGATCACGACGCGCGAGGTCGCGCTCGCGGTCGCCGCGATGGGCGCGGGCGTGCACCACGTCGCGGGCGGCGCGGGGTCCGCGGCGGCGCTCGCCGCGCGCGCGCTCGCGTCGCGCACCAAGCGCAAGATCGTCGCGATCACGAGCGACGCGGACGCGGCGCGCGCGCTCGCCGCGGACATGGCGTTCTTCCTCGGCGCGCGCGGGGAGGGCGACGAGGACACGGGGCTCGGCCAGGTGCGGCTCTTCGTGCCGAGCGAGGTGAGCCCGTACGCGGACGTGAGCCCGGATCGAAGAGCGGCGCACGCGCGGCTCGCGACGTTGTTCCACCTCGCGATGGATCTGCCGTGGAGGGTGCTGTGCCTCCCGATCGCGGCGCTCGCGCGCCGCGTGGTGCCGCGCGACGAGGTCGTGGAGCACGCCGACTTGATCCTCGCCGAGCAGGAGGTCGATCGCGACAAGCTCGCGGCGAGGCTCGCCGCGTCGGGGTACGTGCGGAGCCCGCTCGTCGAAGATCCAGGGACATTTTCGGTGCGCGGCGCGGTCGTCGACGTGTGGTCTCCGTCGAGCGACGCGCCCGTGCGCATCGAGCTCTACGGCGATCTCGTGATGTCGATCAAGACCTTCGACCCCGAAGATCAGCGCACGGTGCGCGAGGTGCGCGAGGCGTGGCTCGCGCCGGCGCGAGAGGCGATCTTGTCGAAGCCGAACGTCGATCGCGCGCGCGAGCGTGTCCGCGCGCTCTGCGACGCGGTCGACCTCCCGTCGTCCAAGGCGCGCGCGCTCGTCGAAGAGGTCGTGACGGGCCGCGCGATCTTCGGCTCCGAGGGGATGTTGCCCGCGTACACCGACCTCGCGCCGTTTGCCGAGTACCTGCCGAGCGACGCGATCTTCCTGCTCGAAGATCCGGCCTCGCTCACGCGTGCGCTGCGTGAGGAGCTCGGCCGCGCCGCGGCGGACGAGACCCAAAAAGAGGGCGAGCCGCGGTTCCGGCTCACCTCGTTTTACACGCTCGAAGAGGGCGTCGCCGCGTGGCTCGGGGAGCGATCGATCCTCGCGCTCCACCGCACACCCGTAACGGGCGTCGCGCGCGGATCGGCGAGCGCGTCGCTCGAACGCTTCGAAGCTGCGCCCGAGGACACGCCCACGCTCTCGGCGCACGACCAGCGCGATCTCGAGGTGGCGATCAAGGTCGCGCGCGCGTCGCAGGGCAAAGGCGCCGCGCTCGATCCGCTCGTGCGTCGCGCGGAGGCGTGGATCGAGCACGGCCTCCGCGTGATCATCGCGGCGCGCGCCGAGACGCAGGTCGAGCGGCTCGCGTCGCTGCTCCGTCACCGGGATCTCAAGGTCAAGGCGGTGCCCGCGCGCGAGGGCCCGGGCGCCGCGCTCGATCCGAGCGTCGCGCCGCAGGGCGCGGTGATCGTCACGGTGGGCTCGCTGGCGCGCGGGATCGTCGCGCCCGCCGAGGGGCTCGCGATCGTCACCGAGGAGGAGATCTTCGGATCGCGCGCGCACCGGAAGGCGGCGCGCGCGGGCGCCGAAGGCAAGGCGAGCCGCGCGTTCTTGGAGGATCTGCGCGGCCTCTCGGTGGGCGACTTCGTCGTGCACAAGGAGCACGGGATCGGCCGCTACGTCGGGCTCGTCCACAAGGACGTCGGGGGCGTCAAGGTCGACCTCATCGCGGTGGAATACGCGGGCGGCGACAAGCTCTATTTGCCTGTTTATCGCCTGAATTTGGTGCAGAAGTATTCGGGTGGAGAGGGCCCGCCCAAGCTCGACAAGCTCGGCGGTCAGTCATTCGCCAAGACCAAAGCGCGCGCGCAGAAGCACGTGCGACAGATGGCCGACGAGCTGCTCCGCCTCTACGCCGAGCGGCGATCGACGCCGGGCGAGGCGCTGCCTCAACCGGACGACGACTACCGCGCCTTCGAGGCCACGTTCCCATTCGAAGAGACGCCCGATCAAGCGCGCGCGATCGCCGAGGTCGAGGCGGACCTCACGTCGGCGCGATCGATGGATCGCCTCGTGTGCGGCGACGTCGGCTTCGGCAAGACCGAGGTCGCGATCCGCGCGGCGTTCCGCGTGGCGAGCGCGGGCAAGCAAGTGGCGATGCTCTGCCCGACCACGGTGCTCGCCCAGCAGCACTTCCACAACATGGCCGCGCGGATGAGCGGCTATCCCATCGAGGTCCGCGCGCTCTCACGCTTCTCCAGCAAGCAGGAGCAAGACGACACGATCCGCAGGCTTCGCGAGGGGAGCGTGGACGTGGTCGTGGGGACGCACCGGCTCTTGTCGAAGGACGTTCACTTCAAGAAGCTCGGCCTCTTGGTCGTCGACGAGGAGCAGCGCTTCGGCGTCACGCACAAGGAGCGGATCAAGGCGCTCAAGCGCAACGTCGACGTGCTCACGCTCACGGCGACGCCCATCCCGCGCACGTTGCAGATGGCGATCACGTCGATTTACGACATGTCGCTCATCACCACGCCGCCCGTGGATCGGCGCTCGATCCGCACCGTCGTCACGAGGCACGACGAGGCGGTGATCCGCGACGCGATCCTCCGTGAGCTCGGTCGCGGCGGGCAGATCTTCTACGTGTACAACCGCGTCGAGGGGCTCTACGAGCGCGCCGCGCGCCTCGCCGAGCTCGTGCCCTCCGCGCGCATCTGCGTCGGGCACGGCCAGCTCGCCGAGGGCACGCTCGAGCGCACGATGATCGACTTCGTCGAGGGTCGCTACGACATCTTGTGCGCGACGGCGATCATCGAGAGCGGGCTCGACATCCCGCGCGCCAACACGATGATCGTCGATCGCGCCGACATGTTCGGGCTCTCGCAGCTCTATCAGCTCCGCGGCCGGGTCGGCCGATCCAAAGAGCGCGCGTATTGTTATCTCATCGTGCCTCCTCAAGACGTGATGACGGACGAGGCGCGCACGCGCATCGAGGCGCTCGAGCGCTTTACGGACCTTGGCTCGGGCTTTCAAATCGCGTCGCTCGATCTGGAGCTGCGCGGCGCGGGCGATCTGCTCGGCGCCGATCAGAGCGGCATCGGCGCGTCCGTAGGCTTCGAGCTGTTCTGTCAGATGCTCGAAGAGGTCGTGCACGAGCTGCGCGGCGAGCCCGTGATCCACGACGTCGACACCGAGCTCTCATTCGACGCCGACGCGGTCCTGCCCGAGGACTACATCGCGGACGTGGGCGTGCGCCTCACGCTCTACAAGCGGCTCGCGAGCGCGGCGAGCGTCGACGACGTCACCGATCTCGCGCTCGAGATGGAGGATCGCTTTGGTCCGCCGCCCGCGACCGCACGTCGCTTCGTGCACCTGATGCGGCTCAAGACCGAGCTGCGCAAGCTGCGCGCGCTCGCGTGCGAGGCGACGGCGCGCCTCGTGACGGTGCACCTCGCCGACGACACGCCGCTCGATCACGCCAAGGTGATGAAGCTCGTGCAAGCCAAAGGGTCGCCGTACAAGCTCTCGCCGGACATGCGCTTGTCGCGCAGGTCGCGCGAGGGCGAGGTGTTCACGAGCGGCCTCGAGGCCGCGGACAAGCTCTTGAGCGAGCTGTCGGGTCTCCTGTCGGCGAAGTGATCGAACGGCTCGCGTCGATGAACAAAACGACAAAAGGCACAAGCCCTTTTGGGTTGTGCCTTCATCGGTTGCTGCCCCCTTGTCGCTGAGGAGCGGCGGACGCTCAACGCGTCAGTGAGGCGTGGTCTCAAGGAGGCTGAAGAGGAGCCGCGTCTCGCTGTCGGACGGCGGCATGCCCTGATCCAGGTTGCTCACGAGACGCTCCACCAGGGTCTTCGCCTCGGCGAGCTTCGCCTTTTTGACGAGGAACTTCATGTCGCCGCCCGTGCTGGTCGGGGTGCTGAGGCGCACGCGAAGGGAGCCATCCGACGCGACCGTGTCGACGCCGCTGATGTGGCCTTTCCCCACCACGGCCAGGCCCTCCCAGTACTCCATGATGTCGGCCGCATCGTGGGGGATAATCTTTGCGATGGTGGCCTGTCCTCCGTTCACTGCCATGATCAGCTCCCTTCAGTCGTTTGAGTCAGGCGCCCGCGGCGCTCCTCTTGGACAAAGACTTTATACATTGCGTGCGACAAATACATCCCCCCTCTCCATATTTTTGGCAATTTTTTTTGCGTCTTCTTTTTCTGACGCATCACATGCGGAGGATGGCCGCCCCCCACGCGAGGCCGGCTCCGAGCGCGCAAAGCAGCACGGTCTGCCCCGGCTTGATTCGGCCATCGCGCACGGCCTCGTCGAGGGCCATCGGGATGGATGCTGCGCCCGCGTTGCCGTGCTCGGCGAGGTTCTCGACGAATTTGCTGCGCGGATAGCCGAGCCGCTGCGAGATGCGATCGACGATGTTGGTGTTGCCCTGGTGAGGGACGACCCAGTCGAGCTCTGCGCTCGTGAGCCCAGCGGCCTTGAGCGCCAGCATCGAATACGACGTCAGGTGACGGACCGTCGCCTGAAACAGCTCATGCCCCTGCATCTTGATGCGATGGCGGCCTGAGGTGATCCGCTCTTCGTTCATGGGCTCCGCCGAGCCCCCGCCGGGGATGTGGAGGAGCCCGGCCATGGAGCCGTCCGCGTGAATCCTCGACGAGAGAAGGCCGCGCCCATCTCCCGTCGCGGGCCCGAGCACCACGGCGCCCGCGCCGTCGCCGAAGAGCGGCACCGTGGTTCGGTCGGTGGGATCGACGAGGCGGCTCAAGATGTCGGCGCCCACCACGAGCACGGTCTTGTACGTGCCCGACGTGATGAATTGATCGGCGATGGTGAGCGCGTACAAAAAGCCTGCGAACGACGCGCTGATGTCGAACGAAGGGATGAGATCCGCGCCGAGCTTCTGCTGCACGTTGACGGCCGTCGCGGGCATGGGGCTGTCGCCGCTCTGCGTCGCGAGGATGATCATGTCGAGATCGGCGACCGTGAGCCCGGCGGCCTCGATCGCGGCCTTGCCCGCCGCCGCCGCGAGATCGCTCGTCACCTCGCCCGGGGCCGCGACGTGGCGCCGCTCCACGCCGACGTGCTTGCGGATCCATCCGCCGGTCGTGTGGACGCGTGCCTCGATCTCGGCGTTGGTGACCACCTTGGCCGGGACGTAGCGGCCGGTGCCCAAGATGCGGCTTTGCGGGGCGCGGGGCTGAGAGAGCATGTCGAGGCCGTAGACAAAGCCCCTCGGCTCCACAAGAAGATTCTATGAACGCAGATTAAACGAGCCCGCACCCGCCGGATGGCGGTGTTCGGCGCGCGGACGGGACACCGAGGTTTCCGGGCCGAGATCACGCGCTGTTGATTATCGCCCAACGTCTTTGCAGCACCGAAAGCCAAGGTGGTAATTGGCGTGGCTGCCCTCGTCCATCACCCGGGACTCGTGCCACGCCGGCGCCCGAAAGTGGCAGTCGTCGGAGTGCGCCTCGGTCTGCGAGAAGATAAACCAGCTCCCCTTCATCTCCGTAAAGCCGTTGCCGCCGCGCGAGGCGAGGTCCTCGGGCACCACCGGCACGCTCATGTGCTCGGCCACGTTGCCGTGTTGATCGTAGACGCCGAAGCGGCTCCTGCAGCCGGGGAACGCGCCCGTGGGATAGGTGTTGGACCCGCAGCGGTGATATCCGCCGCCGGGGCAGCCGTTCGTGATCTTGCTGTTCGTGGCGCAGCGCGCGTGATCCTTTTGCGGCCCATACGCCCACACCTTGGCGCGCGTCGCGTTGTGCTGCGCGCTCGCCTCGATGCGCGGCCGCTTGAACAGATACTCTGTCTCCGCGGGCTTGAGCGCGCCCGCGCACCCGCCCTCCCACTCGTGCGCGTCGCAGAGGCGCTTGCCCATGGCCTGGCAGATCAGCGCCGCGTCGCGCGCCCGCACGTGGACCACGGGATATTCACAGGGGATGTCCGGGAACTCATACCGATCGATACACACCTTGGAGGCGGTCTCGTCCTCGCCCGCCGAAGGGTCGTAAAGAGGTGCCATGAAGGGCGCGCCGCAGAGGGGAGAGTCCTTGTCTAAGGCGCCCGCCTCCCTGCGGATGCGGCGGCACTCCGCCCGGCTCATCGGGTGCGCCGAGATCTCCGGGTTGCCTTGACCGAGCCATTGATATCCGGCGAAGATCGCCTCGATCGCCCGCATTTGAGCGGCGGAGAGATGGTGCGCCGCGGCGAGGCGGGCGAACAGCTTTTGCCGCTGCTCGTCGAGCGTCTTGGGCTCGGGCTCGTCCGGCGCGTCGGCCGAGGCGCTCGTCGAAGAGGGAGCGGCGGGCTCTTCGGAGGCGGGCGGCTCCGCGCCGCGGACCGCGATCGCGCGATGAGGCGTTGGCGGTCTGCGGAGAGAACCCCACGCGGCGAAGCCCAACGTCGCGATCGCGGCGATGACGATCGCGGCGCGCGCAGGAGAGGAGAGGGGATCGCTCGGCTCGGACACGGCGCCACTTTGTTGGACCGGCGCGCGCCGTGCAAAAAAATTGCGCGTGATGCTATAGAGCTGGGCGTGAAGAGAACCCCCGCGCTCGCGCTCGCTCTCGCGCTCCTCGCTCTCGGCGCCTCCCAAGGCTGCGACATCGAAAAGATGCTCGGGCAGAAGGGCAAAGGCCACTCATCGAGCCCCTCCGGGCGCGGCGGCAAGAAGAAGAAGGACAGACAAGCCTCCTCCGGGCAGAGCGGGGGGAGCGACCGATCCCACATCGAGATGGGCACGCCCAAAGACGGCGACCTGTCCGATGACTTCATCATGATCAAGGACCAATATGCGCTCTCGTACAACCACAAGCGCAACGTGGCCAATTGGGTGAGCTGGAACCTCAACGCATCTCACTTCGGGAGCGCGCCCAGGACGGCGGGCAAGTTCATCTCCGACGAGTCTTTGCCGGCGGCGTTTTATCGCGTCACCCACGAGGACTACTCGGGGTCGGGCTACGACCGCGGGCACATGGTCCGCTCCGAAGAGCGGACGCGCTCGCCCGCCGACAACCGCGCGACGTTCCTCCTCACCAACATCCTGCCGCAGCGCCACGAGCTCAACGCGGGGCCTTGGCTGCGCCTCGAAGAGTATTGTCAGAAGCTCGCGAAGCGCGAGAGCAAGGAGCTTTATCTCTTGGCGGGCGGCGTCTTCACGCCCGGCAAGGCGCCTGACACCATCGGCCGCGGCGTCGCCGTCCCCGACGCGTTCTTCAAGATCATCGTCGTGCTCGACGCGGGGGAGGGCGCCTCGGACGTGGAGGAGACGACGCGCGTCATCGCGGTGGTGATGCCCAACACCACGTCGGTGGAGCACGGCTTTGGCGGATACCGCACCTCGGTGCGCGAGATCGAGAAGAAGACTGGATATGACTTCTTGAGCGCCGTGCCCAAGCACATTCAAAACGCGGTCGAGGCCAAGGTCGATAACGGCCCGACGGATTGAGCGACGGCGGCGCGGCTCATCATGAGGCGAGCCAGAGGATGATCCCCGAGATCAGGAACACCCCGCCCACGACGATGAGCAAGACCTTGCCGGAGTTGTCGTTGCGCACGCCGGTAAAGAGCTTCTCGGCGCTCGAAGCCTCGGCGAATTTCGCCTTGGGCCGCGCGGCCTCATCGCTCGGCTTCTTCTCCTTCTTCTTGGCCTCGGGAGCGGGCTTTTTGGCCTTCTCGGGCGCGCCGACGCCGTAGGGCGAAGGGCGGCTGAGCGGCGTCGTGGTGCGGCCTTTTTGAAGGGCCTTGGCGACCAAATCGGTCTTGATGTCCGGGATGAGGATCCACGAGTTGCGCACCCGCCCGTCGTGCGGATCGGTGCGGTGCACAGCGCCCGTGAGGAGGTTCACCTTGTTGCCGTCGCCCCGATCGAGCGCCACGCCGAGGAAGTTGTCCGCGCCGAACTCCAACGCTCCGACCTCGCGCTCGAACGTGATTTGACCCACGAGCTTGTAGTCGTGCAGGCTCAAGAGCACGACGCGGTGATCGCCCACGCGCGCCGCGAGGACGGACCCCTCCTCGGAGATCGCGAGCGCGCTCCAATCGAGCTTGTCCGAGGTCATGATGGGCTCGAGGTCGACGCCATCGTCCTTGGGGGTGACCTTCGTTAATGTGTGCCCCACCGACGCCAAAAACACCTTGGCGCGCTCGTGGTACGCGAGGCCCGTGACCTTGGCCGCGGCCCTGACCTGGCCTGTGATGACGCCGTCCGACGCCCTCGCGATGGCGATGTCGCCGTCCACCGTGCCGATCGCGAGCCTCTCTCCCGACGCATCGAACGCGGCGCTCATCGGCTCGGCGAGGTCCACGCTCGCGCGACGTTCGCCCTCCATCCCGACGATCTCGACCGACGCGCCGCCGAGCACCGCGAGCTTGCTCTTCGACGCCGCGAGCCCCGACGCGAGCAGATCGAGCGAGGTCTTGGCGATCTCCGCCCCTTCGTCGCCGGAGAGCACCGCGAGCTCGCCGTTCGCCGCGAGCGCGATCACGCGATCACCCGCGTTCGCGGCGCCGACGATGGGCGCGCTCATCGAGCGCATCCACGTGGGCCCCTCGGTGTCGCTGTCGTGGACCAGGAGGTCCGCGCCGTCGGTCGTGACGAGTGTTTTGCTCTTGGGACCGTAGGCAAAAGGAGAAATAGGCATAATCAGACCGATCGCTTGATGGAATTCAGAAAGAGCGCGTTCACCTTGAGCCACACGTAGCGCTCATCCATCTTGGCGGGCATCACCGTGCGCATCATGAAGCTGCCGGCGATGATAGCCCCGAAGAGCACCACCACGCCGAGGATGATGCCCGCCGGCGCGGCTGAGAAAATCGAGCCGAAGGTGAGCACGAGCCCCACGAGGAGCCCGCCCCAGACGAGCACTTGGCCGTTCCTCCGCCGGCGCACGTGATCGCCGCAGAGCGGCACCTCGACCATCGCATCCTTGCGCGCGATCATGGCGACGATCGCGTAGATGATGGGGCTCACCGCGATGAGCACGTAAATCCACTGCGGGTGCCAATAGAGCTTTTGCGTGATCTGGTGCTCGCGGGCCTTCGCGTTGCAAACCACGCAGCGCTTGGGGAGGCGCCCCCCCTGGCGCACCAAGCGGAGCAGCTCGCCGTCGCGGTGGGCGCGATCTTCGTCGTCGTCCGAGGCGTCGTCGCGGACGCGCTCCGTCTCTAAATCGTCCTGCGCCGGCGGCGCATACGGATTCCTTGCCTTGGCCATGCCGCACGATCGCCGAGGTGGGGCCCCTCGACAACAAGATTCCTCCCCGACCGAGGCGATCGCGGGGGCGCGCGCGTCATCGGCTCATCAAGGAGCGCGGCGTACGTTTGATGGATCGCAGGAAGCGATCATCGACCTCGAGCCACACATAACGCTGGTTCGCCCGAGCGAGCTTCACGGCGCCGCGGAGCCAGGCGAGGCTCGCCACGACGCCCAACACGACGCCCAGGAACATGCCCGTGAGCCAACCGGCGAACATCCCACCTACGATGAGCGCGACCCCCGCGAGCAGCACGACCACGAGCAACCCTTTGGTGATCCGTCGCTCCCGCATGTGCTTGGCGCAGAGCGACGCGCGGACCCTCGTTACGTCCGTGGAGACGAGCCATGAGGCGAGCTGCGCGACGTCGAGGCTCCTCATCTTCTGAGGATAGAGCTTCTCCTCGATCGCGTGGTGAGGAGCTTTGCGGTTGCACCGGACACATCGCCTGGGCAACTGCCCCCCATGACGAGGCAAGCGGAGGAGCGCGCCGTCGCGGTGCGGTAGCGCGTCGTCCTCCTCATCAGGCCTGTAATTGAGATCGACCCATGCAGATGGGGGCCGGGGGAGCTGCTTCCGATACGGCGTCGTCTCTTTGCCCATGCCGCACGATGGCCCAGGCACCGTCCCCCGACAATGAGTTTCTCACGGACCGTCGCGCGGGCGCAGCGGCGTGGCGCCCGCGCAACGCCTCGATCGGCCGCAAATTTAGGCTTTTTTCACGATCTCTCCGCGGCACGGGCCGTGCTGAGTGTCCATCGCGAAGGGCAACCCGGGAGAGACCGAGGGGCCCAATCACCAACAAGGAGCCTCGTATGTCGCTTCGATCTACCTCCAAGGTCCTCTGTGCCCTCGCCCTCGCCTCGATCGCCGCCGGCTGTGCGGGCAACGGAGATGAGGTCGCCGAGGTCCAAGCTGCGCTCGAACAAGAGAACGGCGGGATGGAGATGAGCGTCGAAGAGCCGGGCTTCGGCGATCCGCTCGTCACCGCGACGCCCGAGCTCGTCGCCGACTTCGCGGACACGACGGACATGACCGCGAGCATGGCGCCCTCCGCGTCCAAATATCATATCATGCTCCTCTGGGGGCACCTCCCGCCCGCGCACGACGCGGACGACTCCGATGTCTCCGCGACGCCCGCCCCCATCGACTGGAGCGGATCGGTGAGCGTGGACGAAGGCGCCGTGGGCGTCCGCCGCACGCTCCGCTTCGAGCTCCACGACGGGCTCCTGCCGCGCACGGCGCCCAACGTCGTGGACTTCCGCTCGCACACGCTCCCGAGGATGGATGGTTTGCTGCTCGAGATCGCCGTCCCGGAGGGCGCCGCGACCGCGCTGCACGTGAGCACGGCGAGCCTCTCGACCGACATCGATCTCGCGTCGCTCGCGGCCCAAGGCGGCGGCGCCCTCCGCCTCGCCGACGGCAGGAACGGCCTCGTGTGGCTCGGGTATCAAGACGAGCCCGGGCTCCACAAGGGCTTTATCATGGGTCAATGGGGCAAGCTCCAAGCCGAGGTGGGCAGGCTCCGCGGCCGCGTGGTGGGCGGCGACGGCGCGCCGCTCGGCCACGTCAAAGGCATCTGGGGGCACGCGCCCAACAAGGATAAAGACCTGTTCTTCGGCAAATTCATCGATCACCAAGGCAACCCCCGCGGCCTCTTCGGCGGTGAATATGGGGAAGGTGCCTTTGCGGGGAAGTGGCGCACCGACAGCCCCGAGGCCCAAGGCGTGATGCAAGGCCGTTATTCGGACGGCTACGTGGCGGCCGATCACCGCGGCGTGTTCCTCGGCCGGTGGAGCGAGGAGGCGCCCGAGTGACCGGATGCGCCTCGTCGCGCGGGCGCCTTTTCCCTCCCTCCTCGGCGCCCGCTCGACTATCCTCATCTTCATGATCGAACCTTCGGTATTCCCTCCGCGCGCCGAGGGCGCCATGGGCGGAGCGGCCTTTTGCGAGGCCGTTCGCGAAATGGGCATCGCCGAACGTGAGGAGCTGGCCCTCGGCGAGCTCATCAACGGAAACACACCCAGCCATGCGCGCAGCTTCGCGCCGGTCGAGGTGAAGGACCCGCGCACCCAAAAGACCGGCACGATCTGGGTCGCGCGCGATTATCTCACCATCGGCTCAGACTACGACGCGATGCGCGTCCCGCTCACGCCGATCACCGCGCAGCGGGCCGCGGACGCGTTCCACTGCGTCTTGCCGACCGCCAAGATGGTCGACGACATCTATCGCGCGTCGTCCCGACAAGCGGCCATCCCCATCGGCCCTCCCAGCAAAGCCATGATGACCGTCGCGTGGTTCTATGACCACCAGCTCAAGATCGAGGCGGCGCGGCGAGGCGCGTTGGGCGACCTCGTCGCGGGCCACAAGAAGGACGTGGTCGTGACCAAGCGCCTCCGCGAGCGCCCGCCCAAGGTGGCCATTTATGGGTTTTATCTGCCCACCGGGCGCCCCATCCAAGCCCTCATGCTCCCGCACGAGGACACGTACGTGGACTACAGCCACGGAATTCGTTTGGTGTACAGCGTGATGGAGATCGACGGGCAAGAGGTGAGCGTCGCCGACGTGCTCAAGGACCCTTCGCGCGCAGGCTTGTTGAGCGGCGAAGGGGCCATCCCGGAGCCCCGTTACGCGATCCGCCCCTTTTGAAAGCTCGTTGATTGTTAAACATCGTCAGTGTGTGACCACACACCGCAAGATCGCATGGAGATCCGCCGCGGTGAACGGCTTGTCGAGCGATGGGTTCTCGACCGACGTGAGGAAATCGTGTGCGCTCTGGGACGCGACGCCGCCCGTCATGAAGACCATCTTGCGCGCGAGCTCGGGCCGCTCCGTGGAGAGCGTCGCGTAGAGCTCCATCCCGGACATCTCCGGCATGAGCAGGTCGCAAAGGACAGCGTCGTAGCGCTCTCCGTGCCTGAGCCGCGCGAGCGCGTCGAGCGCGCTCGTGACGACGTCGGCGTCGTACACGTCCGCGATCGAGCGCGCGATGATGCGCGCGAGCGCGGGCTCGTCATCAATGACGAGGAGCCTCGCGCGGCGTGTCGAGCGACTCACCGATGAGGCGTCATGACCGGCGCGGTCACTCGCTCTATCGAGCGAAGGCCGCCTCGACGATGGTGGTGCATCTCCGAAAGCTCGTGCAAACGAGGCGTGTGCGGTCACGGTTTGCCCCCTTCCGAGGAGAAGCCTAACACGGTCCGCGACGATGGGAATCAGAAGAATGGCAATCAGAAGAAGAGGTGCCCAAGGCCGCTCGTTCGCTTCTGTTCCGGCGTGGGCGTATAAGCGGGGAGCGGGTTCGGCCACGAGCCCGTCATGATGCGCCGGAAGACCGAGAGGCGGAGCACGTCGAGCCCCGCGACGGCGCCGAAGCCGATGGCGTTGTTGATGCCGACGTGGGCCTGCGCCGTGATGGTGAAGCCGAGCGGCAAGCCGAGCGACGCGCCGCCCGCGAAGCCAAACGAGGTGTCGCCCCAGAGCCGCCCGAACATGCCCGCGTCGAACGCGGCGCCGAAGCTCCCCGCTTGAAAGCCGCGCGTCGCGACGCGGAACATCATCGACAGATCGGGGCCGTGTTTGACCACCGGTTGAAGGCGAAAGAGCATGCCCACGATCACCGGCCCGTCGGGCGTGGTGCCGAAGCCCGCGTCGACGGCGATGGTGCCGTTCGCGCCGAAGGGCTGATCCTTTTGCTTCCACACGAGCACGCCGCCCGACGCGGCCACCCACGCGGAGGGATCTGCGCGCGCGATCGAAGGAGCGGCGATCGCGATCGACGTCGCGGCGAGACCAGCGAGGAGCGGTGCCTTGCGCACGCGCCGTGACTACCACATCACGTGATGGAGCGGCGCACTTATCTCCGCGCGCGCACGAGCGCGTCCATCGCGAGGAGCGGCCGCTCGCGCTTGTTGTGGATCTCGCCGCGGCACGCGCCGCTGCCGCGTTCGAGGCTGCGGCACACGTCGGGGCGCTCCTCGTAGATCGCGCAGAGGAAGCGGTTCTCGCGCGTGTCGAGCACGAGCGCGGCGCAGCGCCCGCCCTCCATCTTCATGAAGCAACGGTTGCCGAGGAAGGTGGTGAAGGCGCGCGCCTCCTCGCCCATGCGATCCCAGTCGACGCCGAAGACGCGCACGTACTCGGGCAAGTCCGAGAAGCAACACGCCCCGCAGCGCGTGCACTCGGGGACGTCCTCCGAGATTAAAGACGCACGTCGAGGTGCGTCCTGCTCTTCAGCTCGTCGAGCCATTTGCGCTTTGCCCGTTCGAGGATCTCGCCTTGGAGGCGTTGGACCATCTCGTTCTTGGCGGCGTCGAACGTGGTGTAACGCGACGGCTGCCGGCTCACGAGGCGCAGGATGATGATCAGATCGCCGATGCGCACGGGCTCGGCGATCTGCCCGGGCTCCATGCCGAGCACGAGGTTCTCGAGCTCCTGCGCGAGCACGGGCCGCTTGCCTTGCTGCACCGCGGGCGAGCCGTGCGGCGCGCGGATGCCGAGGTCGCCGCCCGCGTCGCGCGTGGCCGTGTCGTCGGAGTATTTCTTGGCGAGGTCCTCGAAGCTCTCGCCGCGCCGCGCGCGCTTGACGATCTGCTGCGCGAGCTCCTCGCGCTCGGCGCGCGCCGCCGCGCTCGAGCCGGGGACGAGGCGGAGCACGACCCACGCGGGGTGAAACTCGCGCACCTTGCGCTCCTCGCGCAGCGTGCGGTCGTACATCGCCTTGACGTCCTCTTCGGTGATGCGGACGCGGCCCTTCACGCGGAGCTGCAGCATCTTGCCCTCCAAGATTTGGCGCTGCAGCTCGTCGCGATACTCCTGCTCGGTGAGGCCGTTCTTGCCCGCGAGGCGCATCAGCTCGTCTTTGTTGATGCCCTGCGCCGCCGCGAGGTTCTTGAGCGCCGCGTCGATCTCGTCGGGGCCGACGGTGACGCGCGCTTTGTCGGCGGCCTGCGCTTCGAGGCGCTCGTCGATCATCTTCTCGATGAGCTCCTTCAAGACCTGCGACTCGGCCGCGGCCTGCTGCGGCCCGGGCGGCACGCGCGCCGCGATCTGCAGGAGGAAGGGCTTGGCCCGCGCGCGCAGCTCGGTGAGGAGGATGGGCCTGTCGCCGACGACGGCGACCACGCGCTCGACCACGACGGCCTCCGCGCTGCGCGGCGCGAGCGCCGAGAGCAGCGCGGCGAGAGGGAGAGCAAAACGAAGGACGGAGCGCATCGCGACGGCGGTCCTATCACAAGGCTCCCATGGATCCAAACATATCCATTGGGGGGTCACGGATCCTCCCCAAGGCCCCTCGCGCGAGCGCGTGAATGGTCTCAAAAACCTGCAAATCAAGGGACGCTGAGGGCTTGGTGCAAAACGTGCTGAGCCGTTGCCTTCATGACGCTTCGCTCACTCTCCCTCGCCGCGCTCGCCCTCGCCGCCCTCGCCGCTGCGTGCGCGCCCGCGACGCCGCCCAATGGGTTTGGATCGACGGGATCCGGCGCGGCCAGCGCGAGCTCGTCGTCAGGCGGGCAAGGGCAGGGCGGTGACGACACGATCATCGTGAGCGGCGGGAGCGGGGGCGGCGGCGGCGGGCTCGACGGGTGCGCGGAGACGAGCGCCGAGGCCACGCTCGTGCCTGTCAACATGTTTTTGACCGTCGACAAGTCTGGGTCGATGGGCGACAACAACAAATGGAACAACGCCAAAGCCGCGTTTATCTCGTTCTTCCAGGACCCCGGCGCGGGCAACATGCGTGTCGCGCTGCGGTTCTGGCCGGACAACGGCTGTGACGGCACGAGCTGCAACGTGGGTGTGTGCAGCCAGCCTCAGGTTGATGTCGGCGCGCTCTCGGATCAGGCGCACGCGCAGGCGCTCATCGACGCGTTCAACAGCAAGAGCCCGAGCGGCGGAACGCCGATGTCGGCCGCGCTCGGCGGCGCGACCAAGTGGGCCGCGGACTACACCGCTTCGACCAATGGCTCTGAGAAGGTGGTCGTGGTGCTCCTCACCGACGGTGAGCCCAACGGCTGTGATGAGAACATCAACAACATCGCGGCGCTCGCGGAGGACGCGTACCAGAGCGCGGGCGTGCTCACGTTCGCGGTGGGGCTCGCCGGCTCGAACCAGACCGACATGAACACCATCGCGATGTCGGGCCAAACGACCCAAGGCTTCTTCATCGGCAACGGCAACGCGCAGGCGGATCTCCTCGCGGCGCTCAAGCAGATTCAAAAGACCACGGTCGCGTGTGAGTTCCAGATGCCCCAGCCCGGCCCCGGCCAAGTGGTGGACCCGACGCGGGTGAACGTCAAATACACGCCCAACGGCGGATCGTCGGTCGTCTTGGGCCAGGTGCCCAACGCGGGCGCGTGCACCGATCAGACGGGCGGCTGGTATTATGACGATCCCAACCAGCCTCACTCGATCAAGCTCTGTCCTTCGACGTGCGCGACGGTGCAAGCGGACCAAGGCTCCAAGATGGAGATCGTGGTCGGCTGCACGACCCAACCTGC
>CAYTJL010000088.1:0-19389 GCA_964437785.1 uncultured Polyangiaceae bacterium
GGCGTCTCCCCTTCAACGAAAACGGCATCTTCCGGCGGTATCCCGAGCTCGATCCCGCCACATAAAGGCCGGAGCCCGTCCTCGATGAGCTCCATCGCGCGCCCGAGCCTCCGCTCGGGCGGGAGCATGTAATGCTCGTCCGGGAAGCACGGGCCGGAGATGTTGAACCGGGGGCGCATGGCGGGCTGACGATGCCACAGCCCAAGGCGGAGGAACGAAGAAAAGCGAGCGGCGCGCGGAGGTGCTTCCGGTGCGCTAGCGAAGGGTGCGCTCGCTGATAGCGGCGCTTCAAAACACCATGAGCTCGTAGACCGCGGCGATGGTGTCTTTAGAGCGAGCACGAAAGAGCTCGCTTACGCTGCACCGGGCCTGCGCCGAGCGCACTTTGTGGCAACGGGGCGGGGCGCCGCCAATGACCGCGTACCACGGATAAGGAGGACCTGTGGGGGCGCCTTGCTCAAAGACTACAGCTCCGCCGCCGGACGCCGCGAGGACCCGTTCGGGTTGGGGTTGGCCGTCCAACGCCTTTCCCGCGCACAAGATGAGATCGCATCGCGCTCGCTTGCTGATCGCTCGAAGAGCGCGCTCCCACGCGGCATGGCTCAAGAGATCATTCGAATACCGCCAAGAGAGCGTCCCGATGGTGAGAGGACCACGGTGGTCCCGGCGGGGGATACGAACATTCGAAGCCGCGCCCTGCGGGAGCGCGCGGACGCGGGCTGCCTCCAGCCGCTCGGCGTCGAGGAGGTCTTGCGGCCTGCCCGCGGCGAGCTTCGCCGCGAGGATGTCGTCGAGCGCGAGGACCCTGACGTTCGAGCCGCTGAACGTGATGCGCTCTGCGCGCTCGTAAGCCTGCTCGAATTGGAGGCCCGAGATCGACGTGAGGATGTCGACGCGCACCGGTGCGACGCCAATTTGATAAACGATCTCAGGCTCGCAGAGATCGCGAGCCGACAGCGACGTGGTCGGCGCACCAAACGCACGAAGCGCCTTCAAGACCCTCTTTGCGTTCTCCTCCGTGGGCCTGCCAGAACTCGAGATCGAAGCTCCTATCCATGTCCGCGAGCTTCACCTTGCGCGCCATGACCACCCGTTTGGCCACGCTTCGTCGTTGGTGAGCGCTCATGATCATTGGCTACTACACCCCACGGCCAAAGGCAAAAGCAAACAGCCGAAGGCCACGAGCTCCTCCGCCAAACCAAGCGCATCAACACCTTCTCCGCGGCTTCTTCCCCTTGAGCTTCTGCGTGTTCTTGGGGCAGATGTCTTTGAGCCCTTTGACCGTCTCTTTGAAGCGCTGCTTCATGTCCTCGACGAGCGCGGGATCGTCCTTGCGAATCACCTTGGTCTCCCCGGGATCGGCCGCCAAATCGAACACCTCGAACGCCTCGTCGTCGCCGTGCGCGATGATCTTGTGGCTGCCGTGGATCAAGGCCCTTCGCTTGTCGTTGTCGCTCGTCCGCGGCAAATCCAAGATCACGTCGCGCGCCTCGGGCGCCTTGCCGTACACCTCGGGCACGAGGCTCTTGCCAATAAACGAGGGCTCGGGCGGAGCGCCCGACAGCTCCAAGATGGTCGGCGCCAAATCGATCGCGCTCCGCGCGAGATCAATCACCTTGGGCTCGGCGCCGGGAGCCTTGATGAGGAGCGGCACGCGCACGAGCATCTCGTAGATCTCGAAGCCGTGACGGCGCATCTTGTGCTCGCCGAACGCCTCGCCGTGGTCGCTCGACACGATGATGGCGGTGTCTTTCCCCCAAGGCTGCTGCTCGACGAAGGCGAGGAGCTTGCCCACGTGTTGATCCGTGAAGGTGACCTCGGCGTCGTATTTGTCGCGCGCGCTCTTGCCATAAGGCCCGATGCCCGCGTGGGGCATGTACTCGTCATGAGGATCCATGAAGTGGAACCACGCGAAGAAGCGGCCCTGCGTGCTCACCTTGTCGGAGAGCATCTTTTGCGCGAGCTCGAGGTGCTGAGGCGAGGTGATGTTCTCGTCGGTCTTGTTGTTGGCCGTGATGCCTTTGACGATCTCGTAGACGTCGAAGCCTTGGTTGAACCCCGCCTTCTCGAAGTAAAAATGCGCCTGCGCGCTCATCGTGCGGACGCCGTCTTTTTTGAGCAGCTCGGGGAAGAACAAAACGCTGTTCGGATAGCTCGAGAAGAAATACCCGCTCCGCTCGATCTCGCCCGGATAACGCCCCGCCAAGAGGCCCGCGACGCTCATCGCCGTATACGACGAGATCGAATAAGCCCGCGTGTACGTGACAGCCTTCTTGGCAAAGGCCGTGAGGTTGGGGGCGATGTCGCGGCCGTAGCCGGCCCAAGGCATGTCCGCGCGGAGGCTGTCGATCGTGAGGAGCAGGACGTTGAGCTTGCCGGGAGGCGCGGTGAGCGCGGCGGGCGGCGCGACGGGCACGGCGCTCGGGGCCGCGCTCGGCATGGGATCGGCCGAGGGAACCGGCACCGTGGGCGCGCTCGGCGGCGGGGGCGGCGGAGGCGGCGTTTGCGGGCCCGCGTCCTCGTGCGAACAGCCGAGGAGGGCGAGGAGGACGATCGAAGAGACCTTGTTGCGCATGACCGCGGCCTTCATATCACGGCGCTTTCGCGCGGGTAACGTTCCCGGTGGCACGCGGCGGAAGGTTGTCGATATGCTGGGCGCGATGACCGCCGGACCACCTGGGCCACCTCGGCAAAAGCCTCCGATGATCCGGCGTCCAACGCCCGCGCCGGGCGAGCGCGCGAGCCAAGCGATCAAAGATCAGATCACCGAGATGGCGCTCGGCCTGATGGAAGAGCAGGTGCGCGCGCGCATCGTGCACTACAAAGCCGAGCTCGAGACGAACCCCGAGCTCGACGCGATCACCGCGCAGGTGGTCGAGCAGCTCCGCGAGCTGCAGGCGCAGGCGCAGTCGAACGAGCGCGCGAGCGCGGGCCGCGACGCGATCCGCGACGCGCACGAGAAGACCATGCGCGGGCTCCTGGAGCGCGTCTTCCGCGCGGACACGCCGTCGTTCTTGGTCGAGAAGAAGCTCCGGGCGATCCATAAAAAGCTCGCGCGGCTCTTCTTCGAGTCGGAGCTGCACGACAAAACGCGCGCCAAGGACGGCCAGACCAAGACCATCCAGCACGGCGAGCAGGCCATTTATTACGTGCTCTCGCGCTATCAAAACAGGCTCAAGAACGAGCTCGAGGGCTTCGAATACGCCTCGACCGAGGTGCGCGAGCGCACGTTCGAGCTGCTCGCCAAGATCGCCAAAGACATGCAGGACGGCTTCCTCTCGCGGAGGTCCACGCAGCTGAAGCGCATCGTCTCGGTCTTCAACGGGGTGCTCGTCGACTTCTTCGGCAAGCAGCTCGCGGCCGCGATCCCCGAGCTGTCGCGCGAGGTCATCCGCCAGGCGGGCACGTACGAGGGCCGCGCGTACGGCTACAAGATCGCGGCCGACGCGTTCCCGCGCTTCCGCGCGGCGTTCGAGCGCAGGCTCATGACGCGGCTCGTGGGCTTCGCCGAGGACGAGCTGCTCCACAAGCTCGCCGACACCGCGGGCGCCGAGCGCGACGAGACCGTTCAATTCGTCACCGATCCGAGGATCTTCAGCATGATCCTCGGCGAGATGTGCGACGGCATCTACGAGCTGTTCTGCAACGAGGGCTTCCTCGATCTGCCGCCCGACTGGCGGCAGGCGACCGCGACCGTCTGATCGCTCCCCAAACCCCAAACCATCACGATCAACCGAGATCCCATGGCAGACCACACCATCGAGAGCGGAGCGAAGAGGCGCCTCCGCGGGCTGTTCTCCGTCGCCGCGATCCTCGCGGCGATCACGTCGGGCGGCTGCGCGCGCGGCCCTGACGTCGCCGTGAGCGGCCTCGCGCTGAAGCGCGTCGTCATTTATCGCAACGGCGTCGCGTACTTCGAGCGCGAGGGCAAGGTCGACGCGGACGAGGTCACGTTCCGCGTGCGCTCCGAGAAGGTCGGCGATTTCCTCGCCACGCTCGCGGTCATCGAGAAGGGCGGATCGAGCGTGAAGAGCGCGTCGTTCCCCATCGACGTCAAGCGCGACGACGGCGACGACGAGGCCGACGAGCCCATCGATCAACGCTTCGAAGTGTTGCTCAAGCCGCCCGCGCCGAGGAAGCGCGACAAGAAGGACAGGCTCGAGACCGTGACGCTCTCGCTCGACGGCAAGGAGCACGATCTGTTGATCGGCTACGTCGCCGAGACGCCCGTGTGGCGGCCCTCGTACCGGCTCGTGATCAACAAGAGCGCGGGCGGGGGCGACAAACCGAGCTCCGCCGATCTTCAAGCGTGGGGCATCGTGCAGAACCTCTCGGGCGAAGATTGGAAGGGCGTGAAGCTCACGCTCGTCGCGGGCGCGCCGCTCGCGTTCCAATCCACGCTCGAACGCGCGGTGATCCCGCCTCGCCCCGTGGTCACCGATCAAGGCGAGGTGATCGCGGGCGTGCCCGGCGCCGAGACGAGCTTGAACCAAGAGCTCCCGATGGAAAAACCCGCCGAGGCGCCTCCGCCGCCGATGGCGCAGCCCACGTTCACGCTCGACGGCCTGCTCGCCGAGGAGCGATCCAAGCTCGACGAGGCCGCCGGCGACGACGCGTCCCTCGTCGGCGGCGTCGGCGGGCTCCCGCGCAGAGGCGGGGGCAAGTCCGGTAAAAAAGAGGCCTACAAAGCGAAGGACAAAGCCGCGCCCAAGGCGGCGAGCATCACGCGCGGGCCCGGCGGCGGCGGGTTCAGGCGCGCCGAGATGCCGCCCCCGCCCCCGCCTCCTCCGCCGCGACCGAGCCTCTCGCCGCCGCGCAACGTGCGATCGCTCGCGGCGGTCGCGATGGAGGGCGGCAGCACGCGCTACGACATGCCCTTCGTCGTCGACGTGCCGAACAAGAGCGCGACCATGGTGCTCCTGCTCGCCAAGCCCGTCCCCGGCGAGTCGATCTTCCTCTTCGCGCCCGACGGCGGCGTGCCCGAGTCGAGCTCGCACCCGTTCCGCGTCGTGCGCTTCACGAACGACACCAAGGGCCTGCTCGAACGAGGGCCCATCGCGGTGTTCGAGGACGGCGCGTTCCTCGGCCAAGGCATGGTCGATCCGCTCCCGCCCGGCGCGACCGCGACCGTGCCCTTCGCGCTCGAGCGCAGCCTCGCCGTCGAGCACACGCGCAAGAGCAACGAGGAGGGCGCGCGCCTCGCGCTCATCGAAGGCGGTCGCATCGAGATCGAGCGCGACTGGGTGACGATGACCAAGTACACGATCAAGAACGGCAGCGACAACGACGCGAAGGTGATGATCAAGCACCCGCGCGACGCGGGCACGCGCCTCCACCAGCCGCCCAAGGGCACCGAGGACAACACGGGCGCGGGCAGCGCGCTCATCCCCTCCGAGATCAAGAAGCACATGAGCGCGTCGTTCGACGTCGACGAGCGAAGGTCTTTGCGACGTCACGTCGACTGGCTCGATCCGCTCGCGGACGACGCCGTCAAGGCGTACATGGCCGACGCGCGCGCGGATCAAGCCGTCGTCGCGCAGCTCAAGCAAGCGTGGGAGGCGCGCGCCAAGCTCCGCACCTCGCTCGACGAGCGCGAGAAGCTCTACGCCGAGAAGAGCGCGCTCGACGCGCAGATCGGGCAGATCAACTCGAGCCTCCGCGCCATCGAGAAGAACAAGCTCGCCGAGCAGCTCCGCCGCGACTTGACCGAGCGGCTCTCCAAGGCGTCGACGCGCATCGACGAGATCACGAAGAAGGTGATCGTGCTCGACATGCAGGTGAGCGAGCAGACCATCCGCTTCCGCGATCTCGCGAACGTCATCAAGATGACCAAACCTCTTCCGGTGAACTGAGCACCATGAGCAAAGGCGCGGAAAGCCCGCGGCGAGCGCTGCTCGCCGCGCTCGTTCGTCACACGGAGTCCCTGCACGCGATCGCGCGCGAGCAGGGCGAGCACCAGAAGCTCAGCGACAACGAAGGCGCGGAGTCGGGCGGAGAGTTCTCGCCGTACCTCGACATCGAGGTCTTTGGATCCAACGTGAGCGATCGCGCGAAGGCCTACCTCGACAAGGGCACGGTGCGCGGCTCCGCGCCGCCGAGCCTGCTCGGCGAGGACCACTTCTCTCAGTGGTTCGCCGAGGCGTCGGAGCGATACCCCATCTTGTGCGCGTACGTCGTGGCGATGGAGCATCTCCGCACGCTGCTCGAAGGTGAGCTGCGTTGAGCCTTCGTCAAGCGCTCAAGGACACTCTTTTTTGACCGACACCGTGATCTCGCTCGTGACGGTCTTGCCCGGGCCGCCGTCGTCCCCCGCGTCCGCGTCGCGTTGGAGGTAGAGCTCGCCGACGTCGTTCACGAGGCTCGCGGAGATGACGAGGTCTTTGTAGCGATCGGCGAGCTTGCGGAGCTGGACGTCGACCGTGGCCGACCCGCCCTCGTTGTTGTAGACGCCGTTGACCGAGACGCGGACACGGCCGCACTGCACGAGCGAGTTGGAGAGGCAATAGCCCGGCGGGCGCAGGAGGAAGTTGTCGACGGCGAACGAGAGGGGGATCACCGGATCGATCGTCCCCTCGGGCACGGCGATGCAGGACCCCGAGGTCGGGGTGACGATCGCGATCGACGCTGTGCCGGAAGGCCCGAAATCGATGGCCGTCCCCGTCTCGGTGGTGCACGCGGAGAAGGTCGCCGCGAACGCGAAGGTCAAGACCGTTCGAAGAGTCATCGCGGGCTCTTTACCACTCATTGCTCGCAGTTGTCCGCGACCACGTACCCGTACCGCGATGAGCACGATTTGGCCGGTTCTTCGGCCTTTTGGAGCTCGGCGCAATCGAACTGCATGAACACGTGCCCGAGCTGGATGCCCTGGTCGGTCCCCGGGGCGAACTGAAACACGCAGGGCTTTTGCGCGGTGCTGCCGTAGTCGATGCCCGTCGCCGGATCTTGCACGACCACGTGGCCGATGGTGCTCGATCCGTCGGTCACGACGCTGTCGAACGAGAACACGTAGTTTCCCGCGGCGATCGAGGCCCGCGCGCCGAGCCCCTGCGCCCCCGCCGAAGCCACCGTGCACGAGACGGTCGCGCCGCCTTGTCCGTCCGTCACCGTGGCAGGCGGGACCGACTTCGTGTTGCCCACGTCCACGTGCACGTTGCCGATCGGGCAGTCTTGTTCGGCCGTCGCGTAGATCTCCATGTTGACCGCCGCGCTCGGCTTGGGCCCTGCGTCGTTCGCCGGGCCCCCCGTCTCGCCCCCGCAGCCGGAGACACAAGCGAGCATGACGAGCGGCACGGCGAACGAGAGCTTCATGCCTCGTAGCAAATCCGGCGCGGCGCGCGCGTCAATAGGGTAAACGTCGCGCGTGGCCACGCCCTCCGCGTCGATCGCGTTCTTCGACTTCGACGGCACGTTGATCCGTCGCGAGTCCGGCGTGATCTGCGCCGTGCCCTGCATTCGTCGCGGGCTCTTGGGGCCCGCCATCGGCGCCGAGCTCATCGCGACGTACCTGCTCTCCAAGGTGGGCCTCAAGACGCGCACGGACGCGCAGCGCGTGGGCTTCCGGTGCTACGCGGGCCGCTCGATCGAGGAGCTCCGCGCGATCATGCAGGCGCTCCACGACGATCACATGGCGCGCTTCCTCTCGCCCGCGATGCAGAGGCGCGTCGAGGAGCACAGGCGCGCGGGCGACGCGCTCGTGATCCTCACCGCGTCCGCGTTCTTCTTCGCCGAGCCCATCGGGCGGGCGCTCGGCTTCGACGAGGTCATCGGCACGCAGGTCGCGATCGATCGCGGCGTGTGCACGGGCGCTGTCGACGGGCCCATCCTCGACGGCGCGAACAAGCTCGACGCCGCGCGCGCCGCCGCCGAGGCTCGCGGCGTATCGCTCGAACGGTGCTCGTTCTACACCGATCACATCGCGGATCTCCCGCTGCTCGAAGCCGTGGGCAAG
Organism: uncultured Polyangiaceae bacterium; assembly: GCA_964437785.1. Classification (GTDB taxonomy): domain Bacteria; phylum Myxococcota_A; class Polyangia; order Polyangiales; family Polyangiaceae; genus CAYTJL01. Next base: position 7,949 of record CAYTJL010000088.1, read on the forward strand.
CCCGTCGCGGTCGGGCCGAACCGCGCGCTCGCGCGGGCGGCGCGCGCTCGCGGCTACCCCATCGTAAGGCACGACGATCCATGAACCTCACGCTCGCGCTCGTCACCGATCTCCACTTCGGCCCCGAGGCTCATTTCGGCGGCAAGCTCCGCAAGCTCACCGCCCAGGCGCCCGCGCTCGCGCGCGCGTTCGTCGCGCGCATGAACGACGTGGTGAGGCCCGACCTCGTCGTGAACCTCGGCGACGACATCGAGGACGAGGGCTACGAGGCCGATCGCGATCGCTACGCCGCGTGCGTAGGCATCTTGAAGGGCGCGCGAGCCGAGCTCGTGAACGTGGCGGGCAACCACGACACGGTGAACCTCGCGCCGAGCGATCTGCTCAGCGTGTGGGCCGACGGGAGCCCGTCGCTCCATCGCTCGTTCGATCGTGGGGGCCTTCACTTTCTCGTGCTCCACACGCGCGAGGAGAAAGACCTGAGCGTCACGCTCGGCGCCGATCAGCTCGCGTGGATCGAGGCGGATCTCGGCGCGCACCCGGGGCCCACGATCGTGCTCATGCACCACAGCGCGGCCGATCAGGACCTCCGCGGCAATCGGTGGTTCGAGCGCGCGCCGCACATCTGTTTGGTGCAGGAGCGAAAGAGGCTGCGCGAGCTGTTTCAGCGCCACGGCGGCGTTCGCGCCGTCTTCAACGGGCATTTGCACTGGAACCATCTCGACGTGATCGAGGGCATCCCGTACGTCACGATCCAAAGCCTGATCGAGAACCTCGACGACGACGCGCCCGGCCGCGCGGCGAACGCGCACGCGGTCGTGCGCATCGGGCCGCGGAGGATCGTGGTCGAGGTCGTTGGCGCCGAGACCGCGCGGTATCAATTCGAGCGCTGATGAGCGGTCAGCGGAAGGCGTAGAGGCGGCCGTCGTACGATCCGACGTACACCGTTCCATCGGGCGCGATCGCGGGCGACGAGAACACCATGCCTCCGGTCTTGTACGTCCAAAGGACCTGGCCATTCGGGCGGATCGCGTACATCGCTCCGTCGTCCGAGCCTACGTACACCGTTCCATCGGCGGCGATGGCGGGCGACGACGCGACGGGCGAGGTGGTGGGCACCTTCCACTTGAGCGCTCCGTTGGGCCAAATCGCGTACACCGTCTTGTCTGCGGAGCCGACGACGATGCTCCCGTCCGGCGCGATCGCGGGCGACGATTGCACGGGCGCCGCCGCGCTGAAGGCCCACATCACGCGGCCTTGAGGGGTGAGCGCATAGAGCTGCCCGTCGTCCGAGCCCACGTAACGCGTGCCGTCTTTGCCGACGGCGACCGACGATCGCACGGGCCCGCGCGTCTCGAATTGCCCGCGCACCTTGCCTTCGCGATCGAGGGTATAAACGTTGGTGTCGTCGGAGCCGACCATCACCCCGCCTTCGGGCAGGAGCGTGGGAGTGGCCGAGATGGCGGCTTTGGCCTTGAACTGCCAGAGCACGGCGCCGCGTGACGAGATGGCGTGGAGGAGCCACGCGTTCGAGCCGATGTACACGGTGCCGTCTTTGGCGAGGACCGGCGAGGAGAACGCGCAGTTGTAGACGGGCACACCCCACTTGAGGACGCCGTCGCGCACCGCGTACAAGTTGCCGTCCGACGAGCCCACGTACACGGTTCCATCGCCTGTCACCGCGGGCGAAGACACGATATCGCCCATGGTCTCGAAGCTCCATTTGAGCTTGCCATTGGGCATGATCGCGTAGAGGTGGTGATCGAGCGAGCCGATGTAGATCGTGCCGTCGATCCCGACCGCGGGCGACGCCATGATGGGCTTTTGCGTGACGAAGCTCCACCGGAGCGCGGCGCTCGCGGGCGGCGCCACCACGCTCGCGCCCGAGTGTTGGCCGTCGTGCCGGAACATGGGCCAATGCGGGAGCGTGTCGCCCCGCATGCCGGGGCCGACGAGGCGCGGGTCCGCCGCGGGATCGACGCTCGCGCCCGTGCAGACGTCGCCCGGCAAACACGGGGGCTTCGCGTCTTCGGTGCAGCCGGCGGGGAGGGACAGCGCAAGAGCGGCGAGCAGCACGCGGAGCCGGGCGATCATGATCCGTTGTGGTTTCCTTCTCACGAAGTTGCTCCGGCCGCACAAAAAGTTCACGTCGTGACTTTTCGCCGCGATTGTTCCGGGTAAAGGGGGCCCATGCACCTCCGCGCCGACGTCGACCTCCCCTACCCTCGCGAGCTCGTCTTCACCACGTACCGCGATCGCCTCGCCGACCTCTTGCCTCATTTGCCGAACATCCGGGCCATCAAGGTGAGGAGCCGCGAGGAGCAGGGCGACGACGTCCTGCTCGTCAACGACTGGACCGGCGGGGGCGACATCCCCGCGATGGCGCGCAGCGTGCTCCGCGAATCCATGCTCACGTGGACCGATTACGGCACGTACAAGAAGGCCTCTTGGGTTTGCACGTGGCGCACCGAGATTCACGCGTTCCCGGCCGCCGTCAAGAGCGCGGGCGAGCACCGCTTCGTCGCCAAAGGCGATCACGCGCGCATCGAGTTCCGAGGGGACTTTACGGTCGACGCGACCAAGATCCCCGGCGTGCCGCGGCTCCTCGCGGGCACGGTGGGGAAGACGGTCGAGGGGATCTTCGTCGAGAAGATCCAAGAGAACTTGATCGCGGTGGGCAAGGGGCTTGGGGCCCTGTTGCGCGAGAAGAGCGCTTAAGGATTGCTCTGCTTCCAGATCGAGAGCAGATCGGCGAGCGCCTCGGGCGGGTTCTCGGGCGTCACGCGGCCGAGCTGATCCGCCGTGTTGATGCCATGGCACGTGGGGCACGAGCGGATCTCGCCCGGCGCGAAGCTCACCCAATTGCGCTCGCGCACCACGGGGAGCCCGGCAGGATCGAGGATCTGCCATGTCATCGCGCGGCGCGCGGGCACGAACGCGGCGACCGAGCCGTCCGCGCCGATAGCCACGGATCCCGGCGCCGCGCCCGGCGCCGCGGGGTTGCCGGGGACGTCGTGCATCGGTTGCGCGAGCACGCGGCGCCCCGCTTGGAAGGTCTTGTATCCGCGGATCTGATCCCCTTGAAGGAGCTGCATCCACGCGATGTCATACACCTTGCCCGACGCAGGCACGCTCTCGGCGCCGCCCGGCACACGCAGGTTGAACGGTTGTTGCACGTCCGCGCGATCACGCGAGGTGACGTTGCGGCTCACCACCAGCGCGAGGCCATGATCGCGCATCCATGCTTTGAGCGCGCTCACGTCCACGCCGGAGGCCTGGAGGACCCCCGCCTCGGGCGCGGGCAAATCGCTCGTCCGCGCAGGCGGCGCGAGGCGCGGGCGCACCTCGACCGGATCGAGCTCCCACAGCTCACCTTCATACGTGATGAGCTGATCGGGGTTATAATACGAGACCTTGACCGTGATCCCCGCGGTCAAGAGGTCCCCGGCGACGCCGTTGTTGATGACCTTGAGCCGAAACGCATAACGCGCCTTGGGGCTCGTCGCCGGGCCTTCGAGCGCGTCGAGGCCGCTGCCCGGCGCGTGCACCGCCACGAGCGACCCGTCCGAGAGCGGCAATGGATTGCGGAAGTGCCCGGGGTGCGCGGGATCCGAGGGCGTGTCGTCGTCGGTCACCTCACGCGCCTTTGCAGCGGTGACGGGCGTCACGACGATGTCGTCGGCGTCGCCCGTGAGCGCCTCCACGCGCACGATGCCGCCCGCCGCGTCGGTGCCGAATTCACGCGCGTTGGTCGCGTAATACACACCGGGGCTCGCAGGGTCCTCTTTGATGTGGAAGAAGCCGCCGTCCCCATCTACGTAAAAGCGGTTCTTGTGATAGGACTCCGGCGTCAGGTACGTGAGGTTGGGATCGTCGGTGAAGACGCCATCCACGTAGCTCCCGCCGAGCTCGTTGCGCCCCACGTGATCGAGCGTCTCCTCCTCGGCGCCGTCCTCGTTGATCTGCCACGGGATGAACTGATTGAACTGGTGCGGGCGCTCGTTGGGCCGGAGCTCGGGCTCGCCCAAGAAGCGCGGCTCCGGGAAGTACTCATCGTTGTTCGCGAGCTCTTGGGCCCCGGCCGACTCGTCCGAATAATTGAAGCTCCCGTACCCGGCGTCCTCGTATTTGTCGGCGGCGGCTTGCTGATCGCGCTGGAGGTGATCCCACTTGGTGAAGATCACACGACCCTTCGAGTCGATGATGGGCGTAAAGACGCCGGAGGCGGTGTGGTTCACGAGGAAGAGGTCGCCCGACACCGGATCGAGGCTGTAGAGCCCGACCACCGTGGGGTGGCTCTCGTATTCGTCGAGCTGCGGATAGAGGTGCAGGTCAGGGCCGCTCCGCGGCCTGTCCGACGTGAACAAGACACGATCGTCGGTGCCATAGAGCGGAGAGACGTTGTTGAAGCCCTCGGGCTGGAAGGCCACCTTGGTGATCGCGGCGGTCTGTCCGTCGCCGAGCCCGGTGACCTCGTAAATCTGCCAGGTGTACCGGACGACCTGGAACTGATCGGGCGCGCCGACGGCCATGCTGAAGAGCGCCTTCTCGCCGCTCCAATGCACCGTGGGCTCGCGCACGGCGATCGCGTTTTGGCCCTGGACCCCCTCCTCGCCGAAGCCCGCTTCGGCGGTGAGGTTGCGCAAATCGCCCTTGGGCGAGCGGAGATAAAGGCCGCCGCCCCGCGGCGCCTCCTTCATCGACGCGAGGTGATTGCCGAACGTCGATGACATGACACCAAAGCCGGTGACAGGCACCTGCCCGGCGAACAAGATGGGATATTCACCGACGGACGGCAACGGCCCGCCGGGGGGCTCGCCGCCGCACCCCCACGCGGCGACGGAGAGCAGGATGGTTGACGCGAAGATCGAGAGTCGAGGGCGAGGCGATTGACGAATTTCAGTCACGCGAAAAAACCCCTAAAGCGCCAAAGGACCTAAACGAGCGTCGTTGGCCGGTTCGGCAAACGACAAAGGGATAACGAGCTAGCAGAAGCGCCCCGCCTTGTCGAAGACAAAATCCGTCCTCGACACTTTGGCTACTTTGGTATTGACACCAAGCCTTCACCCATGGAAGCACCGAAGGCGATGCGCAACGTCGATCCGTCGAGCGTCTTCGCGAAGAGCCTCGCCCTCCTCGGGCACAACCTCGGGCTCTTCCCGCTGATCGCGCTCGTCGCCAACGCGCCCGCGCTCGCGTACCGCATCGCCACGGCGATGCCGCGCGACATGACCGATCCCGCGGTCGCCCGCGCCGCGCTCAAGGTCATGAGCATCGAGGCCGGGCTCGGCGTCGTGGCCCACGCGATCGCGGGCGCCGCCATCTCCTACGGCGTGCTCCGCGCGCTCGCGGGCGAAGAGGTGAGCCTCGGCCAGTGCCTGCGGCGCGGCCTCTCACGCGCGCTGCCCGTGCTCGGCCTGGGCCTCGTCACGGGCATGCTGGTCGGGCTCGGCGCGTGCGCGTGCGTGCTGCCGGGGCTCTACCTCGCCGCGATGCTCTTCGTGGCGATCCCCGCCGTCATGGCCGAGGACCTCGGCATGGGCGCGGCGCTCAAGCGGAGCCAAGACTTGACCAAAGGCGCGCGGTGGCCGCTCGTAGGCTTGTTCGTGATGATCGTGGTCGTGAACGTGATGGTGCTCGGCGTCATCGTCGCGCTCACGCACGACCCTGTTTACTCGCAGATGGGCGGCACGCGCGCTGGGCAGATCGCGCTCGGCCTCGCCTCGGTGCCGCTCTCGACGCTCCAAATCATCGCCTCCGCGGTCGCTTACCACACGCTCACGCGCGCCGGCGACAAGGACGATCCCCCGTCGAGCGCGTACTTTTGAGCGTTCGATCGATAGCTGTTCCCGTACGGGCGATAAGGCGTGTAGGATGCCGCCGTTCGAACCACACGAAAACGGAGAGGCAATGAATCAAGGGAACTGGGGTGGCGGAGGTCCCGGAGCACCGGGTGGTGGCTGGGGTGGTCAAGGTGGAGGCGCACCTCCGGGTGGTGGTGGATACGGGCCTCCTCCGGGCGGCGCTCCTCCGGGTGGCTATGGGCCTCCTCCGGGCGGCGGCGGGTATGGGCCTCCTCCGGGCGGCGCTCCTCCGGGTGGTTATGGGCCTCCGGGCGGCGCTCCTCCGGGTGGTTATGGGCCTCCCGGCGCTCCTCCGGGCGGCGGCGGGTATGGGCCTCCTCCGGGCGCGCCCGGCGGATATGGGCCTCCGGGCGGCGCACCGCCTCCGGGCTTTCCGCCTGCGTATCAAGGAGGGATGGTGCCGGGCGGCGCAGGGCGCACCACGTTCGGTGGTGACGGCGGCAAGCTCTTCGTCGTCTACCTGCTTTATTACACGCTGCCTTTCCTCGGCGTGTACATCGTGGGTGGCGGCATCGGGTTCGTCGGCGGCCTGCTCGACGGAGCGGTCGGCGCCGGCGGTGTCCTGGCCATGATCTTCAGCCTGATCTCGGGCCTGCTCATCTTGGCCGGCGTCATGGTGACGCTGCTCCTGTTCATGAACAAGTTCTTCGAGTTCTATTACTCGAACGTCACGTTCGACGGGCAGCCCTGCAAATACAACGGCACGCTCGGCTCGCTCTTCAAAGCGATGCTCGTCAACATGCTCCTCATCAGCGTCACCTTCGGCATCTACACGCCGTGGGCGATGGTGAAGTTCCGCCAATGGCAGTTCGAGAACATCGAGGTCGGCGGCCAAAGGGGCAGGCTCACGTTCCACGGCGACGGCGGCACGCTGTTCGGCAAATACCTGCTCGGCATGCTGCTCATCTACTGCACCTTCGGCATCTACGGGCCTTGGTTCGCGAATGACATCTTCGCGTTCCTCTGGGACAACACCAAGCTCGATGGCCGAAACTTCCAGTTCCGCAAGGATCCGGGCGGCTTCTTCGGCACCTACCTGCTCAACATGATCCTCATCTATTGCACCTTCGGCATCTACTCGCCGTGGGCCATGTGCAACATCATCAAGTGGGAGCACGAGCACATTAGCTGATGGCTCTCCTGGAGAGCGAGCGCGATCGCTTCAAGCGAGGTCTCAAGCGCCTCGAGCCCGTCTTCGTCGTCCTCGCGATCGCGCTCGTCCTCGCGCTCATCCCCACCTCGACCTGCCTCCTCCGCATCTTCATTGGTATCCCCTGTCCGGCGTGTGGTCTCACCCGCGCGGGGCTCGCGCTCGCGTGGCTCGACGTCCCGGCCTCGGTTCACTATCACCCGCTCGGTATCCCGCTCACCCTCCTCACCGCGGTGGTCGCGGTCGCGGCGTTCACCGCGGACGAAGGGCGGTTTCGCGCCATCACCCGATTCGCCACCAGCGCGGCCGCGGTGTCCCTCCTCGTGGTCTGGGCGGCGCGCTTCGCAGGGTGCTTTGGTGGCCCGGTCCGCTGAGCGCGCCGGCTACCTTTGTCGTTGGATCCGCGCCGCATGCCTGCGATGATCGGCGCCATGTCCAAGATCACCCTCAAGCTCCGTGACCTCATGTCCGGCGAGACCTCCTTCCGCGAGCTCGCGAACGAGGAGGAGACCACCTCCTTCCTCAAAGAGAGGCCGCGCTTCGTCGACGTGCTCGGCGTGGTGTTCGAAGGCCTCTCGGCCGAGCAAAACGCTCGTCTCCGCGCGGCCAACCGGCCGCTCGACGCCGAGGAGCGCGCGGCCGAGGCGGCGCTCGACGAGCGCCAAAAGAAGGAGGCCGAGGCCCGCGCCGAGGCCCGCGCCAAAGAAGACGAGAAGGCGCAGGTCGCTTATCGCGAGGCCATGAAGAACGCGGACCCGAACAGGCCCATGGAGGTGCGATGGCGCTTCAACATCGAGGGCATCGCCGCGGTCGATCCCGAGGACTCGCGCGAGATCTGCGAAGAGGCCAAAGCCGCTGTCTACGCGTGGATCGCCGAGCGCAACGAGTGGGTCGAGAGCCGAGGCCAGATGGTCGGCGAGGCCAAGCTCACCATCTATCCTGCGAACCTGCCCAAACCCGGCGTCGACCGCGTCAAGATGGGCACCTTCGTGCCTGTGATGGCGCCCGCCAAACCCACATCGTGAAGCCCCCCTCCATTTAACGACAGACCATCACGCGCAGGCTTGGACGATATCGTCGTCATCGAGGATGACCTCGATGTCGTCGTCGTCGAGCTCGTTCTCCGGCGCGCCCTCATCGAGCCTAACCGTGGGCAGCGCGAGCGTGGTGACGGAGAGCTGGATACGGGGCTCGCTCTTCGACGTCGAGGCGGCGAAGGGCTCGAGCGCGCGCGCCAGCTCGGCCACGTTGGAGAAGCGGTTCTCACGGTGCTTTTGAAGGCACTTGTCGACGACCGCGCCGAGCTCCTCGGGCACGTCCGGGCGCAGCTCACGGATCGGCTTGTGAGGCTGGGTGAGCACGGCGAGCGAGGTGTCGAGCTCGCTCTCCTCGTCGAAGGGCGGAGCCTCGGTGAGCAAGAAATAAAGGATCACGCCGAGCGACCAAATGTCGGCGCGCGCGTCGACCGACTTGGCGTCGAGCATCTGCTCGGGCGCGGTGTACCGGCGCGATCCCATCATCGTCGACGAGCTCGTGATCTCGACGTCGTCGCCCGCCACGTTGGCGCTCGTGAACTTGGCGATGCCGAAGTCGAGGAGCTTGAGGATGACGCTCCCGTCCTCGCGCGTGCAGCGGATCATGTTGGCGGGCTTGAGATCGCGGTGGACGAGGCCGAGCGCGTGCGCCTCGGAGAGCGCCACGCACGCTTGGCTCACGTACTCCGCGGCGTCCTCGACGGAGAGCGCGCCCTCGCCGAGGACGAGATGGCGAAGGTCCGACCCTTCGAGCAGCTCCATCGCGAGGTAGTGCGTGGCCATCGAATTCGCGTCGACGACGATGCCCGAGTCGAGCACGCGCGTGACGTGCTCGCTCTTGAGCCACGAGGTCACGCGCGCCTCGCGGTGAAAGCGGGTTACGATAGAGCCCTTGCCCGCGATCCGCGGGTGCAAGACCTTGAGCGCGATGGGCGTATCCGAACGGATGTCACGTGCCTTGAGGACCGTGCCCATCCCCCCGGCGCCGAGGAGCCGCTCGATACGATATTTGCCGGCGAACAACGAGCCAGGCGAGAGATGCGTGGTGTCGGTCATAACTACCTCTGACGACGGGAGATCCTTTAAACAAGAAGCGTGCCCCGCTCATCCCCTCTCAAAACCTCATCACGCGCCCCGGGCACGCCGGAGGCACATCAGGATGGCCTCGTGCCCGGGCACAATTAGGCCCCTTGTGCCCGGGCACATCAGGATTGCGTTGTGCAGAAAAGAGGTATCTAATGAACAGTCGACAACCTGCACACATGAGGAGCGACCCATGGCGACCAAGGTCTCGACGGCCATCGCAGACGGAACGGCGGCGGAAGCGGCAAAGGCGCTCGCGCGCGATCTCGTCCTCGGGCTCTCGGGGGCGGAGCCCGTGCTCGTCACCGTCTTTGCGTCGACCAAGCAACCTCTCCACGAGGTGACGCAAGCCCTCGCGCGCGAGATGCCGGGGGCGACCATCGTGGGCGCGTCAACGGCAGGTGAGTTTACGGAGCGGGAGGACCGAAAAGGCTCGGTCGCCGCGCTCTGCCTCGCGGGGGATTATCGCGCCTTCGCGGGCCTCGGGACGGGGCTCAAAGCCGCCCCGGAGCGCGCGATCAACGCCGCTCTCGACGGGCTCCCCGGCGCGATCGAAGGCTACCCCCACCGGACGGCGATCATGCTCCTCGACCCTTTGGCCGGCAACGGCGAAGAAGCGACGTTGGTCCTCGCGTCCATCTTGGGCGACGGCGTCCCGCTCGCGGGCGGAGCGGCGGGCGACGACTTGGCCATGAAGGCCACGCACGTGGCCGCGGGCGGGCGCGCGGCGTCGGACGCCGTCGTGCTCGCGATGCTCTTCTCCAAACAGCCGCTCGGGCTCGGCGTGTGCCACGGTCACGAGCCGCTCTCCAAACCGCTCACCATCACCCGATCGTCGGGCAACGTGGTTTATGAGGTGAACCATCGCCCTGCGTGGGACGTGTGGATCGAGAGCACGGCGGAGCGCGCCGCGGCGCGCGGCGCGCCTATCGACGATTTGCCCAAAGACAAAGAGGGCGCGTATCTCCTCTTGTACGAAGCGGGCCTCGCCTCGGGCGATCAAGACTACAAGATCCGCGCGCCGCTCTCGCGAAACGAGGACGGCTCCATCGCGTTCGCGTGCGGCATCCCCGAAGGCGCGATTATCCGCATCATGGAGAGCGAGCCTGTGTGGCAGATCCAGAGCGCGCGCGAGGCGGCGCGGCGCGCGCGCGAGAGCCTCGGATCCAAGCCCGCCGGCGCGCTCGTGTTCGACTGCATTTGCCGTAACCTCGTCTTGGGGGGCGAGTTCGTGCGGGCGGTCCACGGCATCTCCGAAGAGCTCGGCGGCGTCAAGCTGGCCGGGTTCGAGACCTACGGCGAGATCGCGCTCGACGCAGGCGATCTGAGCGGGTTCCACAACACGACGAGCGTCGTCCTCGCGTTCCCCGAATAACGAATCACGCCCCGGGGCAGCGTTCAAAAGCGCCCGAGGACACCCAACGTCCCTGCGCCGGGCACGATCGCGAGCGACACCGCGGGACCGCCCGGCTCTTTATCGACCTTGGGAGCGGGGTTGTCGAACACGTAGAGAAAGACCGTGACGCTGCTGAGCGCCGCGGTCACCCCCAACGTCGCGAGCGCCGAGGTCCTCAGGCGATCGCGCGACGCGAGCGCGTCGTTGTACGCGTCGAGGCGCGCGGGCGAGATGTGGCCGCTCTTCGTCTCTTCGAGGATGCCTTTGGCCTTGCGCTCGGCGAGGAGCGCGCCGATGCCGAGGCCGCCCGCCACGAGCGCTCCCGTGACGTCGACGTTCATGAGGTTGAACGTGACCGCGCGGAGCGCCGTGATCTTGAGCGTCACACGGAGCCTCAGCGTCTCACCGCGCTTGATCTCGATCTGTTGAACCGAGGGGTTATACCCCGTCTTCGTGATCACCACGAGGTGCTTGCCAGGGGGCAGCGAGAGCGGCGCGGTGAGCGGCGCCTCCCCGACCACGCGCCCATCGATGGATACGAGCGCTCCGTTGGGCGCGCTCACGGCCAAGAACGAGGGTTTGTCGCGGAGGTCGGCCTCGAAGGGCACGAGCGTCCCCTCGACCGCGACGATCTCCCGCTCTTCGTCCTCGTAGCCGGGCGCCGAGACACGGACCTTGTATTTGCCGGGCGCCACCTCGAGGACGACCGGGCTCTCGCGATAGGGCTTGCCGTTGACGGTGATGGTCGCGTCTTTGGTCGGGGAAGAGACCATGATCCGCGTCGGCGCGCGCCGCCGCTCGGCCGCCAGATCCGCGACGTCGGCGCGCGCCGCCGCGGCCTCGAGCTCGCCGAGCGCCTCCACCGCGTCGGCCCTCCTGCCCCCTTGAGGGACCTCATCGAGGTATTTTCGGAAGTG
>CAYTJL010000088.1:19489-33483 GCA_964437785.1 uncultured Polyangiaceae bacterium
CCGCGTCGGCCCTCCTGCCCCCTTGAGGGACCTCATCGAGGTATTTTCGGAAGTGGGCGATCGCGTCCTTGAGCGCTTTTTTATCGCGCTCCGCGGTGTAAAGCCTCCTCTCGGCCTGCGCGAGCGAGAAGAGCACAGAGGGCTTGGGCGCGAGCGCGTACGCCTCCGAGAACGCTTGCACCGCGGGCCCGAACCGCCCCGCGGCGTACGCCGTCGCGCCGGCGTCATAGAGCACGCGCGCGTCCTCGATCGGATCGGCCGCGGCGGAGAGCGGCATGAGGAGCGCCGCGATCAGCGCGAGCGCGGTGGCGGAGCGCCTCGTCACAAGAGCTCCGGCTGCCCGCGAAAGAGATGGAGACCGAAGGTGGTCAACATCGCTACGTCCGTGACTCCATCCCTGTCGAAGTCGCCTGTCGCCACGCCGTACCCGGCGGGGAGATCGGCGATCGGCGTCGCGACGAAAGATCGATCGGGCGCGAAGCGGAGGAGGTGAGTGCCGCCGATCGAGGTGACGAGGAGGTCATATCCGCCGTCGCTCCTCGGCAACCGCGCGACCGCGGAGGTGCCGCCGTCGAGCGCGATGGTGAGCGGAGCATCGGTGAGGAGCCCTCCGCTCCCGTCGTTCCAAATCACGATGAGATCCAACGGGGCCTCTTCATCGCCCGTCGTGATGAGGACGTCCGGGGCCCCGTCCCCGTCGGCGTCGGCGATGGTGAGCGTCGAGTCCAACGTGATGTCGGCGGAGAAGGTCTGTTCGGAGAGCGGAAGAAACGGGCCGCCCGGGCTCGGCAACGAGGCCACCACGAGCGCGGCGCCGTCCGGCGAGGCGCCGTAGGGCCCAGCGACGACGACCTCGTCCGCGCGGTCTCCGTTCAAATCGCCGCTCGCCGCGAGGATGCGACGGTGAAAATCGAGGTTCGCGCTGCCCGCTTGAAAGAGCGGAGAGAGCGGCGCGCTCGGGGAGAGCGCCCCATACACGACCTTGTCGGACGACAGCACGTGCAGCAGATGGAGCGCGCCTGTCGCGTCGTCCTGCCCGACCACGCAAGCGGTCATCTTGCCGTCTGGCACGAACGTGCCGACCGAGGAGGCCAGAGGGAGGAAGGCCCTTTGGCCGTCGCGCGCGGGGAGCGGCGCGCGCAGCGAGCGCGAGGTGCTGCCGTTGAGCACGAAGACCTTGTCCGTCTCGCCGGGCTGCCGGCGCGCGATGACGGCGATGTCCGAGAGGCCGTTGGGGCCGGTCACGTCGGCGAGTTGAGCGGTGATGATCTGCTCGACCTCGCCGAGCGTCGCGAACCTCGCGAACGTCGAGGGGAGCCCGTGAAAATTCCCGAACATCACCGCGGGCGCGTCGCTCTCATGGCCGCCCTCCAAGAGCTCCTCGGAGAACGCGAGATCGTCCACCAGATCACCGTCGAAGTCGCCGACGGCGAAGTGGGCGGTGGGCCCGTCCGTCGCCACGATCACGTGGTTGTAAAGACCGCCCCCCGCGTTGAGCAGGAGATCGATGTTGATGGCGTCGCGCGCGCCCGCGGCCACGTCGGGGAGCCCATCACCGTTGAAGTCACCCACGCTCGCGTGCGTCCACGATCCGCCGATGTTGAGGAACGAGAAGGCGTATGGCCCGCCGCCCGACGCCAACACCCCTTCGGGGATCACGTAATCGAGGGCGCCGTCCCCGTCGAGGTCCCTCACGACGAGCGGTGATGCGATGGGAGCACCGTTTACGTCGGGGAGCGGATAGGCACCCGCTTGCCCGGAGAGCCCCGCCGAGGGGGCCGAGCCGAAGGTCCCGTCGCCCCGCCCGTACGCCGCGAACGCGGCGCCGCCCCCCGCGAGGAGGAGGTCCAAATGGCCGTCGCCGTCGAGGTCGACCACGTGCGCCGGCGCGTCGAGGGAGATGCCTTGAGGGAGCTTCACCTCCGCAAAAAGCCCGCTGACGTTCCACGCCCACTCTGGCCCTTCCGCGCGGCACGGCGAGAAGAGGAGCACCGATGAGGCGAAGGGGAAGGCCACGAGCGGACAATAGGAGCCCTCGTCGAACCGTCCTGCCACGGGGTCGCCCGCGAGCTCATCGATCCCTTGGGAGAGCGAGGCGAGCACGGTGGGGCCCGCCTCCGGCGCGGTGCCGACGAAGAGAGAGCTAATCCCCTCTCCATCGACGAGCAGCGTGAGCTCGTCGCCGGGGCTCGCCGGGAGCGCGTCGAGCGGCGTCGTGCGGAGCCGCGCGACGGCCGGCGGCTCCGCCCTGGGGAAAGCAGCAAAATCGATCCTTCGATCCGCGCGGCCGCGCAGGATGGAGATGCCGTCGAGCTCGGCGAGGACGAGGTCCGCCCTGCCGTCGCCTCGCTCGATGTCGCCGATCGACGAGGCCGCGACGTCGAGCGGGAGAGGCACGATGAGCGGCTCGAACGCGTTGACCTCGGGATAAACGATCCTCGCCGGCCGCCTCCCGAGCGCGTCCTCTTCGCCCAGAATAAGGATCTCCGGCGCTCCGTCACCATCGAAGTCGGCGGTTCGGAGCGAGCGCGCGACGATCGGGAGCGCCGCGCCCAACGCGACGAACGCGCCCGACGGGCGGCGGCACACGTGATCATGCCCGCAGCCAAAGCCCGTTGGACAAGGCGCGTCCGAGCACACGTAACGACACGCGTTCGCCTCGCCCGGCGCCGCGCAGCGCCCGCCCTCGATCGCGTGGCCATCGCAATTTTCGCCGTGATCGACGACGAAATTGCCGCACACCCCCGCTTCGAGCGGCGAGAGGTCCGCGCACCCCGCGCCCGCGCTCACGAGCACGAGGGCGGCAACCGCGCGGGCGCGACGCATCAAAAGGGCTCCAAATCGTTCACTCTGGGCTTGGCCGGACGACCGCTCGGCGCGGGCGCGGCGGGCGGCGGAGAGGAGGAAGAGGGAGAAGGGGGCTTGGGCGCCGCCGCGGAGAGCGGGCTCAAGCTCACCCCGAGCAGCCTATCCATGGTTGGAGAGACGGTGATCTCGGCGGGGCTGTACCCGTCGTGCTCGAAGCGAAGGACCTTGGGCGCGTCGCCGCGGAGGAGCCGAATCACCCCCGGCACGGTGCCGATCAACGTGCCTCGATCGAGCACGCGCGTTCCGGGAGGAGCGTCGGAGATGGTGATGGTGACCATCGCAGGCGGCGCGGGCGCGGCGCTCACGGCGGCGCTGCCCTCGACGGCCGCGCTCACGACGCCGTGATTGGCCTGCGCGGGCGGGCGTTGCGTCGCGATCAAGATGCCAAGCGCGCCGACGACGAGCGCCGCGCCCACGAGGACCGCCGAGCGCGAGCGCGCGCCGCGCACAGGCGTGCTCGCTTGGGTGTGCGCCGCGCCCATCGCCGCGTCGCTCGGGCGCGCGGCGGACTTGGGACCGGAGCCGGGATCCGAGGGTTTGGACCGCGGCGCCGATCCCGGGCTCGACAGCCGAGCGGGCGTGATCGGGGGATGGCCGTCGAGGGTCGTCTCGGCCGCGCTCATGATCCGCGCCACGCGCTCGGCGGCCTCTTCGCCGCGCTTCGAGCCGAAGGGCGCGAGGGCCTGCGCGAGCTCACCCACGTTGGGATAACGGTGCTCTGGGTCCTTTTCCAAACAACGTTCGAGGATCGCGTCCACCTCGGCCGGCAGATCGGGGATCTTGCTCGTGAGCTTGGGCGCGGGATCGCGCATCGCCGCGGCGAGGATCTCGGCGAACGAGCTGTGCCGAAAGGGCAGATCGCCCGAGAGGAGCTGATAGAGCACCACGCCGATGGACCAGATATCGGTCCTCGCGTCCACGGGATCACCGCGGAGCTGCTCGGGCGACATGTACGCAGGAGAGCCGAAGATCTGTCCGGTCTGGGTGATCGAAGCCTCCTCTTTGGTCGCCGCCGAGACGTTGACGAGCTTCGATACGCCGAAGTCGAGCACCTTGAGGACGCTCGTGCGATCCGGCGTCTGCGCGAGGAAGAGGTTCGCGGGTTTGAGGTCGCGGTGCACGATGCCGGCCGCGTGCGCCGTGGCCATCGCGGCGCACACCTCGAGCGTGAGATCCACCGCGTGATCGAGCGGCAAAGCGCCCTCCGCGTGGAGCACGTCGGCGAGGTCCGTCCCGTCGAGGTGCTCCATCACGATGTACGCGCGCCCGTCATCGAGCGTCCCAATATCCATGACGCGCGCGACGTTCTCGCTGCGGATGCGCGCCGCCGCCTTGGCCTCACGCAAAAAGCGCGCGACGGACTCGGGGTTATCCATCGCCGCTTCGCGGAGGATCTTGATCGCCACGCGCTGATCGAGCTCGACGTGGACCGCCGCGACGACGATGCCCATACCGCCTTTGCCGAGCTCGCGCTCGACGCGGTACTTCCCGGCGATGATCTCGCCTGGGGGTGGGCTTGCTTCGTAGTCGTTCACGGTCCTCGTTCGGCTCGCGGGCGGGGGTGGATCTTAATAAGCAAACTCCTCGCCACCGTCGCACAGAGAGATTGGCGTCCCGGCATTGTCGCCATAAACACGTGCTTCGAGCAACAAGAAGCTCGCGTTGCGTCAGCAAGGGTGAGGGCCGGAGTATGCAGCCTCCGCGCATCGTTTGCAGCGAACTCACGTCAACCAAAAGCCACGCAAGGGAAACCCTCGGGGGTTATGTCCGGCGATGCCTTATCTTGGATACGCCCCTTCGGGGACATCACGCCGAACGGATCTCCCCCGCGAGGATCCGCTCGATGCTCGCCGCCAAGTCGAAGGGGCGAAAGGGTTTGAAGATAACGCCGCTCGCCCCGAGGGCGACGTACGCGTCGACGTCGCGCTCCTCGCCGAACATACCTGTCATAAAGATGATACGAACACTCAATGTGGGTGACAGACTTTGAATCTCCCGGAGCACCGTCGGACCGTCCATGTCGGGCATGAGCACGTCGAGCAGGATGACGTCGGGGCGCTCGCGCGACGCGGCCTCGATGCCCTCGCGACCGGAGCCCGCGCTCGTGACGTCGTAGCCGCTCGCGCGGAGGGCGAGCTTGATGATCCGGTGAAGGAGCGGCTCATCGTCGATGACGAGCACCTTGGACATTGGCTTTGGGCGTTCGGTCACGGCGCGTATCTTAACGTCAAGGGGACAACGTGGGCGAGAGGAGCTCCGCCTCGACCTTGAGCAGCTCCGCCCGGAGCGCGACGACGCGATCGCTCGCGCCCGCGATCTCCCCGCGCCGCGCTTCGCGCTCGATTTCCGCGCACGTCTTCGAGAACCGCGCGGCGCCGACGAAGGCCGATGACGACTTCAAGTTGTGCGCGACGATCTCGACGGTCCTCGCGTCGTTGCTCGCCGCGGCGGCGCGGAGCTTGTCGAGGCTCGGGCCCGCGTCGGCCAAGAACTGCGCGCAGAGCCCGCGCGTGAACCCGACGTCGCCGGTCATCTCTTCGAGCTCGCGGAGCTTGTCGAGCGCGCTCGTGTCCAAGCTCGGCGGGTCGGAGGGGGAGGTGTTGGCGAGCAAGACGGGCACCGGCGTGGGCGGCGGCGTCTTCTGGCGCTGCGTGCGGAGGAGCGCGCGACGGAGGTCGTTGAGCTGCATGGGCTTGGTGACGACGTCTTCCATCCCGGCCTCGCGGCACGCTGCGCGATCTTCGTCGAACGCGCTCGCGGTGAGCGCGACGAGCCGCGGCCCCTCGTCTCCCTTGAAGCGCGCGCGGATCCTGCGCGCGGCCTCGAAGCCGTCCATCTCGGGCATGCGCAGATCGAGGAAGACCACGTCGTAGCGCGATCGCAGGGTCGCCTCGACGGCCTTCGCGCCGTGCTCGACGACGTCGGCGCGGTACCCCAAGCGCGCGAGCATCGCCAGCGCCACGCGGCGGTTGACCGCGTTGTCGTCGGCGACGAGGATGCGGAGCGGCAGATGGAGCGCGAGCGGCGCGTCCGCGAACGCGTCCTGCGCGGGCGGCTCGGCCTCGGTCGCGCGGAGCGAGATCTCGAACGTGGAGCCCTTGCCGACCTCGCTCTCGACGACGATCGCGCCGCTCATCGCCTCGACGAGGCGCCGCGAGATCGCGAGCCCGAGCCCCGTGCCGCCGTACCTTCGCGTCGAGGACATGTCCCCCTGCTCGAACGGCGAGAAGAGCCTCGCGAGCGTCTCCGGCGTGATCCCGGGCCCGGTGTCCTCGACGCGGATCGAGAGCACGTGATCGGCCTCGGATCCTTCGACCCGCTGCGACGACACGCGCACGACTACGCCGCCGTGCTCCGTGAATTTCAGCGCGTTCGAGACGAGGTTCGAGATCACTTGGCGGAGCCTCGTCGCGTCGCCGCGCACGGCCGCGGGCACGCCCTCGTCGATCTCGTGCGCCAGCGTGAGCCCGCGCTCCTCGGCGCCGTTGCGGAAGAGATCCAAGACCGATCGGACGAGCGCGCGCACTTCGAACGGCGCGTCCGCGAGCTTCATGCGGCCCGCGTCGATCTTGGCGAGATCGAGGATGTCGTTGAGGATGGCGAGGAGGCCCGTCGCGCTCTCGTGGAGGATGCGCGCCTGCTCCTTTTGCTCCTCGGGGAGCGGCCCGTCGCTGAGCAGCTCCGAGAGCCCGATGACCGCGTTCATCGGCGTGCGCAGCTCGTGGCTCATCGTCGCGAGGAAGTCCGACTTGACCCGCGCCAGCTCCTCCGCGCGCTCCTTCGCGGCCTGGAGCGCGCGCGCTTTGTCCGACAGCTCTTCGCGGACGCGCCGCTCTTCGACGCGCGCGGCGTAGCTCTGCCGCCGGACCGCGTCCATGCGGCGGGCCGTCAAGACACCGATGAGGTGACAGAAGACGTGCGTGAGGATCAGCGCGTTGCGCCCGATGACGGGGCCGGACGCATAGAGGAACGACGGCACGAAGCTCGTCGCGCTGATGATCACCGCGTTGAACGCGCGGGGCGCGAGCGCGCCGGGGACCACCACGTACAAGCAGACCGCGAGCACGCCCGTCGGCCCCGCGTGGCCGAGGTACTCCGGCGGTCGCGTCCAAACGGCGAGCCCGCTCGCCGCAGCGAGCAGCAACGTCGCTAAGAAGAGCCATCGATCGTAGATCGATGATCGCTTGGCGCCCAAGATCGCCGCCGCGCTGTACGCGCACACGGCGACGACGACCGCTCGCAGGGTGAGGAGCTGATAAAACGTGGTGGTCGATCCGAAGAGCACATGGTCGTTCCACGTGAACGACGCCTGGGCGACGGCGAGCACCCCGATGGCGATCGCCGCTTGAACCGCGTCTGCGCGCAGAAAATAAAGGCGATACGCTTCTTCGCCGGAGGGATGTGGCTCGTGTCGCAAACGGAGCGAACGTACCAGGTGAGGCAAATTTGCGATAGCCTTTCTCTCCCTGCAATCCTCGTCGGGCGGTGCCTTGTCGGCCCTCGTAGGCTCTTTGGATACCTGCTTTTGACACGCGGACTTCGAGGAGGTCTTACGTAAGAACAGCTCACGCGGCGAGGCGCGCGCGCCTTCGGACCTTGACGCGGGCCCCGCCCTCGGGCGCGAAGAGGAAGCTCCGAAGAGAGACCTTGGGCTGTTTTTCAGGGACCTCGACGTGCAACGACGAGAAGAGCGCGGCGAGGATCACGCGCATTTCGAGGAGGGCGAACGCCATCCCGATGCAGCGCCGCGCGCCGCCGCCGAACGGGATCCACGCATAAGGATCGATCTTCTTGCCGGGGTCGAGGAAGCGCTCGGGCCGAAACGCGGCCGGCTCCTCCCACACGTCGGGGTGGCGATGAACGTTGTAGACACACGGCAGCACGTACGTGCCCGCGGGGAGCTCGTGACCGCGGAGCGTGATGGGCGCCGCGAGCTTGCGCGCGAGGAGGGTGCTGATGGGGTGGAGGCGGAGCGCCTCTTTGATGACCGCGTCGAGGTAGGGCAAAGGCCTCTCGCCGAGCGCGCCGGACGCCTCGTGATCGACGCCGTCGCGCACGTTTGGCCTGCGCGCGATCGCGTCGACGGTCCACGCGAGCGCGATGGCGGTCGTCTCGTGACCGGCGAGGAGAGGCGCTCGCCGTGGAACGGCGGCATGATGAGCTTGCGCTCGCGGTGATGGCGGGGGCCATCCATGAGCATGATGGAGCCCTCGCCCACGACGGGGCGGAGGGGCTCATTGGCCTCGCCCGCGTGCATGACGTCGGGGCTGCCCGTGAAGATGGGTTTGATGACGTCGGGGTGAGAGAGGATGACCTCACGCCCGTAAAGAGGGTTGTTGACCGAGTAGATGTCGCCGTGCTCGCGGAACCCCTGCTCGAACGTCTCCGCGGGCCGGAGCATCCATTGGAGCAGCGCGATGATGCCCGGGGTGGTGGGGCCGTGAGGGAGCGCCATGGGCGCGGATTGTGGGCCGATCCGCGCCCTTGTCAACGGGCATCAGCCGAGCGCTCGCGACGATAATTCAACGGGCTGCTAACAGCCGAGCTCGGAGCGTCATCACTTCTTGAGCGTGATGGTGTAGTTCTGGGGCGAGCCGCTCGGCGAATAGGCCACGACCACGTAGGTGCCCGCGCCGTTCGACGTGTTCTTGAAGCTGGTGCTCGTGGTGGCGGGCACCTTGTAATAATACCCGTTCACGAGCTTCCACATCTCGATGATGCCGTCGCCCGCGGCGGCCAACGTGAGCTCGTACGCGACGCCCGAGCCCGGCACGGACCAGGTGAACCAGTCTTGATCACCGGCCGTGAGGCTGCCGCCCATCGCCCCGGAGAGCGCGTTCGGAGACTTGTAATCGTCGTTCGGCTCCTTCTCGCTGTTGGCGTTCGGGGGCGGAGGGGGGTTGTTGCCGCCGTTGTTGCCGCCGCCGCCGTTCGCCGCGACCTGCTGCGCGATCCAGTCAAAGAGCAGGTCGGTGCGCGCGAGCACCTCGGTGCCGCCGCCGGCGCCCGAGTTGACCGCCACGATGGTGTGCGTGCCCGCGAGGAAGTCCGGGCCGCCCGAGTCGCCCGATTGGATGACCTCGTTCGCGACGTAATCGAACGGGAAGCCGTAGTTCTTGCCGTCCGAGATGCTGATTTGCTGGCTCACGTAGAGCTTGGTGGTCGAGAACTGCCCGTTGTTGATGCGGCCGACGTTCACGATCTTCGAGCCGTCCGCGAGCTTGGTCTTTTGGATGGTCGGATACGTGGTGAGGTTGATCGGCGTGTCGAGGATGATGAGCGCGATGTCGTGGTAGTTGGGATCCACGTATTCGCTGTCCACGTACCAGTCGTAGGTGACGGCCTTGGAGCCAAAGGCCTTTTGGCCGTTCGCGAAGGGCGTCGTGACCTTCCAGCCGTCGAAGCCGTACGTGCAGTGACCGGCGGTGAGCACCACGCGGGGCGCGATCACCGAGCCGGAGCACGCGCTCGTCTGCTGGCCGCCTTGGTACATGTCGACGAGCGCCGACTCCGGGTATCCGCTCGCGACCGATCCGCCGATGATCGGCGCGTCGGACTTCGACGCGTCTTCGACCTCTTCGGAGTCGGTCGGATCGGACACAGGTGCGAGACAGCCGCCCGCGGCGAGCAAGAGGACGAGGCCGAGGTGCTTGAGGCTGCTCAGATCGAGGCGCATGGGACGCTCCCTTCCAATCGGCGTGTACAACGCCATCTCATTTCTTCATGGATGTGGGCCCCGGGCGCCTCAGCGCCTCTCGTTGGAGCCCCGCTTCGCGCACGGCCCTGTGCAACCTCGGGGCCAACACGAGATCTCCGGTGACTCGATATCCATCCAATGAGGCTGGAGGGGGAGGGGCGCTTTGGGGGTCACCGCGCCTCAATCCCACCTTGGAGCAGGGCCTCAGGAGATCCAGAGTTGTGGATCCATGGGCCTTTGGATCTCCATGCGATAGCCTGCGACGGAATCCCACAACAAACATGGTTTTGGCGGAAAGTTCCAACGATGCTCGGCCTTTTGTGGGCGGCTGGGAGCCTCGCGTGCGCCTCATGCCCTTAGACCCTTACAAGGTGCACGCCAATCCGACATTTCGCGCGGCGGCGATTCTGAGTTAGAAGCCCGGCGCCCATGGCCGACGACGACCGAGATGAGGACGAGAGCGCGCTGGTGCTCGGCGCGGCGGCGGAGCCGCCCGATCCGGCGGCTCCCAGCGCGCCCAAAGCCCCTTCGGGGACGGGCCGATCAGCGGCGGTCGTGACGGCGGGCATCCTCTTGTCGCGGCTCGCCGGGCTCGTGCGGCAGCGGGTGACCGCGCATTACTTCGGGACGTCCGCGCTCGCCGACGCGATCACGGCGGCCTTTCGCGTCGGCAACATCACGCAGAACCTGCTCGGCGAAGGCACGCTCTCGGCCTCGTTCATCCCCGTGTATGCGCGCCTCCGCGCGGCCGGGAAAGAGAAGGACGCCGCGCGCTTCGCGCGATCGGCGCTCGGCCTGCTCGGCGCGGTCGCGCTCGCCGCCTCCGCGCTCGGCGTGCTCTTGGCGCCCTGGCTCACGCTCGTCGTGGCCGCGGGCTTCGATCCGTCGCGGATCGCCGTCACCGTGAAGATGGTGAGGATCGTCTTCCCGATGACCGCGCTGCTCGCGATCGCGGCGTGGGCGCTCGGCGTGCTCAACGCGCACCGGCGCTTCTTCCTCCCGTACGCCGCGCCCGTGCTCTGGAGCCTCGCGCAGATCGCGGGCCTCGTGGTCATGGGCGGCGTCTTCCACGTCGAAGGCGAGGACCTCGCGCTCGCGCTCGCGGTGAGCGCGCTCGCGGGCGCCGTGCTGCAAACGGCCGTCTTGTTGCCCGCGGCGAGGCGCCTCCTCGGCGGCCTCCGCCCGGCGTTCGACACGCGCGATCCCGCGGTGCGCGAGGCGGCGGCCAAGCTGCCGAGCGCGATCGCGGGGCGCGGCGTGCTCCAGCTGTCGAGCTTGATCGACATGCTGCTCGTGAGCTTCCTCGGCGCGGGGGCGAACGCGGCGTTCGGCTACGCGCAGACCATCTTCCTCTTGCCGATGAGCCTGCTCGGCACGGGCGAGGCGGCGGCGGCGCTGCCCGAGATGGCGAGCGAGACCGCCGAGGAGGACCGCGACAAGCGCGACGCCAAGGTCCGCGCGCGCGTGGGCTCGTCGCTCGCGCGCGTCGTCACGCTCGCGATGCCGTCCGCGGCCGCGTTCGCGCTGCTCGGCAAGCCCATCATCACCGTGCTCCTGCGCGGCGGGAGCTTCGATCAGCGATCGACCGATCGCGTGGCGGAGCTGCTCTTCTGCTACGCGTTCGCGCTCGTGAGCAACGCCGTCGGGCGCGTGCTCTCGACGACGTCGTTCGCGCTCGGCGACACGCGATCGCCCGCGCGCTTCGCGACGATCCGCGTGGTCGTGAGCACGCTCCTCTCGCTCGCGTTGATGCAGCGGCTCGACGCGCTCGGGGTCGTGCTCGGCGGGGTCCTCGCGTCGTGGGTGGAGATGACGCTGCTCGCCCGGCTCATCCGCGGCAAGCTCGGCGGGCTCGACGCGCATCGCGTCCCGTGGGCCAAGGTCGCGGCGCTCTCGGCGATCGCCGCGCTGCCGGCATTTTTGACACAGCGGCTCGCGGGCGACGCGTTCGCGTCATCGCTCCTCGGATCCGCGGCGGTGCTCGCGATTTTCTGCGCGGCCTTCGCGGTCGCCGCGCCCGCGCTCGGCTTGTTCGACGTGCGGAGCCTGCTCCGGCGGCGGCGCTGACGCTCAAAAACATTGCTCATGTCTTGCCCAGCCCGCGCGCTCACGCGGATGATGGAGGCCCATCAACCATGTGAGGGGCACGCGACCATGACATCTCGATCGGTTCTTCCCATCCTCAGCGCGGCGTTGATCGGCGGCGCGATCGCGATGGCCTCGGGCGAGGCGCACGCGGGCGGCAAATGGGGGCTCCACAGCGGTGACACGCTGACCGCGGGCAGCATCATGCCGTACGCGGAGGTCGGTTACCCGGACGAGGGGATCGGCGTCCATTACGGGCTGACCGATCGCATCGAGATCGGCGGGCGCATCGGCTTCCACTACGCGCCCATCTATCACCCGAGCTTCCTCGCCGCGGGCATGTCGGCGGCGTTCACGCTGCGCATCAGCCTCGCCAAGACCGAGAAGGTGAGCGCGCTCATTCACCTCGATCCCGGGCTCAAGGTCCTCACGTTCTCCGGCCCCTTCTTGGGCATCCAGTTCCCCGTCGGCGCCGAGATCGGCATCCACTTGACCCGCGAGGCGACGCTGCAAATCGGGCTCGACGTGCCGGTCGCCGTCAACCTCACGAACGGCGTGTTCGCGAACATCGTGCCGATGGCGGGCCCCGGCTTCGAATACCAAATCTCCGACAAAATGGCCGTCGGCGCGAACACGCGCTTCGGCGCGACCATCATCGCGGGGGGCGATCGCGGGGTCACCTTCTCCGGCGTTGGCTTCGGCTTCCTGACCCACGCCTATTTCGGCTACAAAATCTGACGATCGCGATCAGCGCCCGCTCGCGAGCTCGATCCGTTGCGCGAGCACGCCGATGAGGTAACGGCGGAGCCCCTCGTCCTGAATCAGGTCCATCTCGATCGCTCCAGCGAGCTGCGCCGGCGGGAGGCGCACGTACGGGAGCGCCGCGCCCGTGAGCTCGATCAGCCGCGCGAGCACGCGCTTCTCGCCGCGCCTCACCACGACGCAGAGGCGCGCGCGCGGATCGAGCTTCTTTTTTCGAAGGATCGCGTCGTCCTCGCCGATCGACGTCGGGAACAGCGCGAGCGCCTCGCCCGCGGCCTCGGCGAGCGCGCCGAGCGCGGCGATCTCGTTGCGCGGCCCGAGCGGCTTCGCGCCGCCTTCGAGCCCGCGCTCCTCGACCGAGGCGAGCTCGCGCTCGCTCGCGACCGCGACGCGCAGGAACGCGAGCAGATCCTGCGACGATCGATCGTCGAGCCGCGCCGGCACCTCGATCGCGATCGAGGGCCTGCCGAGCCGCGCGAGCTTGCGATCCGCGAGCGGATCGCGCGGCGAGACGCGCGCGGTCACGCTCGCGAGGTTGTGGGGGTTGTGATCGATCGCGAAGCCGTAGCTCAAGAAATAGCGGCTGTTGCACTTGGCGCCGTAGCTGTCGGTGACCTCGTCGCCCTCGGCGACGTCGCGCTCGGCGGTCATCACGAAGGCGCCCTCCGCGTCGTCGTACGCCCACGTCACGGCCGGATCCGCGCTGTGGTTCATCATGTCCGCGAGCGGGACCAGCGCCTCGGTCTTTTGGCCTTCGATCCGCACGCCGAAGACGCGCGTCAGCACCGTGTGCCGGGCCCACGCGAATTCTTCGAACGAAATAGGCACGCGGCGATCGCTCGCCGCGGCCCGGATGACGCGGTGATCGTCGCGCAGCGCGGCCCTCCGCCGCTCGATCTTCGCGCGCGTGAACGAGCCCTCGAGGAGCGCGAGGAGCTGGCCGGGGTAGTGGATCGGCAAGAGCGGGTGCGACGCGGGCAGCCCGTCGAGGTAATAGCGGTGCGGCGATCGCTCGCGCGATCGCTCCGTTATGAGCCACAAAGCGAGCATCGAGTGCGGGGTCACCTCGATGGCCGCCTCGCCGAGCGCGTGCTCGGAGAGCGACGCGCGCGCCCGCTCGGGCGTGATGAGCGCGCGACGCGGGACGTGCGCGACGACGCTGCCCCTGCGGATCGGCGCGCGCGCGACGACGCGCCGATCGCCCGGCTCCCCCTCGACGGCGATCGTCGCGAAGCGCGCGCTGAGCTTCGCGAGCGACGGCAGGAGCGCGTCGATCATCGCGACCGCGCGGCGCTCTTGGCCTTGGCGAGCGCGTCGGCGAAGCCCGCCGTCGAGAGGTGCGTGAGCGCGACCGCGAGCGCGTCCGCGGCGTCCTCGCGCGGCGGCGAGCCGAGCTTCAAGATCGCGGTGACGAGCGCCGTGATCTGCCGCTTGTCCGCGGCGCCGCGGCCCGCGACCGATCGCTTCACGAGCGCGGGCGGGTACTCGTGGATCGGCACGCGGCTCCGCGCGAGGCGGAGCAGCACGACGCCGCGCGCGTGCCCGAGCTTGGCCGCGCTCTGCGCGTCCTTGGCGAAGAAGA
>CAYTJL010000089.1:0-33011 GCA_964437785.1 uncultured Polyangiaceae bacterium
TGCTTGCCGAACCTCGTTACGCTTGTCTCGTCGCCGCTCATGCTCGCCTTGTCTCCCTCGGTGAAACCGCGGGCGCTCGCGCAACCTACCACATGCGCCCCTACGCGTTCAACACGCCCGGGCGCCCCTCCGCAACGATCCGATTGGAAACCGAAACGGAGCGGCGTATGACTTCGCACCTATGGCCACCGTCCCCGTCTCTACGCTCGTCGCGAGGCTTCGAGCCAAGTACCCGAACGCTCGTTACGAGCTCGATTGGACGACGCCGCTCGAGCTCCTGGTCGCGACCATCCTCGCGGCGCAGTGCACCGATGAACGCGTGAACCGGGTCACGAAGAGCCTGTTTCAGAAGTACCGCTCAGCGTCGGACTACGCGGGCGCGAACCGCGAAGAGCTCGAAGAGGACGTCAAGCCCACCGGGTTTTATCGCAACAAAGCCAAGGCCATCCAAGAGTGCTGCAAGGCGCTCGTCGCGCGCTTCGGCGGCGAGGTCCCGCGCACCATGGAAGAGATGGTGACCTTGCCCGGCGTCGCGCGGAAATCGGCCAACGTCGTGCTCAACACCGCGTTCAACATGCCCACGGGCATCATCGTCGACACGCACGTCGCGCGCATCTCGCCGCGCATCGGGCTCACCACCAAGGAGAAGCCCGACGACATCGAGCAGGACTTGATGAAGATCGTGCCCAAAGCGGAGTGGACCTCCTTTGGCCCCGCGATGGTGCTCCACGGCCGCTACACCTGCACCGCGCGCGCGCCCCAGTGCACGGGCTGCGTCCTCGAAGACATCTGCCAAAAGAACCTCCGCGGCGAGGCGCCCGCGCCCGCCGGCTCGGCGCCCCCGCGCGCGGCGGCCGCCAAACACGACGAAGAAGACGACGACGAGGACGACGAGCCCGCTCCCCCCAAGAAGGCCGCCGCCAAGACCGCCGCCAAAAAGACCCCCGAGAAGAAGCCCGCGGCCGCCAAGAAGGCCGCGGCTCCCAAAGGCTCTTCGGGGTCGGGCCTCACCCTGCCCCCTTCGTGGGAGCGCGCGCTCGCGGGCGAGCTCGACAAGCCGTATTTCCACGACCTCAAGGACTTTGTCGCGGAGGAGCGGCGCGCCAATCAAGTGTTCCCGCCCGAAGAGGACGTGTTCTCGGCCTTCGCGCTCACCCCTTATGAGGACGTCAAAGTGCTCATCCTCGGGCAAGACCCGTATCACGACGACGGCCAGGCCCACGGCCTTTGCTTCTCGGTGCGCCCGGGCATCAAGACCCCTCCCTCGCTCGTGAACATCTACAAAGAGCTCGCCTCCGACGTGGGCGCCAAGGCCCCGAATCACGGGTACTTGGTCCATTGGGCGCAGCAAGGCATCTTGATGCTCAACGCGGTGCTCACCGTGCGCGCCCACACGCCCAACTCCCATAAGGACCGAGGGTGGGAGACGTTCACGGACGCCGTGATCCGCAAGGTCAACGAGAAGCGCGACACCGTGGTGTTCCTGCTCTGGGGGGCCTACGCGCAGAAGAAAGAGAAGCTCATCGACGCGGGCCGTCACGTGGTGATCAAGGGCGCGCACCCCTCCCCGCTCTCGGTGAAGGCGTTTTTGGGGAGCAAGCCCTTCTCGGCGGTCAACAACGCGCTCAGGAACGCCGGCAAGACCCCGATCGACTGGCAGCTCCCGTCAGTCTGAGGCCTCTCCGAACACGTCCAATCGCTCCGTGAACGCGCCCGATCGCGGGTTATGGTGGAGCAGATAAAGGCAGTCGACGTGGGTCGCGACTCCGCGTCCGCGGGTCGCTCGATCCACCCTCCCGCCCTCCACCAAAAACACCACCGACGCTTGGGTGAAATACTCCCCCTCGGCCTCGGCCACGCGGCAGATCGAGCGCTCGGTCGGGCCGTGTGCCTGGTCGGACAAGAGCCGCATCACGCCGCCGAAGCTCGGATCGTCGTCGAGGATCGCCTCGGCCCGCGCGAGCCTCAAATACGTGCTCGGGTCGTCCTCGAACGGCACCGCGCCCGGCAACATGCGAACGTGGTTGGTCGAGAGCAGGTGTCCCTCCGAGCACGGGAGCACCCGCGCGCCGCCGTGGGGCGTGTATTCGACGAGGAAGGCCTCGTCCGCGTCGCTCACGAGGAGGATGTCGGGGGCCCCGCTCTCCTCGTAAAACGCGATCATCGCGCCGACGGCCTCGCCGGCCGACGCATAATCGCGGAGGATCTGCGCGTATCCCTCCATGGGGCTTTGAACCGGATCGAGATCGCGCCGGGACGCCTCATCGAGGTACGCGTCGGCCGCCACGAAGGCCACGCCATGCTCGTTGACGCCGGCCCAAGGGCCGGGCGCGCCGTCGCGCACGAGCGCAAAGCGCGCAAAGCCCGTTGGAGCGCCCATGACCTCGGGCTCGATGAAATGAGCCCGATACGGCAGATCACATTGCTTGAAGGTGAGCACGCGGCCGGGCCGGACGAGGCAGCCGATCGTGCACATGATACGTCACGCCTCCTCGGCGTCGAGGAGCGTAAACGATTGATCGTTCTCCAACCGATACGACCCCTCGAAGCGATGAGGCGGCCGCCCGCCCCACTCGGTGGGCGAGATCATCGAGAAATAAAGCTCTCCCTCGGCGCGCTGATAAAGGTGATAGACGTGCCCGGGCACTTTGTGGAAGTTGCATTTCGCCCGATGGAGCCTGGCGGCGCGCGCGGCCTCGTCGAGCACGGCGCGCGCCTCCTCCTGCAACGCGAGGATCTGCTTGCGGATCACGTCGAGCTTGGCCGACGCGACAACGGAGACCGTCTGATCGGCGCGCGCGATCTCGGCGGCGATGTCGACCAAATCGAAGCGCGGCGCGAGGCGGCTCGCCGGATAGGGGATCGCGCGGGTGGCGAGCGGGTGCTCGGGATCGGAGGAGTCGTCGGCCATCACGATCGATCTTGCGCGCGACGGGGCGCGGAGACAAGGGACATCACCAGATCTTCCCGAGCGTCCATCGCGCAATTTCCTCGGCGCCGGGCCCGCCGAAGTGCATCCCGTCGGGCCGGATGGGCTCGCCCCGATCCTTCCTCGCGCAAACACCGTTGGGGCAGAGCTCCGACGCCAAATCGAAGATCAGGACGCCGGGCGCGCGCCGGGCGGCGTCGCGCAGAGCGTCGTTGTAACAATCGATGGTGGCTTTGGGCGCGGCCTCGGCCCAACCCCCCACGGGCGCGGGCGCGAGCGCGAGGTAAATCCTGCCGCCGACAGGGGCGAGCGCGCTCAAATTCCTGCCGAGCTCGGACACGTAAAGCGATCTCCACCCGGGCTCGCACGCGCGCTGCCATTTGCCGTCGACCTGCACGGGCGCGAAGAAGCCGCCGCCCAAGAGCACCAGCGTCGCGTCGGGTTGGACGTCGCGCGCGTCCGCGATCCACGAGGCGTCGCAGTCGCCGCCTTGGTGCGCCCTCTTTTCGAGCGAGATCACGCGCGCTTGATCGTGCAAGATGTTGCAATCGCCCGTCGCCCGCACGAACACCGTGGCCTTGAGGGGCCGCGAGACCGCGCGCATCCGCTCACCGAGGCTCACCGCGACCGAGTCGCCGAGCACCAAAATGCGATGAAACCCGGGCGGGACCGCGTCGGGCGGGATCTCGTCCTCCCGCGCCGCGACCTCGGACGGCGGCAGCGCGCCGCGCGTCCCGATCACGATGGATAACGCCGCCGCCGCGAACGCCGCCGGAACGATCACGATCGGGCGGCCGAACCAGAGCCCGCGCCGCCGAATCGGCTGCTCCACCAGCCGATACGAGGCGTACGCGACAGCGAACGTCGCGCCCCAGCGGAGGGCCGAGATCGCGAGCGGCGGGAGGCCCAAACGGTCTTTGGTGATCACCACGTAAAGGGGCCAGTGATAGAGGTAGAGCCCATAGCTCACGAGCCCGATCCACGTGAGTGGCTTCCAGGAGAGAGCGCGTGCGACAAAACTCCTCTCGCCGTGCGCCGCGCACGCGATGAGGATCGCGACGAGCCCCTCGGCCGCGAAGAAGCCGCCCCGATAGAGCCGTGAATCGCGCCCGTCGAGCGTCGCCCACGCGACGCCGAGGAGCGCGATCGCGACGACCCCCAAACCATCCAAGACGCGCACCTTGGCGTCTGTCGACAACAACCCTCGCTCCGCGACGAGACACGCGAGCGCCGCGCCCATCAAGATCGAGCCGCCGCGCGCGTCCGTGCCGAGGTACGCGCGCGACGTGTCCTCGGGTGAGAACCGGAGCACCATCACGCACGCCGACGCGATCGCGAGCGCGACGCACACACCGAAGAGGGCTCTTTTGGATCCTTTCGCGCGCCAGAGCACGAAGGCCGAGAGGAGCGGGAAGATCACGTAAAACTGCTCCTCGATCGCGAGGCTCCACGTGTGCTCGAGCGGCGACGGCGCGGCGAAGAGCGCCCAATACCCGTGGCCCGCGCCGATCGCGCGCCAATTGGCCACGTACGCGAGCGTCGCGAGGCCGTCCCAGCGCACCCGCTGGACCTCGGTCTTTTGCACGAAGAACGCCGCGATGAGCGCGACGAACGGCATGAGCAGGAGGAGCGCCGGGAACAACCGCCGCGCGCGGCGCACCCAAAACGCCGGTAAATCGAGCCTGCCCGTCGCGCGGTGCTCGGCGACGATCAGGCTCGTGATCAGGTATCCCGAGAGCACGAAGAACAGATCGACGCCGAGATACCCGCCCTTCAAACGGCCGTCATGGAAGAACAAGACGCCGATCACCGCGAGGGCGCGCAGCCCGTCGAGCGCGGGGAGATGAGCGATCGTGCCTTTTCGGGGAGCGTCGGACATGCGGCTCAGAGACAGACCTTGCCCCCTTCGAGGTCGGTGCAAACGCCCTTTGCACAAGGCACCTCGCCGGAGCAGAGCGCGTGGCAGCCGCCCGTCGCGCCCGCGTTGACGTGGCCTTTGGGGCAAGCGGGCAGCGCGTCCGGGTCGCCGTCCGCGCACGCGAGGAGCTTCTCGCAGTTGTTGGGATAGGCCTTCGCGCAGTCGGCGCTCGGGCTGAGCACCGCGCCCGGACACGTGAACGAGGGGTCTTTGGCCTTGAGGCAACTGCAATAAGGCTCCAAGGAGAGCGGCGGGGGCGGGCTCGAAGGGCCCTCCTTGTGCGGTTTGGCGAACACCATGTCGGGCTGCGCCGCGCCTTTGGCCCAGTGGATGACGAGCTTTTGCGTGCGGTCCGCCCACGAGAAATCCGCGGTGAAATGGCTCCCTTCGACCAAGGGCACCAAGAGCACCATGACGTCGTCGCTGCCTGTCACGAAGGCTTCGCCCAACCCTCCTTCGAGCACCTCGATGCCCACGGGCTTCGCCGACGTGGGCTTGTTGCGCTTGCACACGACGCGGAGCCACTCGCGGATCATCAGCGTCTCGCACTCGGCCGCGCTGGAGCCGCGCACCGTCACCTCGCGGACGCCGTCCCACTCTTTGGGGGCCGGCGGGCGCGTTCGCCCGAGCGGGACAACCCTCTTGGGGACCGGGAGCGGGGGCGGCTCCTTCATCACCTTGGCGATGTGCTCGGCAAGCGCGAGATGGCCTTTGGGCGTAAGGTGGATGTCGCCGGCCAAGAACGCGCCCGGCTCCGCGGCGCGCAGGGCCTCGGTCGGATCGACGCCCGTCGCGCCCGCGGCCATCGCCGAGTCCATGAGGTCTTTGACGAGCCGCTCGGCGGGCTTCATGTCCGAGGGCTCCGCGTTGTACTTCTTCCACTCGTCGGCCGAGATCATCACGTCGAGCGGGAGCGCCACGACAAAGAGCCTTGCCTTGTGCTCATCGCAGGTGGCCTTCATCGCGCGGAGGCTCGGCATCACGGGCGACCACGCCTCGGAGACGGGCGCGGGCGCCTTCGCGAGATCGGTGAACGTCTTGGTCTTTTGGTCGCGATCGGCGAACGAGCGCTCCACGTCGCCGGCGAGGGTGGGCGTGCGCTGGGCCTTCTCCTTGAGGAGCTGCTCCAGCTTATCGCGGTAGATGGCGCCATAGCGGATCATCTCGGCGGTGGCCGCGACCGGAGAGTCGTATTCGCCGTCGTTCACGTACCCTACGATGTCCCCCGGGCTCGCGCGCGCAGCGCGGTAGTTGATGCCGCTCTTGCTCTGCGAATCGAGCACGCCCGGATCGATGTTCTTGCCGATGAGCTGGTCCACCTCGGCGTCGGCCTTCTTGGACGCTTGGCGCGCGCGGGCGACGGCGCGTTTGTGCTTCTGCGCGAGCTCTTCGGTCTCGACGCGCGCCTTCTCGTGGTCGTCCTCGGCGGCGATGGCGGCGAGCGTCACGTCGCGCCACGTGCGTTTGGACGTGAACGCGCGATCGTCGTATTTGGGGCCGCGCTCGTAGAGGAATTGGCGGAGCGCATAGAACGCGTGGGACTTGCGATAGAGCAGCTCGCGCCCCGGGAACTTGGTCACGTGCTCGGGCGCAAACTCCGAATGGACGGCCCACCCGTCCCAGACCACGTGACGATCTTTGTTGGGCCGCTTCATCTCGAAGAGGTCGTTCGAGAAATTGATCACGAAGACCACCGCGGAGACCGGCCGTTTGGCCATCACCTCGGCGGCGATGCGCGCGTATTCGGGCGGGCCGTACGTGGGCACCCCCGCGTTGAGCACGCGTTTTCCAAGGACCTTTTCGAGCGCCGCGCTCATGGTCTCGCCCTCTTCGACGCCGAGCCCGAACACCTGCGAGTCACCGACGACGAGCACCTCGCCTTCGCCGGGAGGAGGCCAATCCGCGCCGCGGAAGCCTTGTGCGTTGACGCGCACGTGCGTCATGGGGTTGGGGCCGAACTTGACCCGTTCGGTCGCGCCCGGCTGGAGCCGCACGCCGAGCTCGGCGTCGGGCATGTAGACGTTGAGATGGGGGAACGCGCCGCCCGATCGGACGCAAAAGGCACCTTCGGCGACGGCGAGCCCCACGGCGAGCCCGGCGAGCGCCTTGGCGGCGCCCATCGCGATGCGCCGTCGTTTGGGGGAGGCACCATCGTTTTTTTCGCTCACCATGAGGTCTCCTCCACGACGACGGGGGCGGCGGCGCCCGACGGATCCACCTTGGCCGCGTACAAAACCGGCTGATTTTTGCCTGTCTTCTCGACGAGCACGACGGCCTCGGCGCGGCCGAAGAGGAAGATGCGATCGGCGTCAAAGCCACCTCGCGATCGGTTCTCGAAGAGCGGACGTGGCTTTGCGGCGGCGAGCGCGTCGACGGGCGCGACGTGATAAAACACCATCCCGCGCGCCCGCGAGAGCACCCGTTCGGGCCTGAGGCGCCAGACCAACATGGCATTGGACCCGACGGTCGCGGCCCGGAATTCAGCCCCGAACGGGGTCGATACAGGACCTGATCGCTTGGCCTCGCAGCCCTTCTCCGTGCACCGGCTCTGCACCACGACGACCGCGTGCGGCCCCGTGGAGGTGTCGGCCGAGGTGACCCACACCGCGTCTTTACCGCAGGTGAGATGGGGGATGTAATACCCCACCTCGACGTCGAAGCCCTTGAAAGACCCCTCCCCTTCGGCCACGGCGATGCGGAGCTTTTTGCCGTTGTCGATGGACCGGCCATAACGCGCCGAAAAGAGCAGGGCTGTGCGACCAAAGGCCTTGCAGCCGTCGAGGAGGTCAATCGCGTCCGCGGGCGCCTGGCCGAGCGATTCGGCCTTGGCGGCGAGCGAGGGGAAGACCCTGCGCGCCCAGAGCTTCCGGTCGGGATCATAGGAGCTATAGACCGGCGGCGGATCGACCCAAAACACGTGACCGAACGCGGCCACGGCGCCGCGCGTCACGGCGTCCATGGCGCGGGAGGTCTCGGTGTCTTGGGCGGGCTCGTCGATGTCTTTGGTCTTGAGCTTGCTCGCCGAGCCGATCCGAACGAAGGCCGAATATTCGCTCGACGTCACCATGTACGCGCCGTCTTTGGCGACGAAGGCGAAGGCGTCGCTCGTGTATTGCCGCATCGGGACGGCCTTTTGCCCGGCCGGATCGGCGATCACGAGGCCATACGAGGAGCTGTTGCCTGTCTTCTTTTTGGCGAACAGCGCGAGCGGCGCGCCCTCGTCCATGCCGGCGAGCCTGGGCAATCCGGGGCTGACATCCATCCACGAAGGGACAGGCGCGCAGCGCGCGACCGAATAGGCCGCGCTCCCCTCCCCTTTCAAGGTGCAGAGTCGGGTCGTGGGCCCGTCCGTCAGGATGTGCAGCGTGGTTGTGGCGATGGGGTCGGTCATGCGCGCGCGCGTCACCGTTCCATCCAAGGAGCCTTTGGCGAGCGGCGTGAGGCCGCGCGCGGGCAAAGGCGCTGCGAGCGGCGCAGGAGCGCGCTCGGCGGAAGGGGGCGAAGCGGGTTTGGGCAGCGCCGCGGCGGTGATGGCCGCTGTGAGATCCGCGGCTTCTTCGGGGAGCAAGGCATACGGCATGGCGAGGCGCGCGGGCGTCGGCAGCGCCTCGCGGAGCGCGTCGAGGCTTTTGTCGCCCGCGAGCGCGGGGCTGTCGAGCGTCTTTTTGAGCGCGGTGGAGAGATCGGCGCACGTCGAAGGCCACGTGGTGACCGAAGGGGCTTTGGGCGCTTCGGGCGGGCCGGCGTCGGCGTCGTCGGTGAGGCCCATGTCCATTTGGCTCGCTTTGTACATCTCGCGGCTCGGGTCATACGGGCCGGCGTCGGGCGCGGGAGGTGGCGCTTCGCGCGCTTCGTGTTGGAGCGCGATGGCGAGCTCGACGCCGCGGAGCCTGCCCGCGAGCGTCTCGCCCGGCGCGAGGGGCTCGCCCATGAGGCAGCCCTCGAACGCAGCGAGCTCGGCGCCTGCCTTGGCGCGCGCTTGGCTGTTGCCGCCGCAAGCGGAGAAGAGAGCCCCGAGCGAGAGCGCGAAGCCGAGGCTCAGAACAAGGCCCGTTCGAGGGTGAGCGCGCGGGGGAGCGGTCATGGCGCGCGCAGCATAGCCGAGCGGGGGGCGGGTTATGAAGAGGATTGGCGGGTGCTTCCGGCGGCCTCGCGAACTGCTGTGGCGAGATCGAGCACCGACGTGACGAGATCGTAGTGGTCTTTCACCTCGGGTGGAACACTCGAAATCTCGATCTCCGATGCGAGCACATCGAGCTCATCCCGTGCTCGATCGAGCGCTCCCTCATGTGCCCACGTCATTGCTTTGCTGATACGGTCGGCAAGCTCAATATTCGTCATCGAGCGTCGTGCACCGTCGTCAAGCCAGCCAAGGACCTCCGCAGCGCCAATCGGAGGAGACGCGCTCGGCTCGAAGGCGGCCCGCAGTCTGTTTGCAACGATCTCCCGGGAGGGCTCTTGATAGAGCCATTGCGCCCACCGAATGAGCCTCTCGTCCAAGAGCAATTGACGGCGGCGGAGCCCTCGAAATGCAGCTTCACGCTCATCATTGCCCATCGCCTGCTCACACCCGGCCATCCCTTTTGCGGCGATCGCCGCGAGCGCCACGGCCTCATGGTTACTGAGCGCGTCGAGCAGGCGGCGCAACAGGCGCCGAATCACCGTATCGCGCTGGTCCTCCAAAGGCACCTTCTCGGCTTGCACGTCGATGAGCGCGTTCGTAGCCTCGACGACCAACACGGGGTTGAGCAACGTCCTCACGAACGGTTCGAGGAGCGCGCTCCCGTCGCTGCGGAGCCCCAATTCGCCGCTCAATTCGTCATAAAGCTCTTCCACGACGGTCCCGACGAACGCCGCGAGCCGGCCGAGCCCGCCATAACGCTCCCCCTCGACGAAGAAATCCGAGGTGATCGCGACATAGCGAAACGCGCGGATCTCATCTTGAGACAGCATATCTTCCATCGCCACCCCGTCGCGCAGGACCCGAATGACGAGCAGGTGATCGCGCGAGCTGTGACGCGCGCGGAGCCTCTGCAGATAACCACGATCCGTGGGTCCGAGGCTCCGATACCAATCGATCTCGACGCGCGGCAACGTCTCTTCGGCCAAGATAGCTTGGTAACAATCGATCACCACCTCACGGTCGCTCGCCGGGATCCACGACGGTAAGAAGAGCGGTTCGTCATCCTCAGACGGATAACGGAGCTTCTTGCCCCCCGGCGCGCGCAGCCCAATCAGGTGGAGCGCGCGCATACGCGATCAGATCCGCGCCCGCACGCTCGGGCGGAGGAGGTCCAACGTGGGCTCGATACGGTAGCCCGCAGAGAGGTTATGGCGATAGCGGGGGAGGAGGACCTCCACGTTGCGCAAATGCTCAATCTCCCGCTCGGTGAGCCTGTCTTCGGGCGGCGAGGTATCGAAGGGAGATGTTCCCCGCATCAAATCTTCGGGCTTTACCGCCTGATCGAGCTTGCCGCCGTCACATCGATCCACCACCCTGACGAGCCGCTCCACGACCTCTGGATCAACACCCCGGAAGAGAGCGGCGCGGAGCGCGATGTCGAGGAGCGACGAAGGCTTTGCCCAGCCGGGCGCGATGGGCCACTCGTGCAACCGGAGGAGCGCGTGAACCCATCGCAAAAACGCGAGCGGGTTGCCCGTGCACGCCGCGAGACGCTTGACGGAGGACCAATCCGTGTGCGGAGGAAACAGTGCTTTTACATCTTCGGTCGCCGCCTCCAAGCGGCGTTGAACGATCTCGAAGAGCACCTCGGGCGAGAGCGGATGGAGGTAAAGATCTTCGGTGACCTCCCGCGTGATGTTGCCCACGAGCGCGTCGGTCCGAAAATGAACGATGGAGAGGCAAGGGCGCAGATCGATCACCTTGCGAAAGAGGGTGGTGACGTCCTCCTCGCGATCGCGCACCGCCGCTTGATCCAAATCATCGAAGAAAACGACGACCATCCAGCGGGAGTCCGCCTCCGCGAGCCGCTCGAGCGTGGCCGTGATCGCGGCGTGCAAGAGCTCGTCCGTGACGGCCAGCGTCGATTGCACGGTTTGCCCGAGGCTCCGTGTCTCCTCCCACGAGACCTTGTGTTGAAGCTTGAACAAGAGGTCTGCGCCGAGGCTCGCGTCCGCGCTGTACCTACGCGCGATGGTGTCGACCTGCGCCCGCGTGATCTGGTTGTGCGCGGCGAGGAGCGAGAGCTGGTCGAGCCAACGGACGATGTCGTGCCGTTTGCCCTTCTCGGCGTGCGGGCGAATCGCGTCCGAGAGATGCTCGGCGAACCGGCTCAAGAACGCGCGATAGCCAATGCCGCGGCTGTCGACCGTGATGCACACCGCTTGATCGGGGTGGCGCGCCTCGAACCGCCGGAGCGCGGTCCGCGTGAAGATGGATTTGCCCACGCCGCGAGCGCCGGTGATCAAAATGTGGCCCTCTCGGATCTGGCCCACCCGATGCTCTTCGAGCCAGCGCACCAACGTATCGAGCTCGCGGTCCCGATCCACGAGCAGGGAAGGATCCGTGCTCACCGGGAGGAGCCACGCTGCGTTCGCGAATGCCACGCGCGCATGGTAGCGAAGCCCCGGGGAATTGCCTAGATTTTTATGCGGCTCACCGGAACGAGACGAGCCCCTTCCACACCGCCTCGGCGATCTGCGCTTGGCCTTTGCCGTTCGCGTGAACCCCGTCTTCGATGTACGCAGGCGTCACCACGTCGAGCAGATCGATGAACTTGACACCCTTCTTGTGCGCGAGCGCTTTGTAGGCGACGCTCATCGCCTTCATGTAATGGGCCGTGTCGTCGCCCATGGCCACTTGATCGCGGAAGAACGACGTGAATTTCTCTTTGTTCACGTTGATGGGCGCCATCACCACGATCTCGGCCTTGGGCAGCTTTTGCCGGACCATGTCGACCATCTTTCCCATGTTGGCGGTCGCCGCCTCGACCACGCCGGGCGCGCCGTGTTTGGTGTCGTTCACGCCCAAAAAGAAGAGCACCCACGCGGCGTCGGGGTGCGCGTCGAGCGAGGCAGGGAGCTCGGCCAACCCCTCTTTGGTGGTGCGGCCGTTGCGCCCGGCGTTCACCGCCGTAATCTTGTCGCTCTTCGCCCCGAGCACCGTCACCCACTTTTCGCTCGGAGCGATCTTGCCCGGCCAATCCGCCTGCGTAATCGAATCACCGAAACAAAGAATCTTGCCTGAAGGACCCACGCTCACCTCGGCGGACGCAGAAGAAGCAGGAGGAGAAGGCGCCGCGACCGACGAAGCCGACGCCGCGGGCGCCGCGCTCGAAGCCGAGGATTTGGCCTCGACCGGGGCCGCCGAGAGGGCAGGAGCAGGCTTTGGAGGCGGCTCGGCGCACCCGGTAAAGAGCGCTGCCGAGAGCGAGAGGGAGAGAGCGAGAGGGCCGCGGCGCGTCATGTCGTGACGAGCTTTATCGACCCTCCCCGGCTGGACGTCAAGCACGTCAAGCGCGTCAAGAGCGTCAAAGCGTCACGGATCGACCTTGGCCACGAAGATCGCCTCGGCCCACGGCATCTCGCTCGGCCCGGCGTGGAGCGCGCCCGTGCCGAAATCGACCGTCCCGCGCAGAGATCCCGTGAAGAGCGCGTTGCCCAAAGGATCGAGCGCAAACGAATTCACCAAGAGCTCGTGCGGACCGCTCTCCGATGACGCCACGAAGGATTGCCGGCGCACCTCGTGCTCCGCGAGCGCGTCGAACCGCACCACCTCGAACCCGTCCATCGCGTTGTCGAGCGGCGCGATCACCACCAGATCACCGTCGGGCCGCGGCGCCGCGGAGCGAACGAATTGCTCGGGCAGCGCGTCCCCGAGCGAGCGCGCAAACCGGATCTCGCCCTCGGCCCCGAACGCGAGGAGCAACGAAGATTGATAACCGCCGTCCGGGAGCGCTTGGCCTTCGACGTCCACCGCGCCCTCATACCACCCCGCCGCGAGGACACCCCCGTCGGCCAAAGGCGCGAGGCTCACGAATCCATCCGCGCCGCCCCCTCCGACCACGCTCCCCCAACGCATCTCGCCCGTGTCGCCCCCGAGCAGCGCGATGAACGCGTCGCCCTCCCCGTGGCTCGACCAGAGCGCGGCGTCGACCACGATGGATCCATAAAACACACCTCCCAACGCCACGTCCCCCGAAGGCGTGACCGCGAGCGCCGAGACGATGGGCAGCGAGGCGCCTTGTTCGACGACCCCGTTTTGAATGTGCCGCGCCCAACGCAGGTGGCCTTGAGGATCGAAGCGCGCGATCAAGGTCTCATAATTGAAATCGCCGTCGGGGCCGGTCAACGTGACGCCGTCGAGGTCGACCGTGCCCGTGAAGGCGAGCGCGACGATCACGTCCCCCGAGGGCGTGATCGCGATGGCCGAAGGATCGATGTACGAGCTTGGATCCGTCGTGCCGAAGCGCGCGCTCCACACGTGCGCGCCGCCCTCGTCGATCACGGCCATACACGTCTCCTCATGATCGTTGAACGATTCGACGAGCGGCCCACCGCCGAGATCGATCACGGCCTCTCGGCACGTCCCCGCGACCGCGATCCTCCCGCCCTCCGAGACGGCCATCCCCGCCACGTTGGTGAGCCCCTTGGGATATCCGTTGACCCATTGGACCACGCCCGCGGGATCGAGCTTGGCGAGGAGGAAGCGCGCGTCGATCACGCCCCCTCCGAGATCCACGTCGCCGCTCCCCTGCGCGGCGAAGACCACGTTGCCTTGCGCGTCGGATCCGATCGCGTACCCGTGGTTCGGCGGCCCGTCGCCGTATTCGAAGCTCCAGAGCTCGGCGCAGCGCTCGTCGCAGTCGTTCGGCGGAGGCGGGTCGTCGACGGTCGTGACGGTCGCGCAGCCGAGCGCGGCCGTGAGCGAGAGGGCGGCGAGGAGGTGAGGAGCTTTCATGACGTCGAGGGATACCTCTCCACGAGGGACATGGACCTTAATCACGCCTTAACGCGCAGGGCTCATGGCGTGACCTTCGCGACGAAGAGCGCGTCCGACCAGGGCTCCGCTTCGAGGACGCCTGTCCCAAAGTCCGCGGCGCCCCGCATGACGCCGGTGAAGATCGCGTTGCCCAACGGATCGAGCGCGAAGCCGTTCGGGATGAGCATGCCCTCGCCGTCCGGCGACAACGCCGGGAACACGCTGCGATGAAGCTCGCTCTCGCCCGTGGGATCCAGGCGAATCACGTCGAACCCCTGCGTGAAATCATCGTGCGAGACCACGATCACCAAATCCCCGTTCGGATCCCGGCCCATGAACCGAGCGCCGGTGCCCTTCGGGATGACGCTCGTGAGCGACCGCGCTCGGCGCAGCTCGCCGCTCGGCTCGAAGATCGCCAGGAACGGCGCGTTCGAGCCCTCTTCGTCGAGCTCTTCGCCCGCGACGTCCGCGTCGTTGCTGCGGGCGCCGGTCGCGATCAACGCGCCGTCGGGCGCCACGGAGAGCCTCCCCACCGCGTCGGCTCCGCTCCCGCCGAAGAGCTTCGCCCAACGCATCTCGCCGGTGTCACCCGCGATGAGCCCGATAAACGCGTCGGACTGTCCCACGCTCGTCCACAAGCCGAATTCGCCCGTCGCCGCCCCATAAATGGCCCCTGCAAACCCCACGTCCCCGCTCGGCGTCACCACGATGGACGCGACGGCGGGGAGCCCCGTGTCGCCGACCGCGCGGATGTGATTCGCCCAGACGAGATGGCCCCCGGGGTCGAAGCGCAGGAGCGCCGTGTCGTAGCTCAAGAAGGCGCTCACCGCGGTGAGCGTCGTGCCGTCGATCGCGAGCGAGCCCGTGAAGCCGAGCGCGACGATCACGTCGCCTTCAGGCGAGATCGCGATCTTCATCGGATCGACGAACGTGTCCGCCTCGTTCGTGGCGATACGCCTGCTCCACACGTGGTTGCCCTCGCCGTCGAGGACCGCGATCACCGTCTCCTCGTGATCGGGGAACGCTTGCGAGAGCGTGTCACCGCCGAAGCTCATCGCGTCGAGCCTGGTCGCGCCCGTGAACGCGACGTCGCCCCCCGGGCTCACCGCCATCGTGACGCTGTAAGGCGCCGCGTCGTATCCATTCTGCCAGAGGAGCGCGCCCGCCGGGTCGAGCTTCGCGATCTGGAGGGGCGCCTCCAAAGGGCCGTCGCCGAGGTCGAGAGCGCCGCTGCCCGCCGTGGCGAAGACAACGTCGCCCTGCGCGTCCACCCCGAGATCGAGCCCTTGATGGATCGAAAAGTCCTTATCGTAGACGAAGCTCCAGAGCGACGAGCAGCGCGCGTCGCACGCGTTCTCGGGAGGAGGGAGATCGGGATTCGTAACGGTGGCGCAGCCCATCGCGCCGAGGACCAAGAGTGTGACGAGGCGATATCGAATTTTCATGCCTCAACGAATAAGCCTCCTCGCGCGCGTCGCACCTTATTCGGGCCTTAACTGCTATGCTAAGAACCCGCTCCAAAGGTGCCATGAGCCTCTACGCCGCTCTCCTCGCCCCCCTCGCCTGGCGCATCCCCGGCCACGCCGCCCGCATGCTCCACCGCTTCGCGCGGGCCGAGCTCGGCAGCGCGATCGACCTTCAAATCGCGGCAAACCGCACCTCCTCCACCGAGCGC
The DNA here is from genome assembly GCA_964437785.1 of uncultured Polyangiaceae bacterium. Taxonomy (GTDB): domain Bacteria; phylum Myxococcota_A; class Polyangia; order Polyangiales; family Polyangiaceae; genus CAYTJL01. The sequence continues at coordinate 15,464 of CAYTJL010000089.1, forward strand.
CGCGCGCTCTACCTGCGCCACGCCGCCGACGAGATGCGCCACGCGCTCATGTTCACGCGGAGGAGCGCCGAGCTCCTGCGCGCGCGCGGCGAAGATCCGCTCGGCGACCCCACCGCCGACACGCTCGGGCTCTACGAGCGCCTCGGCGAAGAGGGGTTCCTCGCGTTCGTGCACATGGGCGAGGCGCGCGCGTGCCGCGAGCTGTCGCGCCATCAGCGCACGTGCGAGCGCCTCGGCGACGATAAGAGCGCGACCATGATCCGCACGATCTTGAGCGACGAAGAGCGCCACGCGTCGTACACGCGCGCCGAGCTCGCGGGCCTCGCGGGCGGCGATCGCGGCGCGCGCCGCGCGATCCTCCGCGCGACGCTCTGGGAGAATGTCCAGCGCTTTCGCCGCATGGGGCGCGCGTCGGCCGGCCTCGTCTACGTGGTGGTGATGGCGGCGCTCTACGTGGTGTCGGCGCCGCTCGCGATCTTCGCGCGGCGCGCTCTGCCCAAGCAGCGGGGTTGGACGGGATCTTGAGCGCGATCCTCGGCGTGTCGATGGGCGCGGACGACGCCGCCGCCGCGCTCGTCGTGGGCGGCGTGATCGTCGCCGCCGTCCAAGAAGAGCGGCTCTCGCGCGTGTGCGCCGATCCGAGCTTGCCGTGCCGCGCGGCGCGCGCGTGCCTCGCAGAGGGCGCGATCGACGCGCGCGCGCTCGATCACGTCGCGTACTTCGAGAGCCCGTTCGTGCGCGTCGAGCGCGTGCTCGTCTCGCTGCTCGCCGGCTTCCCGCGCGGGATCACCGCGTTCCCCGGCGCGCTCGGCCGCGAGCTCGGCGAAGGGATCTGGGCGCTCGACAGGATCGCCGAGGCGCTCGACGTCGACCGCGCGCGCGTAGGCTTCTGCGATCACATGACGAGCCACGCCGCGAGCGCGTTCTTCACGAGCCCGTTCGAACGCGCCGCGGTCCTGGTCGTGGACGGCGTCGGCGGGCACGCCTCCACCGCGATCTTCCGCGGCGAAGGCGCGCGCCTCGATCGCGTCGATCAGATCCTCTTCCCCTCGTCGCTCGGCCTGTTCCACGAGGCGATCGCCGCGCGCCTCGGCGTCGCCGCGCGCGACGAGGACGCGCTCCTCGCGCTCGCGGACGGCGGCGAGCCGCGCCTCCTCGACGCGTTCCGCGGCGCGCTCGGGCTCGATCGCGACGGGAGCTTCCACGTCGATCCGGCCTATTTTTCTGCGGTCAGCGGGGTCGCGCTCAAGCCCACCGCGCGCTTCGAGGCGCTCGTCGGATCGGCGCCCTCGTGCGACGTCGCGGCGTCGCTCGCGCGCGTGCTCGAAGAGGGCACGGTGGCGCTCGCGCGCGCGGCCAAGGAGCGCACGGGCGAGGACGCGCTCTGCCTCGCGGGCGACGTCGCAGCGCTCGCGAACGTGACCGCGCGGGTGCTGCGTGAGGCCGGTTTTTCAAGGGTCTTCGTGCAACCCGCGGCGGGCGACGCGGGGGGCGCGCTCGGCGCGGCGATCCTCGCGGCGATCGATCGCGGCGACCCGAGGCCCGCGCCGATGGTGAGCGCGGCGCTCGGCGAGACCGCGCGCGGGGACGACGCCGAGCGCCTCGCCGCCGCGCTCGGGCTCGCGAGCGCGCGCGAGGACGACGTCGCGGGCGCGATCGCGGCGCGGCTCGATCGCGGCGAGATCGTCGCGCGCGCCGAGGGGCGCTTCGAATGGGGGCCGCGCGCGCTCGGGCACCGATCGATCCTCGCGCTGCCGTCGAAGCGCGCGGGCGCGATCGAGAGGCCCGCGGTCGCCGTGCTCGATCGCTACGCGTCCTCGATCCTCGACGGCGGGGCGAACGACATGACCCCCTTCCGCGCGGCGCGGAGCCTCCTCATGAGCGATCAACGCGAGGCCCTCGCCGCGGCGATCGATCGAAAAGGAGCGGCCTCCGTGCAGACCGTGACCGCAGAGAGCCCGCTCGCGCCGGTGCTCGAAGCGCTCGCCGCGATGGGGCGCCCGCCCGTGATCTTCACGGCGGCGCTCGCGCGGCCGCGCGAGCCGCTCGCCGCGTCGGCGACCGACGCGATCAGCGTCTTCGCGGCGCGCTCCGCGGTGAGCGCGCTCGCGGTGGGCGACGTCCTGATCACCCGAGGAGCCTCATGAAGATCACCTCCCGCCTCCGCACGATCGGCGCGCTCATCTCGCACTTCGTGCGGCGCGAGCGGCTCTTCCTCGCGCCGCTCGTGATCGTGCTGGTGCTCGCGGGGCTCCTGCTCGTCGCGACGAGCGGGCTCTCGTTCGTCGCGCCCTTCGTCTACGCGATCTTCTGAGCGGCCTTGGGATCGTCGCCGCGGAAGACGATCGTGAAGATCACGAAGACGGACCACATCGCCGCGAAGTGAAGGAGCATCACGCCGCCGCCGCGCCGCTCGTACAAAAAGCCCGAGATGGGCGGCCCGACCAACATGCCGATCGCGTAGGCCGTGTTGTAGAACGCGTTCGCGCGCGGCAAATCGCGCTTCTTCGTGACGATGCCCTGGAGCGCGAGGCTCACGGGCGAGATCGACGCGAGCGTCGCGCCCGCGACGAAGACCGCGATGCACATCAGCCAGAACGACGGGATGAGCACGAAGCTCGCGATCATCAGGAGCCCCACGACCGCGAGCGCGCGCATCACCGCGAGGTGGCCGCGGCGGTCGCCGAGCTTGCCGAACGTGCTCGCGAACGAGAGCATCCCGGCCGCGAAGAACGCGGTGATCGCGATGGTGCGGCCCTCCGGGATCGCCTTGTAGCGCATGAGGTAGAGCGGCAGGTAAATCACGACCGAGGCTTGAAAATAGCCGTACGAGAACGTCGCGAGGCACGGGAGCATGGTGCGGCGGAGCACCGCGAGGGGCGGCGAGTCCGGGCCCGAGCCCCCACCGTGGACCGGCGCTTCGCCCTCCTCGTGCTCTTCGTCCGCCGGAGGCTTGGGATCGAGGCTCGTCGTCACGAGCGCGGCGAGGACGGCGAGCACGCCCGCGGCGATGAACGTCCCGCTCGTGCCGCCGAGCTTCACGATGCCCATGGCCGCGATGGGGCCGATGACGTAGCCCGCGGCGAGCGCGTTCGCGTAGAGGCTCATCACGAACGCCTTCATGTCGCGGCGCGATCGTTCGAGGAGCGCGGTCTCGGACGCGACCCACACCGCGACCGAGAACGCGCCGTCGAAGAAGCGCGCGACCATCAAGAGCGGGAGCGTGCTCAAGAACGGAAAGACGCTCACGCACGCGGCGTAGCCGAGGAGCGCGACCAGCAGGACGCGCTTGCCGCCGAAGCGCTTGATGAGCGCGCCCGCGGGCACCGCGAACGCGGCGATGCCGAGCGCGAACGCCGACGCGAGCCCGCCCATCGCGACCTTGGAGATGTCGTGGCGCTCCAGGTGAATGGCGAGGACCGCGATGGATACGCCGTACGCCGCGCCCAAGATGAGGATCGAGGTGATGACGCGGAGGATGTTCTTATCCTGGATGCGCGCGAGCACGGCGCGTCCCTACTGCGGAACGCGCGCGACGTCACGAAGGGCTTGCGCCCGCGGCCGAGCCGGCGACGACGCCGTCGAAGTCGGCGGGGCGCCCCGTGAGCCCTTCGAGCTGCCAAGGGTTCTCGAAGATGGAGCGGATCACCTTGGCCATCACCCCACCTTGATAGCCGTCGATGAAGCGGTGATCGATGGTGGCGTTGAGCGTGATCTGTTTGCGCACGACGAGCTTGCCGTCCGCGACCGCGGGCGCGTCGCGGATGGCGCCGACGAGCACGTAGACAGGCACGCGCGCGAAGGGCGTGGGCGGCGCGTACCCCTCGTCGAGCCCGAAGACGCCGACGTTGGTGATGATGCACGCGCCGAACGGGAACGCCTCGAGCCCAAAGCCTGGCATCGAGACGCCGAAGGAGGACGTCAAAAGCCCCGTCGCCCACAGCAGCGGGCTGAGCAGCCATGTCGGGAGCAGGTGGACCGGGCCTTGGCTCTTTTTGAACTGCTCGTCCTCGCCGTGATGGAGCTTTTGGGCGAGCTCGCGCAGCTCGCGCGCGATGTCCGCCACGGACTTCTCATCGACGCTCGACACCTTGGCCTTGGCGAGGTTCGCGCCCTCTTCGAGCGCGACCAAAAACGCGACGTCCACCGTCTCGTGCTGGATATACGAGCCGAAGCGGAGATATCCATTCAGCGTGGGCGCCTTCTTGAGCGCCTCGCCGCACGCCTTGCCGACGAAGTGGGTGATGGTGACCTTCTCGCCGGTCTTCTTCTTGAGGTACTCGACGTAGGCGAGCGCCTCGGTCGCGTCGACCGTGAGCTTGCCATAGATGTTCCCCTCGCTCGGGCTGCCCCACGTGGCGATCGCGAGCTTCCGCCGCGCGCTCATCTTCGGGCTGTTCGACATGCGCGTGTCTCCTCGGGCGCGATGATGCACCAGGTCTCGGGCGAGCCACAACATGAATGGCGGCCCCCGCCGGGCCTCCGTCGCCGCGATGATGTGGTAAGGTGCGATCGGAGGTCCTTCCTTATGAAACGGTTTATCATCCTCACATCGCTCTTGCTGGCCCTGCCCGCCATCGCCGCGTCGTGCGACGGAGTCGGCACGGCGTGCACCGAGATCGGCTGCGACGACGGCATCACGCTCACCGTCTCGCCCGCGTCGGGGCTCATCGCAGGCGTTTATTCGGTCTCGGTGTCGGGCACGGGAGAGAGCACCTCCTGCTCGCTCACCGTCGACAACGCCGCTCAGGTGACCGACACCACCTGTGATCTCATCGACAACACGGCGGGGAGCTTCACCGTGGTCCTCCACAGCGCGCCCGAGACGCTCACCATCACCATCGATCGCGACGGCACGGAGCTCGGCAAAGAGGACATCACGCCCTCCTACACCACGGTTCAGCCGAACGGCCCCGAGTGCGAGCCCACGTGCCATCAGGCCGACGTCTCCATGCAGGTCGCGTAACCTCGCTCACCCCTCCATCGTAATGCTCACGCGCGGCGTGCCCAGCCGGACCTGGCGCACCCCGCGGCGCCGCTCGATCACGGTGGCTCCGTCGAGGAGGCCAATCGTCATAACGTCCTTGCGAATACGGTAGATCGCGACGTTCAAATGGGTCTCGTCGATCTTGAGCTGCGAGCAGAGGTCATCGACGTCCACCCATCCATGTTGATCTTCGGTGAGGCCGCTGTTGGACTGGTCCTTGAGCCTCGCCCGCGCGAGGGTGAGCCACGCGTAATGGTGCGCCCGCGGCGCTAGGACCGACGCGCCCGCGGCGCTCGTGACGGTGACCTCGACGCGCTCCTCGTCGCGGCTCACGCGGAACTTGAGCTCGACGCGAGCGAGCTTTTGCGCGCGCCCCTCGATGTCGTCCGTCGCGGCGCCCGCCTCGGGCAAATGCAGCATGTACGCGGCGCCCTGGAGCGAGATCACCTCTCCGTCCCGCGCCGGCCTGGATTGACCGTCCATTTCGAGGATCCATGAGCCCTCGTGCGCCAGCACGGTGACGAGCGGGAGATCGGCCGAGGGCAACGCCAACACGAGATCCTCCGTCACGAACATCACGTCATCGTCGAGCCTGCGCGCCATCGCGGCGGGCGGTGACGCGTCGAAGAGGAGCCACTCCACGACCGTGTCGCCGAAGCCGAGCCTGTCCCCCACCGCGAGCGATCGCGCCGCGCCCGCCGCGAGCCGCTCGCCGTTGACGAAGGTCCCGTTGGTCGTGCCGAGATCGCGCACGGTCCACGCCTCTTTCTCGTGCGTGATGCGCGCGTGCTCGCGCGACGCCTTGGGCTCGTGGACGCGCAGCGTGCACGCCGACGAGCGCCCGACCAACGTGTGCGCGGGGATCGCCGTGTAACGCGGCGCCTCGCCCTCTCCGCCGTTCGTCTTGAGGATCGCCATCGCGCAAACGTATCGCGGGGGAGCGGAGAATTGTAAGGTCCGCGTCATGGCCATTGCACCGGGCCAGCGCTACGGACAGCCTGCACGGAAATGGAGGAGCGATGAGACAACCACCTCGCAACTATGCTCTGCTGATCGGCGTCAGTGACTACGCCGTGTACGACGAGACCGCCGGGCTGCCGCCGGGGACGAGCGACCTGCCGGGCGCGCGCAACGACGTGCAAACGTGGCTCCACGTGTGCCGCCAAATGGGCTTCTCGCCGGACAGGATTCGTGTCCTCACGGCCAAGCCCCTCTCGCGCGAAGAGCTCGGCCCGGACGGCGAAGGCGTCGCCCTCGGCGACGCCACCCACGCATCCATCGTCGATGGGATCGCGTGGCTCATGAGGTCAATCGCCGGCGACGAGCCCTGCGCGGGTCTCCTCACGTTTTCGGGTCATGGCATCTTGGACCCGGGCACCACGTTGTGCCCCTCGGACACGACCGCCGACTTCGCCAACGTCATCCACGTCGAGGAGCTGCTCCGCCAGATCCATGGAACCGCGGCGTCCGAGCGCCTCACGATGCTCCTCGACTCCTGCCACGCGGCGGTGCGCCAAGGGAGCCTCGCCGTCCGCCTCCTCCAGCGCGTGGCGGACGCTGCCCACGTCCCCTCGCCCTGGCGCCTCGAAGAGCGCGTGATCGCGGCGTCGAAGAGGGGTCAAGTCTCGGGGTATGGCGTCTTCCAAGGGCGTTATCAAGGGGCCTTTACATGGGCGCTCACCTCGGCGCTCGGGCAGTGGAGCGCCGTCGATCACGACGGCGTGCTCTACGTGGATATCTCGTACGGCGATCTCGTCGCGAGGACCAACACCCTCACCGCCGCGCTCGACTACCCACAAGACGCGATGCTCTCCGGCCCGAGCGGCGTCTCGAAGCTCGCTTTTTTGCAGCCCGGGAGCGCGCCTCTACCGACCTCCGAGGTCCCTACCCAAACGCGCTATCACGGGCAGCTCGTGCCCGACAAATACCTCCTTCAAGCCCTGACCAGCTCGGGCACCTGGGTGGACCTCGCGTTCATCGACGTCACGACGAGCCTGGAGGTGTGGAACGTCGACCAGAGCTCGCTGGCCAACCTCGCGAGCTACGGTCAAATCGCGCTCAAACAGGTCTCCTCCGTCCAATCGATCAACAACGTGATCGTCCAGACGACGCCGACCACCGTGGCGTGGTCGCCCGAGACCGACCCGCGCTATCCAGCCTCGGGCAAGACCTTCAGCGGGTCTTATACGTATTCGAGCGGGGGCGCGAACGGCCCATTGGCGCTCAACCTGCAAACCACCCCGACGACCGCCGGCGCGAGGCTCGTCTCGACGACGTGGTTCAACCCGGACCTGAGCGGCAACAACATCGGGCTCGCGAACCAGCCGAACGCCACGGTCACCATGCCCGCGGTGACGAGCGCCTCCTACAGCGGCACGTGCAACGTCGCGTCGTCCACGATGACCAACGCGTGACTCATCGAAGCGAGCGCCCCACGCGGAGCCCCGTCGCGCTGAGCCTTTGATCCGGCCGCAGCGCGAACCGCGCGGCCGCGCGGCAGTGGTTCTCGACGCTGCTCCACGCGCCCCCTCGCACCGATCGGTACTCCCCTTCAGCCAAATCGTCGTCGATCACGAGGCGATCGCCGTGGAGCTTCGGGCCCTCTTGGGTCCACGCGTTGGCGCACCAATCGTGCGAGCTGCCCGCCCCGCCGCGCATCCCATAAGGGCTCTCGTCGAGCGGATAAGCGTCCACCGTCACGCGGGCTGGATCGCCGGCGTGGCTGTTCAACATGCACGCCCACGTGGGATCGAACGCATCTCCCCACGGGTAGAGGCGGCCGTCCGCGCCGCGCACCGCCTTCTCGCGCTCGAGCTCGTGGAGGAGGCGATACGGGAGGCCCGCCTCTCGCGAGCGCCAGCGCGCATACGCGATCGCGCTCGGGAAGCTCACGAGCGCGACGGGGCCCCGCGGCGCCCACACCTCGACGATGTCGCGCTCTTTGAGCGCGAAGAGCCCATCCGCGCCGCGCCGATACGACAGCTCGACGTTCGCCCCCTCGATGAGCCCTCGATTGGCCTTGGGGCAACACGCGAGCGCCTCGTCCTCCCGGCCGTTCGCGACGAGGTCGTTCAAGAAGGCCAAATACTCCTCGTTCGTGACCGGATGACGAGCCACCCAAAACCCGTCGATCCAAACCCTCTTGAGCGGCAGGCTGTCGGGCGCGTCCGGGTCGCCGCCCGTCCACCCGAAGCCCGCCGGCACGTAGACCTCGTCGTGATTCGCCTCCTCCACGCGCGGCAGGACGATGGGAGAAGGCTCCGAGGCGCCGGGCGGGCGTCCGTCCCACCGTTCGCCGCGCTCGATGAGCACGGGATACACCACCTCGATCCGCCCCGGCGCGCGGAGGCGGAGCCTGTAGCTGCCTTTCTCCAAAGGCATGTCGACGATGGGTGTCGGCCCGATCTCCCCTACGATCACGGGCGTTAGGCGCCTCCTTTGGACCTCGTAGCGCTCCAGGATCACCGCGGCGCCGGGGGGATCGGTCACCAGGGTGAGCGCGCCGTTGCCGCTTAAAAAAGCCTCGTGACGGCCGCGATCGTGCGCGCGGAGCAGCTCTTCGAACCGCGCCGCGTCTTCGCTCCTGCGCGCGCGCTCGGCCTCGATGAGCTTGTCTTTGTAGTGATCGGCGAGCGCGGCGTGGGCCTCGGGGAGATCGGGATCGAGCGCCAGCGCGCCGTGCGCGCCCTGGATCCAGCGCACCTCCGCGAGCGCGGCGTCGCGGCGACAGCGCTCGGCCTCGTCTTCGAGCTCCCATCCAGCGAGCTTGTCCTCGACCGGATCAAAGGGCTTTACGGCGGAGAGCAACGTGCGCGCCTCGCTTTGGAGCGCGGCGGCGCGGGCGCGGAGGCGCGCGATCAAAGGGGCCTCCCGGAGCGTGTGCGAGAGCTCTTCGAGCGCGCGATCACGCCGCTTCGCGCCGCTCGAATAGGCCTCGATCTCGGTCGCCATCCAGCCCGCGTCGGCGTAGCGATCGGAGGGGTCCGGCGAGAGCGACCGCGCGCAGATCGCCGCGAGATCGCGCGGGACGCGGCGCGCGTCGAGCGCGGGGGCGCCCCCGGCGAGCGCCCTGCGATGGCCCCTCGGCGAGGCCGCCTCGAAGGGTGGTTTGCCCGTGAGGAGGTGATAAAGAATCGCGCCGAGCGCGAAGACGTCGGACGAAGGGCCGAGCGCGAAAATCTCTCCTGAAGCCTGCTCGGGCGGCATGTACGCGAGCGTGCCGAGCACGTCGCCCCGCTGGGTCAACAAATCGAGGCTCGGCTCTTCGGACGAGGGCGGTCCATGCGACCTGTCGTCGTCGAAGGCGCCGCCGATCCGCCGGGCGATCCCCCAATCCATCACGATCACCTGACCGAGATCGCCGATCATGATGTTGTCGGGCTTGAGATCGCGGTGGATCACGCCGCGGCCGTGCGCGTGCGCCATCGCCTCGCACACGCGCCCGAAGAGCTCGATCAAACGGCGTTCGAAGGGCCTTGATCGCTCCTCCTTGTGCACCTCGCGGATCAGCGCGCGGAGCGTCTGCCCGCGCACCTCCGGCATGGTGTACCAGAGCCGCCCGTCGTCGAGCTCGCCGTCGTCATAGACGGTGATGATGCCGGGGTGGCTCAGCGAAGCGGTGATCCGCACCTCGTTCTTGAAGCGGCGGAGCAGCTTGGGGCTTTTGTCTTTGACGTCGGCGCGGAGGAGCTTCATCGCGACGACCCGATCCAACTTTTTGTCGTAGACCCGCCTCACCTCGCCGAATCCGCCGCTCCCGAGCTGGCCCAAGTCCTCGTAACGAGGATCGAGCATGAGCCTCGCGATGGGCGTTCGGCCCTCGGGCGCGAGCGTCCTCGCGGTCTCGTCGGGCAGCCGGGTGGCGTCCGCGCCCTCGGACAAATCCAGCGTGATGGGCTCGCGCTCATCACGGCTCTGTGGAGGCGGTCCCGCCGACATCGATCCTTACTCTTCGCCGGCCTCGTCCGGCTCGATCTTCGACGGATCGCCGAGCCACGCGAGCGCCTCCTCCGGGCTCTCGAACAGGCGGACCTTCACCCCTTGATACATGTAGAGGCTGATGAACCTCTTCATGTTGACGCGGCCGATGGCGACGTCCGGCATCACGATCGCCCAGAACTTCCAGCCCGCGCGGAGGACCCTCGGGCTCCACACATGCATCCCCCACTGCGTATCCTCCTCGGTCAGCGGGCCGTTCTCGCGATCGTCCGAGAGCCACTTGGTCGCGAGCTCCCTCTCCAACACCTCGACCCCGCGCACGAGCACGGCGCGAAAGTCCTCGCCGTGCGTGGGCTTATGGAGCTTGTGGTGAACGATCTTGGCCTCCGGGTAATACCAGAGCGTCGCAAACTCATTATCGATCAGCGTCACGCGTTCCATCAGGAGCTCTCCACGCCGAGGTGCCGAGCCTCATAATTTGGGCCTCGGCGCCTTTGCGCCCAGCGCTAGTTCGCGGATCGAGCCGGCTCGCCGGCTCCGCTCGTTGCTCTCTGCCATCTGGCGCAGGCACTCCTTGAGACCGTGCTTGAGCGTCCCCAACGTGACGAGAGGGGTGGTGTCGAAGCCGAGCGAGACCAACGTCTGCGCGACGGCGGCGCGCGCGCCGGTGAGCAAGCACCGGGCGCCGAGCAGCTCGACCGCTTGGACGAGCTTGAGCAGCCGGTCGGCGGCGTGCGTGTCGACGTGGTCGACCCCCGTGATGTCGAGCAGCACAAAGCGGCTTTGCTTCTCGACGATGGCCTGGAGGAGCCGCTCCATCATGAGCGCGGTGCGCCGCTCGTCCACCGACCCGATCACCGGCAACGCGAGGATGTCGTCCCACACCTCCAAGATCGGTGTGGACAGCTCGCGGACGTCATCGCGAAGCTGCTTCAGGAGCTCGGTCCGCTCCTGCTCCCAGCGCTTGCGCTCGTCAATGTCGTTGAAGGCGATGACCGCGCCCGTGACGACTCCTTGCTCGTTCAAAATAGGGCCGGACGAGATCAAGAGCCAAATGCCCTGGGGCCTGAAGGGGCTCTTGACGATGGCCTCGAACCCCTCGACGCGCTCGCCGCCGAGCGCCCTGCCCGTGGGCCGGAGCTCTTCGGGGATGGGCACGACGCCGTCCTCGTCGAAGAGCACGTGGATCGCGTTGAGCGACGCGCCCACCTCGACGTCGCCCAAGATCTGCACCGCGGTCGGGTTCGTCGACACGACCCGCCCCTCCGCGTCGATGACCACGACTCCTTCGCTCATCGCTTGAAAGGTGGCCGCGAGCTCCGCGGAGCGCGCGCGCGCCTCGCGCTGCGCGAGCAGACGTTCCATGTAAATCGACTGCTCGGCCTCCAAACGCTCGTGCTCGGCGACGAGCGCAGAGAGGGACGCCACCTCGGCGCGAAGCGCTTCGATCTCTTGATCCCGATTCATCGAGGGTGAAACGCTACCAGATACGGCACCGAAGAGAAGCGCCGAAAACGCTCAGTCGTGGCAGCAGCGGAACCCGAGCTCGGACAAGATCGCGTTCGACGCGAACCGGCTCAGATCGAACTGGCAGGTGAGGCCCAAGGCAGGGGTCTTGTACGATCCACCTTTGGCCTCGTAAATCGAGAGGTTCTTGGGCGGCCCTGTGTTGCCCGTCACCGTGCTCGTCCACTCGGCGGCGTTGCCCGAGAGATCGAAGACGGCGGTCGGCGTCACGCACGCGGCGAGCGAGCCTGTGGGCAAGAGCACGTCATCGTTGGCGCCGCCCGGGACGCCGTCGTAGTCGAGGCCGTTGCACGTGAGCGGCTGATACGACACGCCGTAGGGATATGCGCTGTTCGCCGCGCCCTCACACGCCTCTTGCATCTCGGCCACGGTGCAGAGCCGGTCGCCCGACGCGGCGCACGCCGCCGCCGCCTCCGCCTGCGTGGTGAAGGTCCACGGCAAGACCCCCGGGAGCACGCACCGCCGTGTCTCGTCGAGCCCGGCGAACACCGCGGTCGCGCCCGGGCGCGAGGCCTCATAACGATCGATGAAGAAGTTGAGCCCGCCCGAGACGATGTGGACTTGATCGTCGACGATGCCGTCGTCGATTTGACCGTTGCAGTCGTCGTCGACCCCGTTGCAGGCTTCGGCGCTGGGCGAGTTTGGCACCGCGTCCGGCGGGAACGACAGATCGCAGAGGGTCTGAGAGGCGTCGTTGGGGTCGCAGACGCGCTGGCCCACGTCGCGGCACGCGCCCAAGAGGCCGTTGTCGCACTGGCTCCCGAGGTCGGAGAAGGCCTCGTCGATTTGACCGTTGCAGTTGCCGTCGACGCCGTCGCACTTGGTCTCGACCAGCGCGAGCTTGCCCGCCCCGTCGACCTCCACCGAAGCGCTGTAGTTGCAGCGCCAGCCCATCGCCCCTTTGCACGTGAAATCGGCGCCCGCGCAGGGCGTCCCCGGCGTCGGATAACAGAGCGCCTGGGCGGGCTTCTGCGGCGCGATCACGGCCGGATCGTCGACGATCCCGTTGCAGTCGTCGTCCACGCCGTTGCAGCTCTCGACCGTCGGCGGGCTCACCGGGCACGTGTACTCACACCCGTTTTGAGCGTTGTTGTCGTTCGAGGCGAACCCGGGCAGGCACGTGGTGATGACGCAATTGCCCGCGACGCACCCGCTGATGGCGTTGGGCAGCGAGCACACGTTGCCGCACGATCCGCAGTTGAGAGGATCGTTTTGGAGATCGAACCCGTCGTCGACGACGCCGTCACAATCGTTGTCTTTGTTGTCGCAGACCTCGATGGTGGGGCCCGCGCCGCCGACGCAGACGATCGAGGCGCCGGCGCAAACGGTGGTGCCCGGCGTGCACTCGCCGAGGCAAACCCCGTTGGGGCAAGTCGACGTGCACGGCGTCCCCCCGCCCGGATTGCCCTCGTTCACTTGGCCGTCGCAGTTGTCGTCTTTGTCGTTGCACACCTCGGCCACGGGCGGAAACACGGGGCAAGCGTATTCACACCCGGTCTGATCGAGGCCGTCCAAGTCGTTGAAGCCCGCGTCGCAGAAATCGACGACGCACGTGGGGAAGCCGTTGACGACGGCGCACGTGGCCGTCGCGTTGAGGAGGCTGCACACGTTGCCGCAGACACCGCAGTTCTGCGGATCGCCGTCGAGATCGAAGTCCTCGTCGATCTCGCCGTCGCAGTCATTGTCTTTGTTGTCGCAGATCTCGACGCCGCCGTTCGACGGAGAGCACGTGTATTCGCAGCCGTCCGAGGCGATGCCGTTGAGATCGATGTGCCCAATCGCGCACGTGTCGATCGCGCATTTGCCGTTCACGCACGTGGGGAACGCGCCGAACAGATCGCACACGTTGCCGCACGTGCCGCAGTTCTTGGGGTCGTTCTCGGTGTCGGCGCCGCACGCGTCGTTGGGCGCGTCGCCGTCGACGTCGGCGTCCGACCCGCCGTCGAGGAAGATGGTGCCCCCGCCGCCGCCGGTCGCCGTGCCCGTGCTGCCGGACGACGACGAGCCGCCCGCGCCGCCCGTCCCGCTCACGCACGTGAAGCAATAAGCGTCCGTCGCGCAGCCCGTGGCGGCGACGAGCGCCCCGAGCGCGGCGCCCGCGAGCGCGATCCCGAAGGAGATTCGTGCGATCATCGCCGCTCCCTCCTCCGCCGCGCGACCATCAACGCAGCTCCGAAGAGCGCCAGGGCGAGGGGCTTGATCGGCCTCTCGTCCTCGCCCGGGACCGCGCACGCGCAGCCGCCGCCGCCCGTCACGAGCCCAAAGACGTCTTTGGAGTCGCCACCTCCGCCGCCGGTGCCCGGGTTGCCCGAGGAGCTCGATCCCGTGGACGAGCTGCTCGACGACGACGTGCCTCCTCCCACGCCGCCGCCGCCGCCGCCCGAGCTCGACGACCCGCCGTCCATCGCGCTTCCATCCGCGCCGGCGTCCATGATGGTGTCCGGCACGCAGAAGCCGTTCACGCACGTTTGGCCGCCGGGACAAGGGAATTCCGAGCCCAGGTTGCACGGCGCGAGGCACTGGCCTTGGATGCACGTGAGCCCGCTCGGGCATGGATCGGGCATGTCGACGGTGCCGTCGCAGTCGTTGTCGATGCCGTCGCACACCTCGGGCATGGGCGTGACCGACCCGTCGCACGAAGGCGATCCGAACTTGCACACCGTGACGCCGGGCTTGCAAGGCCCTTGATCGTTCGGCGCCATGGGCACGTCACACAAGATGCCAATCGCCGGATCGTTCATGGTGACGTCCGGCTCCTCATCGATGCTGCCGTCGCAGTCGTCGTCGAGGCCGTTGCAGATCTCGGGGCTCGACGCGCCCGACACGCACACGAGCCCGACCCCGATTTGGCAATCGAGCACGCCGGGGCAGCCGCCGGGCAGGATGCACGGAGCGCCCTTTCCGGGCACGTCGTCGACGGTGCCGTTGCAGTCGTTGTCGAGGCCGTCGCAGACCTCGGCCGAAGGATCGACGCCGCCGTCGCACACCACCTGAGAGCCCGCGCACGCATAGACACCGAACGTGCAGACCCCGACTCCGCACTTGCCTGCGAAGCGGCAGCAGGCGTCGCCCGTCACGTGGCCGAGCCCGTCGGGCACCTGATCGTCGACCATGCCATTGCAGTCGTTGTCGAGGCCGTCGCAGAGCTCGGGCGAAGGCGTGACCTCACCCACGCACGCTCCCCAGAGCGGCACGCCGCTCCCAGGGACAGACACGCACGGCTGGGAGCCCGCGTGGCAGACGCCCACGCCGAGCGTGCCCGCGGGGCCGGAATAACAAGCCTGGTTGATCCCGTCGACGACGCCGTTGCAATCGTCGTCGAGGCCATTGCAGACCTCGAGCGTGGGGCCCACGCCGCCGACGCACGTGAGCACGCCGCCGGGGTTGCACTGGGTGAGCCCGGGCACGCACTCTCCGAGCGCGAGGCCGCAGGGTTGATTGGCGTCGACGGGGTTGTCATCGATCATCCCGTCGCAGTCGTCGTCCACGTTGTTGCACGTCTCGACGGTGGGCACGCACTGTTGGCAAACACCGCCTTCGTCCACGAGACCGTTGCAGTTGTCGTCGAGGCCGTTGCAAATCTCGGTGCCGGGGGCTTGGCCCGGGTTCGTGATCTGGCACGTCGTGCCGTCGCCGGTCGCGTTGCAGACGCGCACGCCGGTGCCTTTGCAGATCCCTTTGAGGCCGTTGTCGCACGGCTGGCCTTTGTCCGGGAAGTCCTCGTCGATGAGGCCGTCACAGTCGTCGTCGAGGCCGTTGCACGTCTCGAAGTTGGTCGACGCCGAGATGATGGACGCGAGCGCGTTGGAGAGGCCGTTTTGATCGTTCGCGAAGAAGGCCGCGCCGGTGCCGCCCGCCGCCGCGATGGAGTTGAGCTGGGCCTGCTCGGAGGCCAAGACGCTGAAGCCGATGACGTACGTGTCGATGGTGATGCCGGGGATGGTGGTCCGAAGCGAGGTCGCCGCGGCGACGGGGTTTCCCTGGCAGCTCTCGGCGCCGTCGGTCAAGAGGATGACAGCATATCTGCGGCACGGGACCGCGCCGTCACATTGGATGATGGGCTTGAGGTAATCGGCGACGGCGTCGAGCGACGCGGCGAGCGGGGTCGGGCCGGTGCCGCGCAACTCGCAGTCGCCGCCGCTCGCGAAGTTACAGTGATCGCCGGGCAAGATGCTGGAGTTGAACGAGGTCTCTTTGCCGTCGAGCCACATCAAGCTCTGCGAGAGCGGTTTGCCGAAGCCCACCAAGACGTCGGCGCCGCGGCGCGGGGGCCCGCACGATCCTGCGTAGTTGATGCAGTCGGCCTGGTTCGACCAGCCGATGTTGATGTTGGCGTTGAGCGAGGCGGGGTAGCCCGCGCTGTAGATCGATTGAGGGTTGCAGCCCGCGCCGGGGGCCACTGGAGCGACGTTGTTGCGCGGATCATCGTAGCTGCAACAGAGCTTTTGGCATTCGAACCAGCTCGCGGTCTGGCAGCTCCTGTTGACCGAGACGTCCTGGTGATACCGCGCGAGCGCGTAGTCCGCGTGCGGGAAGGCCGCGAGCACGTTGTTGAGCGCGCTCTTCGCGATGAAGAGGCGCGCGTTGTTGCCGTCGATCGCGTCGGCGTCGCTCGACGTGTCGGCGCCCAAATGACCCACGGATCCGTCGCCGAAGGTGGGGTTGCCCGAAGCGTCGTTGAGCATCGATCCCGACGAGTCGAGGACGACCACGAAGCGGGGGCGCGTGTCGGTCACTTGGCCCACGCACGCGGGCACGTTCGCCGGGCACTGCTGCGGCACGCCGTTCACGCACGAGGGGATCATGTTGCCGTTGCAGTTGAGCGGAGGGAGGTTGTCGTCGACGACGCCGTTGAAGTCGTTGTCGAAGCCGTCGCAGAGCTCGCCGACATAAGCACCGTCGATTTGCAGCTCGCCCGCGCCGCCGCCCGCCTCGCCCGTGCAAATGGGGCACACGCCGCCGAGCGCGCCCGCGACGCTGAAGGTGGAGAGCGGGCTGATGCTCGCGACGCGCGAGAGCACGTTGATGATGCCGCCTCCGCCGCCGCCGCCGCAGTCGTCGCACGTGCCGTTGGTCTGCGTCCCGGCGCACTCGGGATCGGGCTTTGGCTGCGTGTCGCCGCCGCGCCCGCCCGCGGCCTGGACGACGGCGGTCGGGCCGATGGTGATGGTGTCGCCGATGATCAAGATGCTCCCGCCCGCGCCGCCGCCCGCCGAGTCGTTGCCGCTGCCGCAGCCGCGGTTGCCGTTGGCGTTGATGGTGCCGTTCAGCGTGAGCGCGCCCGATTGCGCGGCGTTGGCGGCGAAGAGCACGATACGGCCGCCGCCGCTCCCGCCGGTGAGCGAGGTCGTGGTGCCGGGCCAGAGCGCGAAGCCGTCGCCGTCGCGACAGCCCTTGTCGCCGCCCGCGGCGCCGAATTCGGGCACATAGATGGAGTGGAAGAAGGCTTGTCCGGCGACGGTGGGCAGAGCGTCGTTGTTGCGGCAATCGGAGGTGCTCACACACCCGTTGTTGGTGCCGTTCACCGTGCCGACGCAGTTCTCCTCGTAGCCGCCCGGGAACACGCATCCATTGATGGGACAGTCTTTGGTGCCGCGTCCGCCGTTGCCGAAGTGGGCTCCGCCGCCCGCCGAGTCGAACACGCCGCAGCCGCCGCGCCCGCCCGAGGCGCCCGGGCCGCCGCCGTCCCTGCAGAGCCCCGCCGGGTACCCCGCACCTTTGGCGACAATCGAGCTCGTCGCGTCGATGAGGATCGAATCTGCTTTGATGACGAGGTTACCTGTGTTGTTCTTGTCGACCCCGTTGAACGGCGTGACGTTGATGCGCGCGCCGTTCGTGAGCGACACGACGCCGTAGGTCTGCGTGCCGCCGAGCGTGACGGTGCCGCCGTTCATGATCAAATCCGCCGCGTTCGCCCTCCACGCGAGCGCGGTGACGAGGGCGGCGGATCCGAGGGCGGTGAGCAGAGGGCCGAGCTTCATGGAGCCTCCGGGGCGTAGACGCTCAGGATACCAAGCCGCACGCGCGCTTGAAAAGCACCCTCTTCAACGAACAGCCTGGACGTTGAGCCGTCTTATGGCGTGCTTTGCCTACGAT
>CAYTJL010000090.1:0-32866 GCA_964437785.1 uncultured Polyangiaceae bacterium
ACGGCAAGCCGTGGAAGGGCGATCGCACCAAGATCGAGGGCCTCTCCGCGGGCGAAGATCACAAGATCGTCGTCTCGGCGAGCGGCTTCATCCCCAAGACCTTCACCGTCAACGCGAAGCAGGGCGAGACCAAGACCATCACCGAGGTCCTTCAAAAAGGGGACGCGCAGGCCGGCGTCCCCGGCGACAAGCCGCAGGACAAACCCGCGCCCGCGGGCGGCGGCGGCCAAGGCAAGGTGCGCGTCGGCGCCAAGGGCGGCTTCTGCAACGTGACCATCAACGGCACGTCGTACGGCCCCACGCCGGTCGAGGCCGTCGTCTCGGCGGGCACCGCGCGCGTGTCGTGCAAGCCCGCGAACGGCCCGGCCATGTCGCAGTCGGTGCAGGTCGAGGCGGGCGGCACCGCGCGCGTCTCGTTCAAGGTCGAAGAGTAGGCGCCGCTAAAGCTTGCTCGGGGAAAGCCGAAAAGGATAGCCTCGGCCCATGCGGCGCTTCGCTCTCGTGATCCCTTTGACCCTCGCCCTCGGCGTGGGGGCGGTCGCTTCGTCGGTGTCCTGCGCCACGTACCGGGATGATTTGCAGCGCGCCCGCGCGCACTACGACAAGAACGAGTACGAGAAGGCGCTCGCGCTCTTCCGTGTCCTCGAGCCCGATCTCGACTCGCTCTCCGACGCGGAGCAGGCGCAGTTCGCGTATTCGCGCGGCATGACCGACTACCGCCTCGCGGGGCTCGCCGAGCCCGGCAACGCCGCCAAAGATCCCAAGCGCGAATTCCGCGCGCACGCGCGGCATTGGCTCGGCGTGGCGCAGGCGATCGAGAAGCTCCACGCAGGCAGCCTCCAAGCCGACGAGAAGACACGGCTCGAAGAGTCGCTCGCCGATCTCAACAAAGACGTGTTCGGCGGCGGTGAGTCGATGGATGCCGACGGCGGCGCGCCCGACGCGGCCCCGCCTGCTCCGCCTGCGCCCGCCAAAGGGAAGTGACCGCGAGCGTCTTCGATCCCGTCTCCGCGATCGCGAAGGCCGCCTCGACGCGCATCCGCCGCGCGATCGACGCGCACCCGCGGTTCGCTCCGTACGTGCCCGCCCTCGCGCTGAGCGCGATCGTCGGCGGCGCGTGCGTCCGCGCGATCCTCGCCAAAGCAGGGGAGCCGGCCGCCGCGCTCGACGACAGCTTCATTCACCTTCAATTCGCGAAGAGCATCGCGGAGGGGCGGCCGTTCGAGTTCGTGAAGGGCGAGGGGTATTCGAGCGGCGCGACGAGCGCGCTCTGGCCCCTCTTGCTCGCGCCGTTTCATCTCGTGGGCCTGCGCGGCGTCTCGCTGCTCTGGGCCGTGTGGCTCTTGGGGCTCATCGCGCACGCGGGCACCGCGGTCGAGACGTTCCGCATCACGCGGCGCATCGCGGGGCCCGCGGCCGCCGCGGGCGCGTTCGCGATGTGCGAGCTGTTCGGCGCGTTCGCGTGGTTCGCGTGGAGCGGCATGGAGACCGTCGCGCTCGCGTGGCTCTTGATGCGCACCGCGCGCGTGGCCGGCGCGTGGTGCGAGCTCGACGCGAAGCGCGACGCGCGCGCGGCGGCGCACCTCGCGATCCTCGGCGCCGTCACCGCGCTCGTGCGGCCCGAGGGCGCGATCGCGTCGGTCATCGCGGCGATCGCGCTCGGCGTGTTCCCGCTGGAGGAGCCGGCCAACACGCGCACGAGGAGGCGGCTCCTCGCGCTCGCGCCGCTCGCTGGGGTGATCGTCGTGCCGCTCGTCAACCGCGCGATCACGGGGCACTTCTCGTCGTCGACCACGATGGTCAAGTGGATGGCGAAGAACCCGTATTACTCGACGTCGCAGGTCATTCAAGGCTCGCTCTACAACGTCAACCTGCTCCTCACGAACCTGCTCGACGGCGGTGATTGGACCGCGATCTTCCTGCCCGAACGATCGCGTTGGCCCATCTTGCTCGGCCTCGTCGCGATGCCGTTCGTCGCGTCGAGGAGCCGCGCGTGGACGCACGCGGCGTTCGTCGCGATGGTCGCGCTCGGCACGGTGATCCCCTGCACGTACTCGACGATGCTCTGGAACCGCGTGCGCTACATCTGGCCGTTCGCGGGCGCGTGGTTCGTGCTCGCGGCGTGCTTCGCGCGCGGCGCGGGCGATCTCGCGCGCGTGATCCGGCCGCGATGGACGTTCGTCACGCCGCTCCTCGCGGGGCTCTTCGCGGGCGCGCTCGCGATGCGCCTGCCGTGGACGATCAGCGATCTCGCGACGAGCGCGAGCGCGATCACGCACCAGCAGGTCGCGCTCGGCCGGTGGGTCAAAGAGAATTTGCCCGAGGACGCGCGCGTCGGCGTCAACGACACAGGCGCGATCGCGTACATGGGCGGGCGCCGCACGTTCGACGTCGTCGGGCTCACGACCGAAGGCGAAGCGAAGTATTGGGTCGCGGGGCCGGGCTCGCGCTTCGAGCACTACGAGAAGCTCGCGCGCGCGCGGTTGCCCACGCACTTCGTCGTGTACCCGGGGTGGATGGCGTGCCCGCAGGTGCTCGGCCGCGAGCTGACGCGCGCGACCGTCACCGATCAGAGCATCCTCGGATCGCCGACCAAGATCGCCTACGAGGCCAAGTGGGATCTGCTCGGATCGGGCGCGCTCCCGATCACGCCGCCGAGCGGCCTCGCGCTGCTCGACGAGATCGACGTCGCCGATCTCGAGTCCGAGGCCGCGCACCAGTACGATCTCTGGGGCGCCACCGACGGCCACAACGTCGTCGCGACATCGTCCTTCGGCTACGACGACGAAGGTCAGCCCATGGACGGCGGGCCCGCTCCTCGCACCATCGCGGACGGCGGTCGCAGGAAGCGCGTGCTCGATCGCTTCCTCACCACGCTGCCCGAAGGGCGGAGGGCCGTGCTCGTGATCCGCTTCGCGAGCGACCACGAAGCGCAGCCGTCGGCGCTCGTGGTGCGCGCGGGCGCGACGACGGCGAAGATCACCATCGACGCGCCGGCGACGACCTTCGAAGAGCGCCACGTCGAGCTCGGCGCGGGCCATGGGCGCGTGTCGATCGAGGTGACGGCCGAGCCCGGCGGGGCGCGCTTCGCCTCGTTCCATTACTGGGTGTACGCGGCGGACCGGGCGAAGTAGAGGGCGGTTTCGTGAGAAAGCGCGCGCTCGGCAAGACAGGCATCGAGGTGTCGGAGCTGTCGCTCGGCACGTGGGGCCTCTCGGGCGACGGCTACGGCCCCGTGCCCGAGGCCGAGGTCGATCGCACGATCGATCGCGCGGTCGCGCTCGGGATCGATCTCTTCGACACCGCCGACGTGTACGGGCTCGGCGCGATGGAGAAGAAGCTCGGCGAGCGGCTCCCCAAAGAGGCGCGCGTCGCCACCAAGGTCGGGACCGATCTCGACGCGATCCCCCCGCAAAAACGCTTCGATTTGGGGTACGTGCGCGACGCGTTCGATCGCTCTCGCGACCGGCTGAAGCGCGAGACGATCGACGTCCTCTTGCTCCACAACCCGACGATGCTCGCGATGAGCCGCGCCGAGGTGTTCGCGTTCTTGGACGAGCTCACGAAGCTCAAGTCGCTCACCGCGTGGGGCGTCAGCGCGGGCAGCGCCGAGGTCGCGCGCGCGGCGATCCGGCGCGGCGCGGGCGTGATCGAGATGGCGTACAACCTGTTCACCGCCGCGGATCTGCACGGCATGGCCGACGACGTCGCGGAGTCGGGCGCCGCGGTGCTCGCGCGCTCGGTGCTCGCGCACGGCATGCTCACCGGGCACTGGAGCGCGGAGCGCGAGTTTTATCCGGGCGATCACCGCATGCACCGCTGGACGCCGGGCGAGCTCAAGCTGCGCATCGGCCAGCTCGACGCGATCCGGCCTGCGATCGCGGGCCCGGTGCTCACGATGCGATCGGCCGCGCTCCGCTTCGTGCTCGCGAACCAGCTCATCTCGTCGGCGGTGCTCGGCCCGCGATCGGTCGCGCAGCTCGATCAGCTCGTGCGCGAGGCGGGCAGCGGCCCGCCGTACCTGCGCGACACGGTGATGGCCGAGCTCGGCGCGCGGCTCAAGACGTCGGGGGTGCTCGTGTGAGCGCGCTCGCGCGTGATCTCGACGAGGTGATCGCGATCGCCAAGCGCGCGTCCGACCTCGTCCTCGCGATCTATCAAAGGCCCTTCTCGGTCGCGATGAAGGGCCGGAACGATCCGGTCACCGAGGCCGATCGCGCGGCCAACGAGCTCATCTCCGAGGCGCTCGCGAAGGCGTTCCCGGGCGACGCGATCGTCGCCGAAGAGAGCGCGCCCGCGACCGAGCACGAGGCCCGCGCGCTCGTGTCCAAGGAGCGCGTCTTCTACGTGGACCCGGTCGATGGAACGCGCGAATTCGTCGACAAAAACGGCGAATTTGCGGTGATGATCGGCCTCGGCATCCACGGCCGCGCCGCGCTCGGCGTGGTGGTGCGGCCGACCGAGGGCACGGTCTTCGCGGGCGTCGTCGGCGGTGAGGCGTTCGTCGAGAGCGCGACGGGCGTGCGATCGCCGCTCCGCGTGTCGGACGTCTCGGATCCCTCCGAGGCCACGTTGATGGTCTCGCGATCGCACCTGCCGAAGCTCGTCGCGCCGTTCGTGAGCGCGCTCGGGATCAAGCGGCAATTGCCCTGCGGATCGGTCGGCGTGAAGGTGTCGAAGGTGGTGACGGGCGAGGCTGATCTCTACGTGCACGCCGGGCTCGGCGCGAAGCGCTGGGACACGGCCGCGCCCGAGGCGATCCTCGTCGCGGCGGGCGGGCGGTTCTCGGACTTGTCCGGGGAGCCGATCGACTACGCGAGCGCGGAGCTCCGCCTTTTGAACGGGCTCGTCGCGTCGAACGCAGCGCTCTACGGGCGGGCCATCGAGACGTTGGCCCACCTTCGTTGAGCGTGGCAGCGCGGGGTTACTTCTTCTTCTCGGCCTTGGCGGGAGCCGCGGCAGCCTTGGCGGGAGCCGCAGCAGCAGGGGCTTTGCCGCCGGCCGCAGCGGGCGCGGCAGCAGGCGCCTTGCCGCCGGCCGCAGCGGGCGCGGCAGCCGCAGGAGCGCCGGGCGCCGCAGCGGCGCCGGGAGCGCCGGGC
This sequence comes from uncultured Polyangiaceae bacterium, assembly GCA_964437785.1. Classification (GTDB taxonomy): domain Bacteria; phylum Myxococcota_A; class Polyangia; order Polyangiales; family Polyangiaceae; genus CAYTJL01. Next base: position 5,100 of record CAYTJL010000090.1, read on the forward strand.
GCGGCGGCCTCTTCAACGATCTTCTCGGGCGCAGCGACGACCGCGATGGTCTGATCGTCGGGGAGGCGAACCTTGACGCCCTCGGAGAGCTTGAGCTGGCTCACCTTGAAGGCCTGGCCCATGTCGAGATCGCTCACGTCGGCCTCGATCGAGACCGGGATCTTCTCGGGCAGCGCGCGCACCGGCAGCTTGCGGAAGATCTGCTGGAGGACGCCGCCGACGACCACGCCCTTGGGCTTGCCGGTGCAGTGGAAGGGCACCTCGACGTCGACCGGGCGGTCGAGCTTGACCTGCATGAAGTCCGCGTGGACGAGCTCGCGGGTGATGGGGTGGTAGGCGTAGTCGCGCACCATGACGGTGAGCTTCTCGCCGCCCTCGACGTCGAGCTCGATGACCGAGTTACGGCCATGAGGCGACGAGAGGACCTGGATGAGCGCCTTGGGCACGACAGCGAGCTGCTGCGCAGGGAGCTCGCGGCCGTACGCGATCGCGGGGATCTTTCCTTCGCGACGCAGGCGATGAGAGGGGCTCTTGCCGCTCTCCGAGCGGGGCGAGGCGGTCAGTTTGATGATCTCCATGGCGTTCTCCGAGGCGTTTGCCGCACAGTCGAAATGCGCGGGCCGGCGGCTATAGCAGAGGCGCGCAACGAGGAGAAGCCGCGGAGAAGAATTCTCTCGAATGCTCTGAGCGCTCATGCGTTCAGCCCCCTCCCCTCGCAAACAAAACCCCCCCAATGGCGTGATCCGTGATACCCCTTGACGTATGCGCCGTCCCAACAACGCAGCCGTCGTTGCCCGCGATCCGGTCGCCGAGGCCCTCGACAGGGCGCCGAGCGGGTCGCTGCTCACGGCCGAACAGCGCGACGCGTGTGATGCCATCCTGACGGACATCCGCGAAGGCCGCGCCGAGCTGGTCGATCACGAGGATCTCCCCTCCTGGTTGGAGGCGGTAGCCGAGCGCGATAACCAAGGATGAGCTATCGCATCGCGTGGTCCCACGCCGCTCAACGCCGGAACGACGCCGCATAAAAGCGATAAAGCCGCTCGATCGAGATCGCGTTGAGCACGTGCCACACCGCATGTCCGGTGATGAGGTGATTGTCGGGCTTGCAAACGACCTTGGAGATGTCGAGCGCCCAAATGACGAACGACACGCCGAAGATGCCGAGCCCGATGAAGAGCCACCGATAAGGGCCCTTGTCCTCGGCGCTCCGCCACTGGATGACCTCCCAGCCGAGCCCGGCGACGAGCTGAAGCGCGAAGAGCGGAATCCCGAGCGGCCGCACGAGGAGGAGCGACAACGTGCTCGCGACCGTGGTCCCGACGTAGAGCGCCGTCGTCTGGGCGCCGGAGAGCTTTCGCGCCTTGCCCGCCGCGTACGAGAGCGTGAGGCACGAGAGCATGAACATCCCGGCTTGATCGATGAGCTCGCCCGCGAAGGTGCCTGTCCCATGGAACGCCATCGATCCAAGGCCGATGAGCACCTCGGCCGCAGCCACCGCCCAGAGGCGCGCGTCCCGCGCCTTGCGAGCGTGGGTGATCATCAACCACACACCGACGATCACATAACCGATCGACGACCACGTGTTGGACGGCTCCGCCACCCACCCGCAGAGCCTATCCTCGCAGAAGCGGACGGTGCCTGGGCTAAGGCCGTCCCACGGGCAGGGACCGCTCATTGGTCCCCTGCGGAGAGCGCGCCCGCGGCGGGGACAGGGCCGCAAAACGACTCGGGATCTTCGAGGCGGAGGCGCACCAAATCGAGGCTCTTGGCCGCATAAAGGCCGTCGTCCACGCGCTCATCATAGCTCCACTTGATGGAGATTTGAGGCTGCACACGCACGGTCCCGTCCGGCCCGGGCACCACCGCGTCGGCGAGCCGCCCGAGCACGCCGAAGAACGGGATGGTGCCATATTCGTAGAGATGATGATACGCCGAGGCGAGCTTTACGCTGCCGAGGTTCGCGATAAAGAGGCTCGCGTACATCGGATCAGGCTCGATGAAGCTCGCCGGCAGGAGGTTCCACGCGTCGAGCCAGCGGAGGAGGCGCACGCCGACGCGCAGCACGGGCGCAGGCGCCTTGAGGAACAAGGCGAGCTCCTTGTCGACGTGGCTCTTCTTGTCGGAGCGCCCCTCGCGGAGCGCGCCGTACATGTGATCGACCATCGCGGCGAAGCTCATGGCCGGGTCGAACCGCTGCTTGAGCACGACGATGGGAGCGTCGTCGTCGAAGGCCTTTTTGGCAGAGTAGCTGATCCAGATGCCGCGCCGCTGATAGAGGTGCCCGCCGATGGTGAAGCGGTTGAGGCGCGGGCGCTCGTGGAGCGATTGGACCGCGCCGTACATCAAGAGATGAAGGAACGTGATCTTGCGATCGGGGAAGCGCTCGTTCCACTCCGCCAGATACGCGATGCCCCGCGTCGCGTCGATGAGCTGCTCGAAGTACACCGCCGACTCGGTGCGCGTCGGCATGATGAAGGGCATGATGCGGCGATAGGCCGGCACCTTGCTGACGTAGTCTCCGTCTCCGCGGCGAAAGAGGGGCATTCGCCGCGAGACTAGGGGAACACGCGCAAAAGGGCAAGCGGGCTCAGGCCCTCGGGCGAGCGGCGCTCACTTGGTCGAGCGCGCGATCACCGCTTTGAACGCCGAGATGGGTTGAGCGCCGATGAGGCGCCGGCCGTTGATGAAGAACGTGGGTGTGCCTTGGACGCCGAGGCGCGCGCCTTCGGCCGCGTCCCCCGCGATGGTCTCGGCGCTCTTGGGATCATCCATCGTGCGCTCGAACCGCGCCACGTCGAGCCCGAGCGACTGCGCGTAGCCGAGGAGCGATTTGCGATCGAGCGCGTCTTGGTGCGCGAAGAGCGCGTCCTTGTACTCCCAGAATTTGCCCTGCTCCGCGGCCGCGATGGAGGCTTTGGCCGCGAGCGAGGCGTGCTCGTGGAAGGGGAGCGGGTTGTGCTTCCACACGATCCGAATACGCCCCTTGTTCTCCTCTTCGAGCGCGCGGAGCGTGGGCTCGACCCTCGCGCAGAAGGGGCATTGGAACTCCGAGAAGACAACGACGGTGATGGGCGCCGACGCGGGGCCGCGGAACGGAGCGCCGTTGATCTTCACCTCTTCGATGCGGTCGTCCTCGGCGGCGGCGGCCGGATCCTCGTCCCCCTTGCAGCCGCAGCCCGGATCATCGGCATGGTCGCCCGCGGTGGGCTTGTCAGCCGCCTCGCCGCTCGGGCTCGGGACGACCGCGTCCTTCATCACGGCCTCGTACACGTCGGCGGGCCGAGTGCCTTTGGCGATGAGCGCGTCGGCCTTCTCCAGCTCTTGATCGATGAGCGCGCGGAGCGCGGTGATGGGCTGGGCGCCCTCGACGCGTTGACCGTTGACGAACGACGCGGGCGTGCCGCGCACGTCGAGCGACCGCCCGATCGCCTGATCGCGATCGATGGCGTCGCTCATCGCGCGGCTCTTCATCGCGGCATGGAACTTATCCATGTCGAGATCGAGCTCGGCGGCGATGCGGTCGATCGCGGCGTCGTCGAGCTTCTTGCCGTCCCGGAAGAGGCGCGCGTGCATCTCCCAGAATTTGCCCTGCTCGCCCGCCGCCCGCGCGGCGATGGCCGCGGTGCGAGCGTGCTTGTGGAAGGCGAGCGGGAAGCTCCTCACCACCACGCGGAGCTTCTTTCCATATTGCTTTCGAAGCTCATTGACGGTCGCGTCGGCCTTGCTGCAAAACGGACACTCGTAATCGGTGAACATCACCAGCGTGACGGGCGCCGCGGCGTCGCCGATGGCCGGCGCGCCTTCGATGGAGACGCGATGGACAACCGTCTTTTGCTTGGCCTCGGCGACGGGCGCGCGGTCGTCCTCGGGCGCGCGCGCGCAGGCGCCGGCGAGCGACGTAATGAGGCCCAACGCGAAGACAGACAGCAGCGCTCGTTTCATGGATGATCTCCTCCTCCGGCCTGCCCATCGCAGGACCCATGCTCACTTGGCCGGAGGGGCTCACAGGTTACACTCGAATTGCATCCTTCGGAGGGAGGCGCGGTGATGACGCCCATCTGCATGGGCGAGGAGAGGAGGCAGGCCGCATAACGCCTCTCCATCGCGGCGACCGCGGGCTCGGCCGTGATCGCGACAGGGTCCATGTCTTTGTCGTCGAGCGCGGCGAGCTCGGCCGAGAACGGCCCACCCTCGTAACACGCGGGGCCGGGCGCGAGCACGACACCGCTGTTCGAGGGGGACACCCGATCTCGGCCTGCGATCAGCGCAAAGGCGAAGGCCGCGGCGACCGGGAGCAGCGAAGAGAGGATGAGCCCGATGCGACGCGGGCGCCGCGCGGCCGTGATGGGGATGGGCAAAGGCGCTTGCACGGCCGGGGCCGCGTGGACGCTCGCGAGCACCTCCGCGAACGGCGGAGGCGCAAAGGCACCTTGCGCCGCGCGCCGCGTGAAAAGGCTCCGCTCGCGCTCGAAGAGCCCTGCCTCACGCGCGCAGGCGGGGCACGAGGTGAGGTGATCGCGGACGGCGGCGGACGCTGCGTCGTCGAGCTCGCCGTACACCCATTGCTCGATCCGATGGAGGTCACAGGGGTTCATGGCACGTTCGCTCCGTACGCCGACAACGCCTCTCGCAACGATTGCCTCGCTCGGTGGACCTCGACCTTGGCCTTAGCCACCGAGCACTCCATCGTGGTCGCGATCTCTTCATACGAGAGGCCGTGATCCAAACGGAGGATCAACATGGCGCGCCGCTCCTCCGAGAGCGTCTCGAGCGCGCGTGAGAGCACCGCCGCCGCCTCGCGGCCGAGGAGCGTCGCCTCCGGCGATCCGCCCGTGTCGGCCCTGTCCTCGGGCTCCTCGCGCTCGTGCACCAAGACGCGCTCGCGCCGGCGCCGGGCCCTTCGCTGCTCCATCGCCACGTGGCGGGCGATGCCGAAGAGCCACGGGGCAAAGCCCGCTCCTGGCCGCAGCGTGTCGAGCCGGCGAAACGCCCGGACGAAGGTCTCCTGGGTCGCGTCCGAGGCGCCCGCGCGGTCGCCGATGAGATCCGTCAAGAAGCGCAGGATGGAGGGCGCGTGCTCCGCGTACAGATCGCGGAGCGCGGCCTCGTCGCCCCGCTGGGCGCGCGCGATCATGGCCTCTGCCGCGGCCCGTCGCGGATCGGGCGCGGGACAGACCTCGGTCGCCCACATCGGCGAGGTCAAGGTCAGGTCATGGAGCGAGGCCACGCGCCGATAGTGGCCTCTTGTCGGCGGGAGTTACAGCGCGCCGTCAAAAAAAGAGACGCGCTACCGCGCCGCGATGGCGAGCCGCTCGACGAGCGGGCTCGCGGGGCCGCGGAGCGAGGGCCAATAACGCCTCGCCCAATCGTTGGTCGAAGCGTCGTCCACGACCGAGAGCCCTGCGTCGCCGAGGAGCGCGGCCATCTCGGATTGCGCCAGGAACGAACGCACGTGCTCCCCGGCCATGGCGGCGAGCATCTGCGCGAAGGGCTCGGCCATGCGGATGACTCTGTTGAACGGCGGAGTGTAGGTGACCGCGAGCTTCGTGCCGGGCGCGGAGAGCGCGACGACGTCGCGCAGCGTGCTCGTGATCGCCTCGCGGGTCAGATAGACCACCACGCCTTCCCAAATCCAAAACGAGGGCTCGTCCGGCAAGAAGCCCGACGCGATCATCCGCTCGCGGAGCGAATCGCGCTCGAAGCTCATCGCCACGTACGTGAGGCCTTTGGGCGGAGCGACGCCGATCGCGGCGAGGCGAGCGCGCTTATAGCGTTGGGTGCTCGGGTGATCGACCTCGAAGACGGACGTGCCTTGGAGCGCGGGCAGGCGCAGCGCGCGGCTGTCGAGGCCCGCGCCGAGGAGCACCGTTTGCCGGACGCCGCCCTCGATCGCGGCGCACAACGCGTCGTCGATGGCCCGCGTCCGCAGCGGGATGTTCCACGAGATGCCGAGCGAGGCGAGCCCGAGCGCGTTGTGAACGGCCTCGCCGGCCCACGGCGCGCGCGCGACGAGCCTCGCCGGGAACGCGAGCGGGAGCGGCACGAGCGAGGCCGCGTACGGATCGTCCCCGAGCCGCCTCGGCGTGGGCTGCGCGGTGTAGAGCGCGCGGAGACCGGCGACGAGCGCGGCGGTGATGCTGGGTCTTCCCTCGATCATGCGGGGCTTCTACCATGCCTCGCGAGGAGAGCGCACATGGCAAAGGCGAGGTACGAGGGCGGCCCGATGTCACCGACTCTCCTACGAATCTTTTTGCTTATATCTAAGCTCCCTCATGTCCCACCAAAACTCGAACGGCACCGTAACTTCGCCATCCAGCGAGCTGGCGAGCCGGACATGCGTCCAATCCGGGGGGATGCGTTTGGTCGTATCGGTAGGGCGCTCGATCAAGAAGGTATAATCGCAATTCCCCACAAGAAGCTGAAAAAAGATATGATCCGAGCCGGTAAGAACCGGGGTCTCCGCTCGATCGATGAGCGGTTCCTTCGACCCTGCGAACTGGTCAACCTTGAAAAACGTGAACGTGGAGATGGCGTCAATCCCCTCAGCCCGAAAGATACGAAACAATGTAGGCCAAAGCAGCGGCTCCCCTTCGAGGAGCGGGAATTGGAGCAACAAATTATGGACGCCGTCCAAGATCACCGTGGTGTACGGCCTCCCTGCGAGGCGCCCACTGCGAATCTGCCGTCTAACTCTTGAAATCAAGGTCTCTGGATCGATATATCCCGGATAGAGGTCCAAAGTGGTTACGTATGAATCGACGTCATGCTTATGCTCATTATTAAATCTGTACTTGAAGAGGTCTTTCACGAGCGGTCGATAGTAATCCTTTCCGTAAAGGAAGCTCACCACCAACACGCGCGAACGCTCGAGCAACCTCAGCTCCAAAGGGGTGATCTCTCGCTTTTTGTCGGCGTGCGCTTGGAGGTATTCAGCCCACTTCTCACTAGGTTCGTTGCTCACGCGTGGCTCGAACGCGAGCGCCATTGCGAAGCGTGCTTTACCGCTGGATCCCCGCCCATAAAGCAAGACCTGTGACCTCTCACGAATCGTGAGGGCGCCCCTCCGAGGCTTTGGCGAGTCTTCGAGATTCATGGGCAAGTCGAGTTGCGTCGCCCTTTCCGGCGCCCACAAGACAGCGCGCGTCTTTCCGTCGCCGTCAGGAGGCAAACGACCTTTGACACTTCTCAGTGCGGCATGCAGCGAGGGGCTGACGGAGCATCCTTCGTGGCCCGAGAGGTGAAAGACATGCGTCCCCCGACAGCTCGTTTGTAACCTGGTTTTTTGAACCTCCATCGTACGGATGGGGTGGCGAGGGGCTGGCGAGTTGTCCGTGCCGAGAAAAAAAACATTGTCCACAAGGTAGGAGAGCCCCTCATCGTCGCAGTCTTGCGGCGAGCCAACCAGAAAGACGCACGCCCCAAGCTCTCTCAGCTCGTTCAAGATATCGCTCATATTGCGGCGTTCTGAGTATCCAACGAGCCCGTGATCCGCGCGTTGGAGCAGCGCGGTAAGACTGTCGATCGCAACGACCCTGGGGAAAGGAAGATACAGGTGACCACGCACCGAGTCAGCCGTAGCTTCGGTGGTGTCCTGTTTAAGCTCCTTCGTGAGCTTGTCCTTGAGCGCCATGAGATCGTCAAAACCTTGGCCATCTACAATGGCAAAGTTAGTGTCCGCATGTTGCGACTTTGGCCAAGCAACGCCTTGCCAAGAAGCAACGATCGCAGAACGTTTCGCCTCGACACTCAGGGTCATCTCCTCCGTTGTCACATACCGCGTGATGGATCCAAGCTCCGCCATTTTGGAGGTGATGGCCAAGCAAAGGCTCGTCTTCCCGGACCCCGGAGGGCCAGCGATAAACGTTACGAGCCCTCCACCCTTGGGGGCTGGGCGATCCGCCATCAAAGGGACAAAGCCACTGAGGATCTCATCCAAGCCTGGGACGCCAGTGGGTTGGCTGAACGCGAGATTCAGGATGCTCGCAAAGTCAGGGAGCGCGCCGTCGAGCTGAGGCCAGTCGCCACTCCCAAAGTTTCGCGACCCATTGAGGGCTACGCCAAGTGGAAATCGCTGAAACGAATTATTGAGCGCGACGACATTGCTGGAATCCAACGATCGATGCACCCATCGCTTCAAGCAAAGCAAATCCAGCAGAAACGTCTCATGCCGACTCGCATCTTTGCGCTGCCTGCGGCTCTGCACAGCGAAGCGAGCAGCCAGATCGTCATAGCTTGCCCGAAGCGCGCGCAACGTGTTTAAATCGTAAGGGATATCATAGCGCGATCGGAGGGTCAGTACGACGACGAACCGCACCGTATCATACATATAAGGGACGTCTGGATTGGTGAGCAATTGGCATGTGAGCGCCAAAATGTCCGGCCGCCTGGCATGGCCACCCCGCAATGCCCATTCTCGGAGCACCAAGCCGGCGAGGCGCTGTTTGATAGGCTCCACTTGCTCGGCGGAAAAACACTCATTCAGCCGGCTCGACCATGCGCCCAACTCAAGGCCCGACTCGACATCGCTTACAGCCGTAAGGAGATCCTCCGGTGAGGTGTCCTCCGGCGCCAATTGGATCGATTGAGCATGAGGCGGACGACCTTCCTTGAGCACCGATTCGACACGAAGCAGGAAAGAAGCCACGCTCGCCGACACATGGATCGCCCGCTCCACGAGCTTGCCGATAATCATTGAGTATGTTCCTCGTGCAGTTTCAGTTTGTAAACTGGACGATTTGCTCTGCTCACGGCTTCAGGATCAAAAATGGTACGCTTGTTATTCTTAAACACAGGCGCCCGTCCCAATTCTTCGAGCGAAACGTTGACTGCTTCGCAGAGCCCCTCTTCATCTGCGAAACGTCCTCGACAAGACGAAGAAGCGAGCAAATTTCTTGCTTCAACATCGTTGCGATCAAAAATTTCGCGGAGCGCTTCGCGGAGGAGGAAAGGCCTATCGTCAACTCGCATGGAATGATAATAGCGAGGAAGATATTGAATGGCCATCTCCATGTCGTGGCAAAGCGCGAAATAGGCCAACTGCGAATAGCAGTCCTGTTCGATCAAATGCTTCCAGACATCGAGCACCGCGCTTTGATTTGGATATGCCGCTGCCGCTTGGAGCCACGGGAGCATGACCTCTTGACCTTTAGGCGCGGGGAAGCGTACGACAGAGGAGTTGAAGAAGGGCTGGACGCTAGCGGGACGGATGATGGTGATGAGATGGATGAGCTCGAGCGCCCAAGCATCAACAGGGGTGCTCCACGCCTCTTCAACGAGCACTGCGCAAGCTCGGTCCATGCACTGCCGAATAGGGCCATCGTCGATCGATCTCATCCAGAGATCGACGAAGACCTCGTGCGGGAGCTCCTGGCTATCCTCGTCGGTCGCCCAAAGCTCGTCGTTCCCTTGACACCGTGAGCGAATCCATACGGCGAATTCCTTGACGGAGAGACCTTGCCCAAACACGTCCAGGTCGATGTGCCCACTCTCATCGCGCTGAAGTTTGAGGCTCATATTAGCTCCGGAGGGCGTGGTCATTTGGGTACGATACGTAGGTGAGTGGGGTCATCGATGTCTGCCCAGGTCGGGCTGTCCATGACAGCCTCCGGCTGACGGGGTAGAGACAGATCGTGCGGCTTCGTCCACCCGTGCGCCTCGGACGGCAGCGCGCTTTTGAAGTAACGAAACCAACCCGCATCAGCCAAAGTAGGAAATTGGAGCACATGGATTGAGCGTGGAAAAATGATGACTTCTACGAAGCAGGGCTCTCTGAATTTCCAGAGTGCGAGCGCTCGGTGGAGCGCCTCAGCGCTGTTCCTTGGGAACGGATGGGATGGATCGTCAAACGTGACAAATGTCGCCTTCCCCCCGGAAAGACGGAGGTTTTTTCGAGGGAACAACCCCCACACATGCTTATCCTGAACGAGCCTTAGTATATGATCCCACGTTACACTGGGATCGCCCCTCCTCGCCCGCGCGTAGTCGCGACGGATGGTCGCAGCTATGGCGGAATGTCCTGCTGCCTGGAGCACGTCACAGATCCTGGAGAAGACCGCAGGGCCGTTCAAGTACCGAAACAGCTTCGATGGAACCTTCGCCAACGGACGGCCCCGCAGGGTAAATGAGTCCATTGTGTTCCTGTAGTGCTTCTCGATCTCTTTAGGCGGGAGGGTCCAATCCAAGGAGCAGAGCTCGGTCAAGAGCGGGTGCAGATGAGCAGGATCCCCCGAGGTAGGATCGGGCGAAAGCTGGTGCTCAGTCTGGATCATCTCCACGATCGCTGCGCCAGAATGATTCAGCGGATTTGGCCCCTTCACGAGAGCAATCTGAGCGGATGTATCTTGCCATTTTCTTGGATCTGTGAAACGAGCGACCGCATTTTTATAGAGCTGAGACTCGGTCGGCATGGCGAAGGGAAGTGTACTAGGTCTCCCTTGTCCGGTGTCAAGGGAGAACCTCCGTGGCTACGTTGTCGCATCGGGTAGGTGCGGCCACGAGCGCGGCGGTGATGCTGGGTCTTCCCTCGATCATGCGGGGCTTCTACCATGCCTCGCGAGGAGAGCGCACATGGCAAAGGCGAGGTACGAGGGCGGCTGTCACTGCGGCAAGGTGCGGATGGTGGTGCACGGGGATCTCGACAAGGCGACGATCTGCAACTGCTCCATCTGCACCAAGAAGGGGTTTATCCATCTCATCGTGCCTCCCGAGGACTTCGAGCTCGTGGCCGGCAAAGACGACATCACCACGTATCAATTCAACACGAAGACGGCCAAACACACCTTCTGCAGCACGTGCGGCGTCCACCCGTTTTACACGCCGCGGTCCGACCCCGATAAGGTCGACGTGAACGTCCGTTGCCTCGACGGGATCGATCTCGCGAGCCTCCGGCTCTCTACGTTCGACGGGAGAAACTGGGAGCGCGCGATCGAGGGGGAGGTCTCTTGGCGGTAGGGGGCGCTTGTCGTATAGGTAGCCGCCATGCGACGTGCGCTCTCCCTCCTCCCGATGCTCCTCGTGCTGGGCTGCGACGATCCTCCCAAGAAAGGGGCGGCCGCGTCCGCGAGCGCCTCCGCGGAAGCCGCGCCCGCGCAAACGCAGGCTCCCCCGAAGCCCGCCTCGATGCCGTCGATCAGCGTCGACAGCGACGGGCCCTATATCGGGGGCAGCCGCGTCAACATGACGGAGCAGGGCGCCGCCGAGAAGCTCACCAAGATCATCAAAGGCCTGCCCATCAACAGCCAACAGGTCACGATCATCGCCGACAAAAAAGCCAAGATCCCGCACGTCGCCGCGGTCGTGGCCGAGCTCGGCGAGGCGGGCGCGCCCAAGGTCCTGATCAAGACCGATGGCCGCAACGACCTCCCCAAAGAGATCACCGTCACGCCGCCGAACCGCATCTCGTCCCCCCCGGCGTGCTCGGTCACGGTGATGGTCCTCAAAGACCTCTCGACCGCGGTTTGGCCGTTCAAAGGCGGCCTCGGCAAGCGCCAGCGCAAGGGCTTCGCCGGGCCCGATCTCTCGCACACCGGCGAGACGCTCGAAAAGGACCTCCCCGCGTGCGACTCCACCATGGCGTTCTTCTCCAGCGAAGAGACGGTCGCGTGGGAGCTCGCCTTCAACCTGGCGGGCACCGTCCTCGTCTCCGACAAAAAGAAGAAGATCGACACACTGGTGCTCCTCCGCGACGAGCCCGTCGCCGGCCGCCCGGTCGTCCTCAAAAAGTAAATAGGAAACCTCGATGGCATCGTTTGAAGGCCGTGTCGCGCTGGTGACCGGGGCTGCGTCGGGCATCGGCGCGGCGACGGCGGCGCTCTTCGCCGAGCGGGGCGCGAGCGTTTTGTGCGCCGACGTGAACGAGGGCGGCGCGGTCGAGGTCGCCCGCGGACTCCCCTCCTCGCGCGCCAAAGGCATCTGCCTCGACGTGCGCGACGAGCCCGCGTGGGAGCGCGCGATGGTCGCTGTCCAAGAGGCGTTTGGCAAGCTCGATGTCGTGGCGCACTGCGCGGGCATCTCGGCCGCGAGCCCGGTCCACGAGACGAGCCTCGATGAGTGGCGCCGCGTGCTCGCGGTCAACCTCGACGGCGCGTTCTTGGCCATCAAACATGGTATCCGCGCCATGCGCGATCGGGGCGGCGCCGTGGTCCTCATCGGATCTGCTTCGGGCGTCCGGCTCTCGGCCGGCGCCGCCGCTTACTCCACCAGCAAAGCCGCGCTCACGGCGCTCGCCAAGACGGCTGCCAAAGAGTGTCGCGAGGCGGACGTGGCGGTGCGCGTCAACGTGGTGAGCCCGGCGGGCGTCAAGACGGCGATGTGGCGATCGATGCCTTTCTTTCAAACGATGGTTCGCGACCTCGGCTCGGAAGATGCTGCGTTTGCCGCGCTGGCCGGCCCTCATGGCAAGGTGGCCGAGGCGCGCGAGGTGGCCGAGGTGGTCGCCTTCTTGGCATCTGACGCGTCATGTCATGTGACGGGCGTCGAGCTGGTCGTCGATGATGGATACGTGTTGTGACAAAAGCGTGACGTGACAAGGCTCCGGGGCTGATCAATAGGTCGATCACCATGGCGGGCTCGCTCTATCGTACCTTTCGTCGCGCGGTCGGCGACGCTTGGCTCAAGGCGTTTGGGTGGGAGATCGAGGGCGGGGCGCCGGACGTGCCCAAGGCGGTGGTGGTCGCGGCGCCGCACACCTCCAATTGGGACTTTCCCTTCTCGCTCGCCATCGCGTTTTCGCTCGATCTCGACATCGCGTGGCTCGGCAAGCACACGCTCTTCGATCCTCCGTTTGGCACCTTGCTGCGGTGGCTCGGCGGCATCCCGGTCGATAGGCGCGCGCGGCACGACCTCGTCGCGCAGGTGGTCAGCGTGCTCAATGAGCGCGAGCGGCTCTTGATCCTCGTCCCGCCCGAGGGCACGCGGTCGCGCGCGGCGCGGTGGAAGACGGGGTTTTATTACATCGCGGTGGGGGCCAAGGTGCCTATCATCCTCGGCTTCTTGGACTTCGAGAAGAAGCGCGGCGGGCTCGGCGAGGTGTTCTATCCGAGCGGCCACATCGACGCGGACATGGCGATCCTCCAGTCCTTTTATCGGGACATCAAGGGCAAGCACCCCGATCGGATGGGCGAGATCCGCCTCGCCGACCAGCCCGCCAAAGCTTGATGGCCCGTTGATCTCGACGGGCCATTAGCCGCCTTCGCGGACGCTCCTGCAGGTGGCGACCAGATCGTGGATCGGCGAGAACCGCGCCGCCTCTCTGAACCGTGATCCGTCGATCAGACAAGGGTGCTTCAAGAACTCGATGACCCCTTTGCCCGCGTCCGGCAGGCCAAAGTGGCCGAGCATCATGCCGAGGAGCGCGCCGGGGAGCGGCAATGGCCTCTTCCCCGCCTCGGCGATGAGCACGCTGAGCGGCACCTCGCCCGGCCCAACCACGTTGTAAACCCCTTTGAGCCCGGGCGTGAGCGCGGCGGCGATGGCGCGCGACAGGTCCTCTTCGTGGATCACCTGCATCATGGGATCGTAGCCGAGCACCGACGGCGCGACGGGCAGCCTCAAGACCTGCGCGAGCGTGTCGCGCGAGGTGGGGCCGAGGCAGTTGACCGGGCGGAGCGTCACGATCTCGAGCGATGGATATTTGACCATGGCCGCCGTCGTGATGAGGTCGGCCGTCACCACGTCTTGAAGCTCGGGCAACGAGCGGCCCACGGACGGCGGCGCGTCTTCGGTCATGAAGCAGGGGTTATCGGCCAAGGCGCCGTAAATCGCTGCGTGGCTCACCACCACGAGCTTCTTGACGCCGTGGCTCGCCGCGTTGGCGATGACCTTCTGCGATCCTTCGATGTTGAGGCGGTGGCGCTCGGGCTGCGGCAGCCGAAAGCCCGCGTGGACCGCGGCGTGGCAGATGGCGTCGAAGCGCTCGCGGCGGATCAGATCTTCGAAGGTGCGTTTGCGGATGTCGAGCCGGAGCGTGATCACACCTGGCAAAATCGAGGGCGGATCGACCGAATCGACGCCGATGACCTCATCGCCCCTCGCCGCGAGGAGCATGGCGACGCCGCGCCCCCTCGGCCCCGCCGCCCCGGTGACGAGCACCTTCACAGGAACACCCCTTTGCGCGCCGAGAGCCCTCGTTCGATGAGCGCCGCGACGGCCGCTTTGACCACCTCGACCTTGTCGATCACGTCGTGATCCTCTTCGTCGCCGTTGCCCTCGAAGAACAGCGGATCGCCGATCCAAAGAGAGCACTTGGCGGGGAGCGGCAGAGGCAGCACCGTGGGCGTGACCGGCAGATACGGTAAGCCGAGCATCTTGGCCAAGGGCTTTACGTCATAGAACGAGGGACACGCCTCCTCGCCGCCGATGAACGCAAACGGGGTGATGGGCGATCGGGTCTTGAGGGCCAACCGCATGAAGCCGGTGCCGAAGTCGAAGAGCTTGTAGCGGTCTTTGTAGAGCTTGCCGCCGCCGCGCGCGCCCTCGGGGAAGACGAGGAGCAGCTCGTCCTCGCTGAGCAGGCGCTCGCAGTTGTCGGGCAGGCCCGTGAGCTGGCCGCTCCGCGCCATGAAGACGTTCACGACCGCAGTGCTCTGGAAGAACTTCTCGATCATCGCGCGCACGTGGCGCGGCGGGTCGGCGTCGAGCAGGAAGGCGGCGGCGACCATCATGCCGTCGTAGGCGAGCTGCGCCGAGTGGTTGCCGATGAGGAGGCCCCTGCCCTTTGGCACTTTGTCGAGCCCGTGCGCCTCGACGCGGAAATAGCGGCGGTAGACGAGCTCGGTCAGCGCGAGCGCGCGCTTCGCGTGCGCGGGGGAGAAGCCCCACTTGTCGAAGCCATACGGGTTGATGCCGTGCGCGACGCGATCGATGCGCGCGGCGAGGTCCGGGCGCACGAGCTGATCGAGCGCCTTCGCGATGAGGCCGTCGGACATACCGACGTTATATCTTAGGGTCCGCCCGGCGCAGCGAGAGGATCGGCGGTCGATGTAGGAGTTATTTTGAGCGGACCCTTACTCCGCGGCGATGGCAGGGGCTTTGAGGAGCGGGAAGCCCGCGGCCTCGCGCTGCGCGAGGTACGCCTCGGCCACGCCTCGGGCGAGGGCGCGGACGCGGCCGATGAAGCGCTGCCGCTCGGTGACGCTGATCGCGCCGCGCGCGTCGAGCACGTTGAAGCGGTGCGCGGCCTTCACGACGAAGTCGTACGCGGGCAGGACGAGCGCCTTGCCGTCGGGGCGCGCGAGGAGGCGCTTGGCCTCGGCCTCGCAGTGATCGAAGGCGGCGAAATGTTCGTTCACGTCGGCCTCTTCGAAGTTGTACGTGGACCACTCCCACTCTGCGCGGTGGTACAGATCTCCGTACAAGATGGGTTTGTCCGTCGTGTCCGAATAGACCACGTCGTAGATGTTGCCCTTGTCTTGGAGGTACATCGAGATGCGCTCGAGCCCGTAGGTGAGCTCGCCCGAGACGGGTTTGCAGTCGATGCCGCCGATCTGTTGGAAGTACGTAAACTGCGAGATTTCGAGCCCGTCGAGCCACACTTGCCAGCCGAGGCCCCACGCGCCGAGCGTGGGCGACTCCCAATCGTCCTCGACGAAGCGGACGTCGTGATCGAGCGGCTCGGTGCCGATGGCGCGGAGCGACTCCAGATACAGGTCTTGGATGTTGAGCGGGCTCGGCTTGAGGATGACCTGGAACTGGTGAAACTGTTGCAGGCGATTCGGGTTCTCGCCGTAGCGGCCGTCCGACGGCCTGCGCGAAGGCTCGACGAACGCGACGTTCCACGGCTCGGGCCCGAGCGCGCGGAGGAAGGTCGCGGGGTTGTACGTGCCCGCGCCGACCTCGGAGTTGTACGGCTGCACGATCAAGCAGCCGTGCTCGGCCCAGAACTTCTGGAGCGCCAGGATGAGGTTTTGAAAGGTCATCGCGATGCGCTATCTAGCGCAGATCGCATGCGCCGGTCACGCGGGATTTCGGGCGGGGCGCCGATCGACGCGGACTTCGACGCCGCGTGAACGTTTACGTCGCCGCGTGATCATCGGCGTCCGGTTGCGGTGCCAGCGGCGCCGCGAGGCCCGCGTACCACGTTGCCCACCACGTGGGCTCGGGGATGGTGGTGTGTCGCATCACGGCGTCGAGAGCGCGCGGGTCGTCCATGCAGCGCGCTTCGAAGAGCCGTCTCAAGAATACGGAGACCCCGAGAGCGCGCTCGCCCGGCGCGAACAGCTCGCGGAGCGCGATGAGGAGAGCGTTTTTGTCGTTGGACACGAACGTCAAGGAGGCATCTTCGGAGGCGAGCGCGATGCTGGCGCGCTCACCCAGATCTTTATTGGAGGCGGATTGGCTCAAGAGCGATTGAAAGACCACGTGCGCTTCGGATCCGAGCTGAATCGCCCTTACTTCAATGCCGGAGGCGTCGAACCATCGCTCGAAGGCACGGCCGCCGCGCTTTGGATCGTCGCGCAGCTCCCGGAGCACCTCCTCGACCACCGCCATCGAGCAGCGCTTCGCCGCCGCCGCGAGATCCTTTTCGCGCTGCGCTTGTAGGAAATACGATACGATGTTCGTGTCGAGCAAATACGTCAAGACGCGGCCTCCCAAGGCAAGGCGGCGAGCTTGTCGAGGCCCAGGGTGCCGCGCGCTTCACTGTCGGTGATGAGGCATTCGCGGTGCGCGCGCTCGGCGAGCGCAGCGACGCGCAGGCTGGGCGCTCCGGGCATTGGCAACGTCGTCCCGAGGGGCTCTTTGCTCAACACCGATGTAGCCGCTTCGAGCGACTCGCGCAGCTCCGCGGCGATGAAACCATGATTGCAAAGATGGTTGGCGGTGATCGGATGAGGGGCGCCGAAGTGGCTGCGCACGCGACCGATCAGGTCGAGCGCGGCGCCGGGCTCGCGCAACGTGCCTTTGCCCGCGTCGATCATCGCGCGGATGCCTTCGCGCGGGAGGAGCAGCTCCGCGGCAAACGCCTTTGCTCGTTGCTCAGCCGCCTGCCCCTTGCGATCCACGGCGTCGTCGACGACGAGATGCACGCCGCCCGAAGAAGGGTCGAAGAGCGCGTGACAAAGCTCGTGCGCCAGGTGCACGCGGGCGAGCAACGGGTTTTGAGATCGTTGCGGATCCAAGGCCGAGAGAACCACGACCGCAACGGCGTCGGCGCGCACGCACAACGCCGTGACGCCGCTCGTTTCGAGGCGCCGCGAGAGGACCGCGATGGAAAAGCGCTCTTCGAGCAAACGCGCGAGATCGCCGAGCGGCTCCGTGGGCACGCCGAGCCAGAGCCGCACCTCCCTCGCGAGGCGATAACCATCTTGTGCCGGCGCCTCGCCGCGGTGCGCCGCGGTCTCGCGATTGGCAAACGTGCCGTGTCGCGACTCCCCGAGCAACGCTTGCAAGCGCGTGAGCGCGCGGCCCTGCTCCAGCGCCTCGTCGAGCACCGGCATGTCGCGATCGTCGAAGTCCTGCACCCCGCTGTGCCGCAGAAACACGCTCGGAATGCTGCGCGGAGCCTCGACACCCCGGAGGAGCGCGACAGGATCGAGCGAGAGCACCGACGCGATGTCTGTCAGCTGGAGCGTCGTGGCGCCGCGCTTGCCGCCCTCGAGCGCGTCGAGGATCATGAGCGGTACGCCGCTCTTTTGGGCCAGCGCCTCGCGCGAGGTGCCCGTGCGCTCGCGTACCGAACGAACGATGGCCCCGATGCGATCGATCATGGTTAGCCCGCTTTTTGCGCGATCTTCTCGTCGGCGATGGTGAGCGCGGCGTCGAGCGCGGCGATGCCCTCGTCGATCTGCTCCTCGGTGATGATGAGCGGAGGAGCGATGACGAGATGGCTCACCCACGCGAGCACGGTGACGCCGCGCTTGGTCATCTCGGCGGCGACGGCGTCGATGACGAGCGGCTTCTTTTGGGCCTTGTCTTGAGGGATGTTGAAGGGCTCTTTGGTGGTGCGGTCTTTGACGAGCTCGACCGCCCAAAACAAGCCCATGCCGCGCACGTCGCCGATACAAGGGTGCTTGTGCGCGAGCGCGCGGAGCTTTTGGCCGAGCAGCTCGCCCATCTGCGTCGATCGGTTCAAGAGGTCGAGCCGCTTGTACTCGTCGATGGCCGCGATGGCGGGCGCGAGCGTGATGGGGTGCGCCTCGTAGGTGTGGCCGTGCGCGAAGAAGTGATCCTCGAAGAAGTCCGCGATCGCGCGGCTCGTCGCGACCACGCCGAGCGGCACCGCCGCGTTGGTCACGCCCTTGGCCGTGGTGAGGATGTCGGGCGTGACGCCGTAGTGCTCGACCGCGAACCACTTGCCCGTGCGGCCCCAACCGCTCATCACCTCGTCCGCGATCAAGAGCACGCCGCGCTTCTTGCACTGCTCGGCGACGCGCGGCAGGTACTCCTCGGGCGGCACGAGCACGCCGTTGGTGCCCACGATCGGCTCGACGATCACCGCGGCCACGTCCTCGTCGTGATCGATCATGTACGCGAGGTAGTCGGCGCAGTGCACGCCGCACTCGGGGTACGTGCGGCCGAGCGGACAGCGGTAGCAGTTGACCTCGGGCGCGAAGATCACGCCGGGGATCTTGCCCATCGGCTCGGCGAACCAGCGCCGCAGATCGCCGGTCGCCGCGATCGAGCCCGCGGTCGAGCCGTGATACGAGGTGTAGCGCGCGATGATCTTGCTCTTGCCCGTGACCATCCGCGCGATCTTGATCGCGGTCTCGTTCGCCTCGGTGCCCGACGTCGCGAAGAAGAACTTGTCGAGCCCCTTGGGCATCACCTCGAGCAGCTTCAGCGCGACCTTCGCGCGGATCTCGCACGTGTGCGAGGGGCTCACGAACGCGAGGTCTTTGGCCTGCGCGCAGATCGCGTCGATGACGGCCTGGTTTTGATGGCCGAGGTTAGAGCACACGAGCTGCGACGAAAAATCGAGGTAGCGCTTGCCCGCGACGTCCCAGAAGTAACAGCCCTCGGCGCGCGTGACGTGGATGGGCTTCCAGCCGCGCTGGGGACGCCATGTGCCGTAGGTGTGTCGTGCGGTGATCTCGGTGACGGTCTCGGCCTTGTCGCTCATAAAGGGAGCGCATGATAGCTCGAATCTGCTTTAGGCTCCCACATCATGATCGATCTCTTCTTCATGTCGCCCCCCGGCCCCTCGTGGCAGCTCCGGGGCCGCGCGAATTTCCGGTCGGCGAGCGCCCCGCAGGTGGTCGCGAGCGCCGCCATCCGCGAGTGGGTCGGGCTCGCGGACGCCCTCGAAGCGCGCGGCGGGCGCGTGGTGTGCCTCGTCCCCCCGCGCGACACGCTCCTTACCGGGCTGCCGTATGCGGCTGAGTGCGGGCATGTGGTCGAGGTGAAGGGCGAGCTTCGGTTCCTCCTCCCAAACATGGCCGCACCTCACCGGCAGGGAGAGAAGGAGCTTTGGCGCGCGCTCGCCGGGAAGATGGGAATCAAGACGGTTGATCTGCCGTCCGGTGTTTGGGAGGCGCAAGGGGACGTGGCCGAATTCCAAGGCAGGACCATCCTCTTTTACGGCGGCCGCACCGATCGCGCGGGGCTCGATGGCGTCATTCCTTATTTCCCGGACAACGCTCTTGTTATCGAAGTTCGTGAGCCTGCCTTCCACGGCAACATGGCGCTCCTGCCGCTCGACGCGGCAGGGCGCTTGATCGCCTGTCCCGACGTGATCGCAGGTGACGGCGTCGCGAGGCTCGAAGATGCTTTTGGTCGGGAGGCGCTTTATCCGGTGAGCGTGGAGGAGATTCGGAGCTACGCGACCAACGGCCTCCCCATCGGTCGCGCGCTCCTCGCCCCGCACCTCACGCCCTCTCGTGTGGTCGATTACGTAAAGGGCCTCGGCGTCGAGGTCACGTTGCTGCCGATGGTGGAGCTCTGCGAGAAGGCGGGGGGAGCGTCGCGGTGCCTCGTGAGCCGGGCGCGGGTCGCCGAGGGCCGTTTGAACATCCCCGAGGAGCACGATTATCGCGCACAACGAGCCCGGATCTTGGCCGATGCTTGAGATCGTCCAAACGTTCTTCGGGGCGCACCCCTCGCTCTCCTTCGTGATGATGGGGTATCGCGAGAACGCCGCCTCGCTCGACCTGTGCCCTTATGGCGCCACCGCACGCTTCTTGGACGCGGGCGTGGAGCACGGTTGGGTCGCGCGGTACCTCGCCGCGAACCAGGCTCGCTTTACGGGCCCGCTCTCGCTCCCCGGCTGGGTGCTGGCAGACCTGTATTTGATGCCGGCCGCGATTGGCATGTTGGTCGACGGAGACGAGATCGTAGCAGCGTATTACGCAGCTCCATCGATTGAATCAGGGGTCGTGGTGGGCGTCTCGCTCATCGCTCTTCGAGAGGGCTTGGGCGCCGGCGCGATGGTCAAAGCCCTCACGCTCAAGGCGCTCAAGGCCCGGGCCCAACGCGGCGTGACCCAATGGGGGAGCAAGAGCCTGCGTGTTCACACCCGCTTTGGCAGGCTGCGCGTCAAAGGCCCTGCGCCGAGCGCGCACGGGCTCGCGGCGGAGAGCTTCGTCTATGAGGTAGACTTGCGAGACGAAGATGCGTTGGCCCACGCGATGCGCCGGCGCGGCGAGATCGCGCCCCCGGACGATGCAAAGGTCATGAGCGTGGAGGCTGGTCCATCGCTCGCCGCGCGCGCGGCGAAGGGAGATGATGTGTGGATCGAACCGCCGGGGCTCACACGGGAGGGGTCGTTGGTGGTGGTGATGAAGGAGCAGCCATCCACGGGCTTCTGAGGTCATCCACCTCCGCCGCCCCCGAGCGCCCGGATCGGGGCAGGGGCGTTGGGATCGTTCACGTTGTACGTCTGTCCGGTGGCGTTGAAGCCCTCGACGTCCATAATCGTGTTTTGGAACGCCGTCATCTGCTCGGGGGTCAGGGCCGAGAGCAAGGTGTCGCGGGACACGCCGGTGTCGGTGGTGAGCCGGTTGATGTACCCCTCGGTGTCGTTCTCGTTGGGCGGCGCGTATTTGTTCATCGCGTCTTCGACGCTCAGCTGCTGCCACGACGCCTGATGGAGCTTCGTGTCCAGCGCTGCTTTGCCCGTCGCCTCGTCGGGGTAGATGGCGAAGGTGCCGTTGTGCCCGATGGCGCCGTAGCGAGGGGGCTTGTCGGTGATGTTGCCTGGGTTGTTGTTGCGCCACGGTTGATTGCCCACCTTGACGGTCCCGTCTGGATAGAGGACGTATCGCCCGAAGCCTGGCAGCGAACCGTACCGGACCAGCGGCACCGTCTCTGCTACGCACGGGAAGCACGGATCGCCGACCTTTCCGCGCGTGTAATAGGTGGGGTTGGCCTTGCGGAACGTGTTGAGGTTGGCCCTCGCCTCCTCCGGCGTCGGATCGCCGGCGGCGAGCTTTTGCCGGAGCGCGAGCTCGTCGTTGAGCACCTTCTTGGCCTCCCCGAGCTGAGTGATGGCCTTGCCCGCTGCGTCGCGCCCGCTTTGGACCTTGAAGTTTGGGTCGGTCTTGCGCCGTTCGAGCTCCGCCGTCGCGGCGTCGATCTTCGCGATGCGGCTTTGGATCTCGTTCATGTACGCCTGATTCACCCCCTGCTCCGAGAGCGTCGACGAGACCTTGGGCGTCTTGATCTGTCCGAGATCGCGGATGGGATCGGTGGTTTCGGGCATAGGTCACCTCGTCTCCGGCGGCAGCCGTGGGCCGCCGTAAAGCAGCTCATCGAGAGCGTCGATCTTCTCCCGCTCGCTCCGCTCTTTGTCGCGGAGGATCGCGGCGGTCCACGCCCACGCGGGCGCCTCGTAGAACCGCTCCCCCAGCTCGCACCGATAATCGATGAACCTGCCCACCGTGTCTTCGCGTGAGAGGCCGAAGGACCGCGCCTCGTCGATCAGGCCGCGGAGCATGCGCTCGATCTCCTCGGGCGCGCGATCGAAGATCACCTCGGGATAGGCGCGCTCGACGTGCGCCATCGCCCGCAGGACAAAGCCCCGAATCAGGCTGTCCCCCAAGGCGGTCCGCTGTGAGGGCGAGAGTCGCATCATAACAAGGAACCGACGAACGATCCTTCCCCCGAACCCGCGGCGCGTCAAGCGTGCAAACGGGTTGAAGAGCGGGTATCACCGAAGGGCTGAGTGTGGTGAGCTCGAAGGAGATTGTTAAAATGCGCGCGACAGCCAGTACAGCGGGCGCCGCTACAAACTCGCCTCCCAGCCCCAGCCGTCGTTCCTCATACCAGAGCGCTGCGTCTCGAAGCTCAGCGCGCGCTTTAGAGTGCAGTTCGACGCGCACGGCGCTCCTCGAGCTCCTGCAGAATCTCCTCGCGGGCGGAGCCCCACTCGATCGTTTGCGCTCTTCCCTCCGCAACGTCGCGCGAGCGGCGCTCCAGCTCACCGGCCCAAGCGGTCGCAACGTCCTCGTCGTTGGGCTCCTCAAGGCTCACGAGGACCTCCTCGGCGAGCCGAGCGCGCTCTTGTCGAGGCAACCTCAGCACCTGGGCGAGAAGCTCTTCTGTCGACATGCACCGACGATAGCACGCCCAGGCGCGCCGCAGAAGCCCGCGCTCACTTGACGTGCAAGAACCGCCGGATAACGCTGGATCCGCCGCGGTTGTCGTGCAAGACGGCCCAAATGATGACGTCCCCGGACTCGGGAGGCGCGATGTAACGCGCGCTGTGCTCGTCGGTGAGCCCCGTGGTCGCGTCGTTGACCAAACGCACGTCCGCGTCGAGCGTGCCTTTGTCGGCGAAGTAATCGACCCACACCACCTCGCGGAGCGGGTTGCCCTCGGCGTCTTTGGAGTCACCGTCGAGCTCGGCGATGGTGTCGTCCACCTTGACGTCAATCGTGTAAGCAGTACACGTCTTATAAGGGTCCTCTTTGCCGCACGAGGGCGGCCCGCGCCGATCGTCTTGGCTCACCGGACACGCGTCGATCTCCGGGAAATCCGTGGTGGTCTCTTCGATGACCTCGTCGTCGAGCGTGAGCCCCGCCGCCACCGGGTTCTGATTCTGCCGCCCATCCTCGTACACGTACACTTGGGTGTACCCGGGCACGAAGCTCTCGGTCCCAAGCCTGTTGCCGTTGTCGTCAAAACACCCGAGCGGGAACGATCCGGCGCTCCCTGTGCCCTCGTCCTCGACCGGCCCCACGCGACCGGCGCACGCCGTGAAGAACACGTAGGCGATGCCATAATGAGGCCCAGAAGGGGGCTTGGGCCGGCTCGACACGATGTCGGACGGGATGTCGAGCTGGAAGGTGTCAAAGCCGATCCCCTGGAGGAGCTGCGCGTTTTGAGGGATGTTGCCCTGCGCGATCTCGGCGAACAGCTCTTGGAACTGCTCGTAACAACCATAATAGGCATCGCCCGGAGGGTTGTAACACCCGCCGATCCACGTGATCTGCACGGGCCTCGGCCCCGCCGTAGGGTCGTCCGGGTTGACGTATCCATCGTGGACCGTCATACGGAACGTCACCGGCTCCCCGGCGAGCCCATAAGGCTTGTCGGCCTGCACCGCCAAGACACGCAACGTGCTCACTTGGCTGATCGGGTCGAACCCACCGCCGCAGCCGCTGCCCACGATCGGCGCCGCCATCAGCGCGAGCGCCGCCGAGAGCCAATACCGCCTCCCGCGATTGCCCTTCATCACATCTCTCCACGAAGGCCGATGCTCGGCAAGATGGGCAGGCCCGAGACGTATTGCCGAGCCGTGTAGTTGTAGTTGTACGAGAGCCCCTCGGTGTTCTGGTTGTTGTAGACGTTCTGGATGTCGAGGTACGCGCTGAGCGACCAGTATTTGAACTGCCAGCGCTTGTCGACGCGCAGGTCGAGCTGGTGGAAGAGCGGCAATCGCTCGCTGTACGGGCCCGAGAAGGGGATGGCCGTATAGACGCCCGACGCCGCGTGGAACAGGCCGCCCGTGCGGCTCGGATCGCAGCCCTGGTCGTTCGGGTTGCACACGTTGGGCGTGATCAGGTTGCCCGAGATGAGCCGGAACCGCGCGCCGATCTCCCACCCCCAGCCGAGCCGATAGCTCCCGAGCACCGTCATGATGTGCGTTTGATCGAACGGGAACATCCGCTCGGCCAAGTCGGGGCCGTCGATGCGCGTGGAGCGCGAGAGCGTGTAAGCGAACCAGCCAAAGAACCTGTCATCAGGCTTGTATTTGAGCAGAAACTCGCCGCCGACCACGTAGCCTTTGCCGAGGTTCGTATAGGTGAGCGACGCGCCGAAGTTGGCCGGCTGCGCGACGACCAAGCTGTCGAGCTGCTTGACGAAGCCCTCGACCGATCCTTGGATGTTGCGCGTGATCTCCTGCTCGAACCCGAGCGCGTAATGGATGGCCCGGTTGGACTTGAGCCTGGGGTTGCCATAAGGCTTGCCCGCCTCTTGGAACTGCGGCGGCTGATGATAGAAGCCGACGCCGGTCTTGATGGTCGAGCGCGGGAATTCACGCTTGATGTCGAAGCGCCCGTTGAACCGCGGCGAGACGTCGAATTGATCGGTGGTCTTGAAGTAATCGAGCCTCACCCCGGGGACGAGCCGGATGTTGGCGTGGGGCACGATCTCGGCCTCCAAATACGCCGCCGGCTGATACGCCACGCCCTTGTCTTGGACCTCTTGCACCGCGCGCGTCGAGAAGGGTTGATTGGGCGGCTCGCCCGGACGCGGCGGCGCCGGGCCGCGGACGCGCACGTCGTAGAGGCCGCTGAACATGTCGAGGCCCGCGTTGAGCGTGATACCCTTGTTGAGCTTCTTCGAGTATTCGAGCCTGCCCGTCAACGTCTTGAGGTCGAGCAGGAAGAAGAACGCGCCGAGCCCGAACTGGATGCTGTCGCGGCCGAGCGCCGTCACGAACGAGAGCCTGTCGCCGTTCTCGAACTCGTGCGACACCCGCGCTTGAAGGCGCATGAACGCGGTCGAAATCCCGATGTTGCCCGAGAGCCCAGGCTCGTTGGGAGAGGGCTTGTCGAGGAGCAGCTTGAGCTGATCGTCCGATCCGAAGAACGCGAAGCGCACCTTGGTGCGGTTGTTGAACTCTTTTTGGATCAAGAACTGATAGTCGTAATAAACGGGCGCCTGCGTGACGCCCGCGCCCGCGCCCCGGAGCACCGGGCCGAGCCACGCGTCCACGTAGCTGCGCCGCCCGGCCGCCGCGAAGGACCAGCCGTCGAGATAAGGAATCGGCCCCTCGACCAACGCGCGAACGTCGATGAGGTCCACCTGGACGAGCCCGTGGTACTTCTTATCGGGGTTCGGCCCGCGGATGCCCGCGTCGACGATGCCGCCTTGGACACGGCCGTATTGAGCGCTGAAGTTGCCCGGATAAAAGTCGATTTTATCGAGCAGCTCGGTGGGCAATACGCTCGACAGGCCGCCGAAGTGATAGATGAGCGGCACGGGCGTGCCGTCGATGAACGTCTGGGTGTCTTGCGGGCCGGAGCCGCGCACGATGAGCAGGCCGAGCACGCCGGGCGGCCGCGCCACGCCGGGCAAGCTCTGGATCGATTTGAGCGCGTCGCCGTTGGTGCCCGGGATGCGGCTCACCTCGCGCTGCTCCAACGTGCGTTTGACCACCTCGCGAGGGGGCCTGTCGCCGCGCACGATGACCTCGAGCCCGCCGCCCTTGGGGAGCAGCCGATACTTGACCTCGACCGGGTCCTTCAACACCTCTTCGACGCTGAGCCCCTCGTAGCCGTCGGCCGAGATCGTGACGCGGTACGTGCCTGGGACGAGCTCTTTGAAGCGGAATTTACCGGCCACGTCCGTCGTGACTTGTTGGGGCGACCGGCCGGCAGGATCCCCGATCGGCACGAGCGACACGTTCGCTCCCGCGAGCGGCACGTCCCCGCCCGAGACGAGCACCGTGCCCGAAAACGCGTCAGCGGCGGGCTTGACTTGAGCGGGCGGCGGAGGGGCCTTGTCCTCGGTGAGCGTGAACGAATAACGATAGTTGATACGGCCCTTGGCCGGCGACCCGTCGGCGCGGCGGGCGGGATCGAACGGGATCTTCTTGGCAGCGGCGACCGCGGCCTCGTCGAAGCCGTTGCCCGCGCCTTGGAGGACCTGCACGTCCTCCACCTTGCCGTCTTTGTCGACGTCGATTTGAAGGATGACCTCGGCCTCGAGCCCCTTCTTCTTGGCCTCGGGCGGATAGTCGGGCGGGACGTACGATTTGGGCCGCGGCGGAGATGCCTTGTTCTGCGGAGGAGGGGTGTTGTCCGGCGCGGGCTTCTTGACCACCGCCCCGCCCGCGCCGCGCGGCACCGAGACCTGGCTCGGCGCCTCGTCTTGAGGCTTGTCTTGGGCCGCTCCCCGCTGCGTGAGGAGCAGCGAGGCGAGCAGCGTGGGGAGAGCGAGCCTTTGCCTCATCATACCGGGTCGCGGCGCTTCAAGATGATGCAGACGATGATGAGGATGAACGTCGTCATCCCCGAGAGCACGGCGAACGGGATCCACTGCTGCTCATAGGTGGTGAACCCCCAGGAGCCCGCGTAGCTGTCCGAGGCGAGCTGCGCGATAGCGCATTTGAACTTGCCATTTTCGATGTAGTCGTTGGCGCTCGTCTGGGTGGTGCCCAGGTTGATGTACCACGCAGGCTCGGTCGCGAGCGCGTTGCGCTCGGGCACGACCACCGCCTCGAACCCCCAGCGCGCCGGGATGCCCTGCATGAGCCACTTGAGGTGAGGCACGCTCGACATCGGCACGATGAGCCCGCCGAGCACGATTTGCGGGATGAGCGCGATGGGCGTGAGCGCCATGGCCGCCTCCGAGCTCGTCACCACGGTCGAGATCAAGAGGCCAATCGAGACCGCGTTGAGCGCCGTCATGACGAGCGCCGCGAGCTGCATGAAGAACGCCTCTGCGCCGCCCGGCATCCCGAGCGAGAAGAAGACGATGGAGAGCAGCACCGAGCACTGCACGACGCAGAAGATCGCCAGCAAGAAGTATTTGGAGAAGACGTAGTTGCCGAGCCCCAAATTGACCATGCGCTCGCGCAGGTAAATGGCCCGCTCGCTCACGATCTCGCGCGCGGCGTTGGAGGTGCCGAACCAGATGGCCGCGAGCGACAAGAAGAAGATGGCCGTCGTGTTGTCTTGGGTGGCCTCCATCTTGTTCAAGATCTCGGGGCCGTTGAGCATCGGCCCACCCTTCTTGCTGACCTCGCGGAGCGCGCCCAAGCACCATCCGGGGATGGCCTTGGACTGGCCGCCGAACACGACGGCGAGGAGCACGCCGATGATGGGCGCCTGGAGCAGCATAATCAAGATGCCGCCCACGTCGCGCACCTTGATCTTGAAATAACGCGAGAGCAAGAGGCCGAATTGGCCCGACGTGGAAGAGCGGGTGTCGGGCACTCCGCGCGTGCCTTGGCCCGTGCCGATCTCGCGCCTGCCCGAATACATCCTTTGGAAGACGCGGTTGTTCGGGTTCTCGTATTCGCGCCGCCACTCGATCGCCGCGGTCTTGCGGGCGTGACCGCGCTGGGCGTTGGGGTCGCGCGCCTTCATCGCGTCGAAGATGGGCCGCTCGCGCTGCGCGATCATCTCGAACATGTCGCGCGGGTTGTCGACGTCGTTGGGCTGGCGCTGCCGCTCCTTCCACGTGCCGAAGAAGCGATAAGCCTCGCGCGTGGGCCCGAAGAACATCGGCACGCCGCCATAACCCATGATGAGCGCGTGCGTGAATTTCTCGAACTCGTCCTTGGCCGGCTGGTGGATCGTCATGATGATCGTCTTGCCCGTCTGCTTCGTCAGGTCCGAGAGCAGCGTGATGAGCGCGGTCGTGTCGTCGGCGGCGAGGCC
>CAYTJL010000091.1:0-18151 GCA_964437785.1 uncultured Polyangiaceae bacterium
CTACGGTGGACGCGGTCCGCTCGGTGTTCCCGATGTACGCGCTTACGATCGATGGGTTGGGGCAGGCCGTCGGAGAGCTGGTGAGGGGCGGGCGCCGGAGCTGAGGACGAGAGGGCTTTTTAGGCCTCGGCCTCCGAGAGCCGGATGTCCCGGAGCTCGGCGCCGAGCAGCTCGATGGCCGCGGTGACGAGCGGGTGCTCGCTCACCACCCGCTTGGCCGCGTCGAGGCGCGCTTTGCGCTCGGCCGTCTCCAGCATGGCGATGGTCACGAGGCCCGCTTTGCTGGCGATGGTCTCGATGGCAAGCTCGGTATTTTGACCGAAGTGCGCGCGGAGGGCGCCGAGCAAGATGTCTTTGGCCGCGGGCTCCGAGACCTCGCGCATCAAGAACGAGCTCGACTCATAAGCGATCTCCACACGATCCTTGTCGAAGCGGAGGATCACCGCGTGCTCCAGCACCGAGGCGAGCGGCGCCCTGCGCTCCCGCACGAGGCCGATCACCGCGCGAAACGCGGCAATTTCGTTGGGGCCAGGCGGCTTGACGGAGCTTTGAGGAGGAGCAGAGGGAACAGGCAGCGAAGGCGGCGGCGTGGACGGCGAGCGCGGTGAAGGTTGAGACGGCGCGACAAACGAAGGCGAAGGCGCGCTCACCGGCCCTGCGCTCTGCGGAGGCAGGTCGGGCCGTTTGACGCTCTCGGGTTTTGCGCTGCCCTCGGGAGGAGCCGTGAACACCGGCCGCGCCGTCGGCGCCGCGTCGGGCCGGAACGGCGGGATCGCCACAGGCGGTTGGGCAGGGCGCGCGACCGGCGGTGAAGGTGCTTGGGCCGGCGCAGAGAACCCATGCGCCGGAGGAGCCGAGATGGCTTGTGCCGGAGGGGCCGAGATCGGTTGTGCAGGCGGAGCGGAGATGGCTTGTGCCGGAGGGGCAGAGATCGGTTGTGCGGGTGGAGCCGAGATGGCGTGAGCCGGCGGAGCCGAGATGGCTTGTGGCGCGGGCGGGGCTGCAAATGCAGGCTCCGCAGCGCTCGTCGAGGCTCCTTGAGGCCTCCTCGCTCCGCCTCCCGGCGCGGGGGGGCCGCCGCGCGGCGCGCCGCCGGAGGGCCCTGCGCCGCCCGGACCACCGCCGCCGCCGCCGAGGAGCCTTCGCTCCAAGTCCATGAGGCGCTTCATCATCTCGTCGACGGGCAGGAGCGGCGGGCGACGCGCGAGCCGGACGAGCGCCATTTCGAGCGCGCCGCGGGGCTGGCCGCTCCGCGCGATGTCGTCGAACGCGCGCGAGAAGCCTTGATGGAGCCGCGTAAGATCGTCGGCGTCGGCCTTCTGCGCGAGCGCTTTGACGTCGGCGAGCTCGGCGTCGGCCAGATCGAGGAGCTTGCCCGGATCATCGGAGACCTTGGCCACGACCAGATCGCGCAGGTGCGCGAGGATGTCGCGCGCCACGTGCGGCAAATCGTAGCCCTCGCGCGCGAGGTCGCCCACGACGCGCAGGCACTCGGACGCGTCGCCGTCGATGAGCGCGCCCGCGAGCTTGTGCAAGATGACGCGGTCCGCGACGCCGAGCACCTTGGCCACGCCCTCGGTCGTGAGCTTGTCGCTGTCGACGCCGACCCACGCGATCACCTGATCGAGCAGGCTCATCGCGTCGCGCATGCTGCCCGCGGCCTCGCGCGCGACGATCTGGACGGCCGCGTCGTCGGCGGTGATCTTCTCGCGTTCGAGCACGTAACGAAGGCGCGCCGCGATCTGCTGCGCGCTGATGAGCTTGAAGTCGTACCGCTGGCAGCGCGACAAGATCGTGACGGGGACCTTGTGGACCTCGGTCGTCGCGAAGATGAATTTGACGTGCGGCGGGGGCTCTTCGAGCGTCTTCAAGAACGCGTTCCACGCCGCGTTCGAGAGCATGTGGACCTCGTCCACGATGAAGATCTTGAACCTGTCGCGCTGCGGCCGATAAGGCAGGCTCTCTTGGAGCTTGCGGACCTCGTCGACGCCGTTGTAGCTCGCGCCGTCGATCTCTTGCACGTCGACGTCGGCGCCGGCCGTGATCTCGCGGCACGCCGCGCACTCTTGGCAAGGCTTGGCCGTGGGCCCCTTCTCGCACGAGAGCGCCTTGGCCAAGATGCGCGCGCTCGTCGTCTTGCCGACGCCGCGGACGCCCGTGAACAAGAAGGCGTGCGCGACGCGCCCCTGCGCGATCGCGTTGGCGAGCGTGGTCGAGACGTGCTCCTGGCCGATGAGATCTTCGAACGACTGCGGCCTCCATTTGCGCGCGAGGACGACGTAGCTCATGCCCGCGGGCCTAGCAGATCCGCTCTCCCATGTCTGCCATGGAAGGGATTTGACGCCGCGCGGTGGGCCGGCGAAAGAAGCCCGATGCGGAGCGAGACCCCAGCACGGTCCCCTTTGGTCGGCCGGGCCGGCGAGATGAAGATCCTCGATTCGGCGCTCGCCGCGGTGCGAAGCGGCGAGACCCGGATCGTCACCGTCGTCGGGCCGAGCGGCGTGGGAAAGACCCGGCTCATCCACGACTTCATCTATCGAAACCGCGCCCCACGCGCGCTCGCCGCGAGCGGCGCGCAGCGCACCTCTGAGGTCGAGCTCCCTCCGCCGCGCATCTATCGCGGCAGCGCGCGCGACACCGCGGCGTCGTACGGGCTCTTCGCGCGGCTCTTTCGCGCGCGCATGAACCTCGTCGAAGGGATGGATCCCGCGGCGGCGGCGGCGCAGGTGCGCGCCGAGGTCGACAAGGTCCTGCCGAGCGACA
Source organism: uncultured Polyangiaceae bacterium (assembly GCA_964437785.1). GTDB lineage: Bacteria > Myxococcota_A > Polyangia > Polyangiales > Polyangiaceae > CAYTJL01. The sequence continues at coordinate 2,764 of CAYTJL010000091.1, forward strand.
AAGACACGCTGGTCGTTCACTACCTCTGCCAGCTCCTCGGCCTGCCGGTCAGCGACGGGCCCTTGAGCCGCGCCATCGCGGACGATCCCGAGCAGGCCGAGATCATGCAGCGCGCGGTGGTGAAGACCTTCCTCGAAGCCGACGCGGCGCGCTCGCCGATCTGCTTGTTCTTCGACGATCTGCACTTCGCGCACGACGACTCGCTCACGCTGCTGCGCTACCTCACGCGCTACCTCGCCGGGCCCATCTTGATGCTCGCCGCGGCGCGGCCGGATCTGCTCGCGCGGCGCGAAGATTGGGCCGACGCGGGCGAGCCGCGGCACACGGTCATCGAGCTCGGCCCGCTCACGGACGAGGACGCGTCGGTGCTGATGGAGGAGCTGCTCGCCGCGTGCGAAGGCGGCCCGCCGCAGGCGCTCATCGACGCGGCGTGCGCGTTCGCGGGGGGCAGCCCGCTGCTCTTGGAGCAGATGGTCCGCATCTACCGCGACAAGGGCGTGATCCAAGACGCGACCGATCCCGACGAGATCGGCGAGGAGCCGCGCCTCCGCGTCAACCTCCACAAGCTCGACACGGCCGCGCTCCCGATCACCATCGAGGACGCGGTCAACGCGCGCATCACCGCGCTGGATCCGCCGGAGCTCCGGCTCTTGGAGCAGGCCGCGGCGATGGGCAGCGTGTTCTGGTCGGGCGCCTTCACCGTGCTCGCGCGCGCGGGCCACGACGCGCCGGATCTGTGGACCGAGGACGCCGACAAAGACGCGCGCGCCACGGCCGAGCTGCTCGCGGATCTGGTGGAGCGCGACTACATCCTGAAGCTCCCGGACTCCTCGTTCGCGGGCTCGGAGGAGTACGTCTTCAAGCACAACCGCGAGCGCGAGACGATCGCGCAGCGCGCGCTGCCGAGCGCGCTGAAGAGGTGGCACACGGCGATCGCCGATTGGATGGAGCACCAGGCCACGCTCCGCACGAGCGAGGAGCAGGTCGCGATGCTCGCGGGCCACCGCGAGCGCGGCGGCGATCCGGTGCGCGCCGGGCTCGCGTACCTCGAAGCGGGCGACGTCGCGCGATCGCGCTACGCCACGACGCGCGCCGCCGAATATTACGAGCACGGCCTGCGCCTCTTGGGCGACGCGCACGCGCACCGCCGCATCGACGCGCTCCATCACTACGGCGACGTGCTCCAGCGCGCCGGCAAGGTCGAGGACGCGATCGAGGCGTTCCGCGAGATGCTCTCGCTCAGCTATCAGCTCGACCTGCGCACCAAAGGCGGCGCGGCCCACAACCGCCTCGGCCGCGTGTACCGCGACACGGGCGCGCTCGACGAGGCGAGCAGGCACCTCCGCACAGGGCTCGAGTTGTTCCGCGGCGCGGGCGACGAGCGCGGCGTCGCGTCCAGCATCGACGACATCGGCAAGCTGCACTGGCTCAAGGGCGAATACGAGCCCGCGCTCGAGTGGCTCAAGGACGGCCTCGCGCGGCGCAGAAAGCTCGCCGATCGCAGGTCGATCGCGCTCTCGCTCAACAACATCGGCCTCGTGCAGCAGGACTCGGGCGAGTTCAAGCGCGCGCTCGAGTCGTTCGAGCAGGCGCTCGCGATCCGGCGCGACATCGGCGATCTGCCGGGCATCGCCGTGACGCTCAACAACCTCGGCACCGTCGCGCAGGATCAGCGCGACTTCATGACGGCGCTCGCGGCCTTCCACGAGGCGCTCGACGTGGCCAAGCAGATCGGCGACCGCAACCGCACCGCGCTCGTGCTCACGAACATCGGCGAGTGCCACTACCGGAGCGGCCGCCCGGGCGAGGCGATCGAGGTGCTCACGCAGGCCGAGGAGCTGTGCGACGAGCTCGGCGACAAGCTCGGGCTCGCCGAGGTGCTGCGCGGGCTCGGCAAGGCGCACATGCTGAAGGGCGATCTCGCCAAGGCGCGCGACGCGATCAGCCGCGCGGTGGACCTCTTCGCCGCTGTACGGAGTAAAGTACATCTCGGGCTCGCGCTCCGTACGCTCGGCGAGATCACGGCCGCGGGCGGCTGGGGCAGCGCGCACGCGAAGAGCGCGCGCGAGTACTTCACGCGGGCCGTCGCGATCTTCGAAGAGACGGGCAACGACCTCGAGCTCGCGCGCACGTTCAAGGTGTTCTCGCGGTTCCTCTTCGACGTCGAGGGCACCGAGGAGGCGCGGCGCGAGGCCATCGGCATCAACACGCGCGCCGAGGCCATCTTCACGCGGCTCAAGATCACCACGGGCCCGGTCGAGCTCGGCGCCACGGGGCGCGAGTCACGCCCCACGTGATCGCGTCAGTGTGACAAGAACCACTTCACGCCGGGCTTGATCTCCATGTGGTAGTGGTCCCGGTGCGCGGCGTCGAAGTTGGGCGTGAGCACGTACGTGAAGACGTTGCGCTCCGCGGGCTCGCACGCGATCGCGCGGAGCTCGCGGGCGTCGGGATCCGACGGCACGCGCGCGCCTTGCCCGCACGTCTTCTCGCCGAGCTTGCCGTGGAAGCTCTGCGCGACGCTGAGCCAGCGGCCGTCGCGCCTCTTGAGCTTGGCCACGTCGATCGCGAGCCCCGCCGGGTGCCGCGTGCCCGGGGGTGAGGGCGTCGGCGAGGTGGGGCGGTACATGTTGTAGTGGATGACCTCGTCGAAGCCGCGCTTCTCCAAGAGCGCTGCGAAGTCGTCGAGCGCGAGCGCGAGGCGCGCGTCGAGCACTTCGAAGAGGCTCGTCTCGCGCTGCGCCGCGGGCAGCTCGGTGCGGAAGAGCACGCCGTGGAGCTTGCCCGTGAGCCTCACGGGCGCGCGCACGCCGCGGAGCGGATCCGCCTTTTTGTAAGGGATTTTTCGTTGATCGAGCGCCGCGTACGCCTCGTCGTCGCGCATGTTCGCGTAGCGATACGCGGGGCTCGCCTCCGCGATCTTGGCGTCGGGGACGATGAGGTAAGGAGATCGCGCGGACGCTGGGCGCGCGCCGAAGCACGCGACGACCACGATCGAGAGACTGAGAGCGCGCGCGAACGTCACGACGCGACGCTACGCGTCGGCGCGCGTGTGGGCCAAGTGAACGGGGAAGCCGGGAGGGTGGGGGAGCGCGGCTCCCGCCGGCCTTACGCGCGGCAGTAGATCCGCGCGCGACGACCGCGGTTCTTGGCCTTGAGCTTGGCCCGGAAGCGCTTGGTCTTCGAGCGGTTGTTCTTGCGCGGCACCTTGGAGAGCATGAGGAACATCGGAGGGCTCCGTGGCGAAAAGGCCCCGTCTCTAAAACGGGGGCGCAGCTTATACGCAAGGCGAACCGAGCGCGCAACCTCCTCCTCTCTCCTGTTCGTTTCGGCCCGCTGATATGCTCGCTCGTACGTGGCTTTTCGGCGAGACCCCCCGCTCTTCTTGGCGCTCTTGCTCGCCGTCGCAGCCGCGGGGCCCGCGTGCGGAGCGAGCATCCAGGCGCTCTACGAGAGCGACGTGCGCTTCGAGCACTGCATGGCGCTCGACACGCGCGACGACGTGAAGGCCACGTTGCGCCGCTCGTGTTGGGACGAGTGGCTCTCGTATTACACGTTCGGGCAGACGCGCGATCGCATCGAGCACGCGCGCATGCGGGCGCGGAACCTCGGCACGTCGAGCGACTTCGACGAGCGATCCGCGAGCCTGCCGCCGCCCGCGGTGCCCGACCCGACGAGCCCGATCGCGCCTCCTCCCATGCTGCTCGCGACCGACGCCGGCGCGTCCCCGAGCGCCGACACCAAGTGCCAAGACGCGTGCGCCGACGACCTCGCGCTCTGCCGCCGCACGTGCCGCGGCGCGGGCTGCGAGCGCATCTGCAGCGAGCGCTACAAACGCTGCATGCGAAAGTGTTTTTGAGGGATGCGCGATGGAGTATGGTCGCGCGCATGTCGGACGAAGGCATCCACAGCGATCGCACGATCGCGCCTGATCTCGGGCTCTTTCAGGTGATCCGCGAGGACGGGTCGGTCAACCCCAAGACCGATCCCAACGTGCCCAGCGCGGTCGTCCTCCGCGCCTACCGCGAGCTCCGGCGCATCCGCCTGCTCGACGCGCGGATGATCCTGCTCCAGCGGCAAGGGCGCGTCGGTTTTTACGGCGCGTGCACCGGCCAAGAGGCGACGCCCATCGGCACCGCGCTCGCCATCGAGGGGAGCGACTGGGTCTTCCCGGCGCTGCGCGAGAGCGTGATGATGCTCGTGCGCGGCTTCCCGCTCTCGGCGTACGTCGCGCAGATCTTCGGCAACGCGGGCGACGTGCTCAAAGGCCGGCAAATGCCCTCGCACATGAGCGGCAAGTCGGTGAACCAAGTCTCGTGGTCGAGCTGCATCGGCCCGCAGATCCCGCAGGCCGTGGGCGCCGCGTGGGCCGCCAAGATCCGCCGCGATCGCACGGTGGTGGTCGGCTTCTCGGGCGACGGCGCCACGAGCCAACCCGACTTTCACGCCGCGCTCACCTTCGCGGGCGTCTTCAAGGTGCCTTGCGTGATCGTCTGTCAAAACAACCATTGGGCCATCAGCGTGCCCACGTCGCGCCAAACCGCGTCGGTCACCATCGCCATCAAAGGCCGCGCGTACGGCGTGCCCTCGATTCGCGTGGACGGCAACGACGTCATCGCGGTTTACAAAGCCGTCTCCGACGCCGCGGCCCGCGCGAGGGCAGGGGAGGGGCCGACGTTCATCGAGGCGCTCACGTACCGCATCGGCGCGCACTCCACGAGCGATGATCCGACACGCTATCGCTCGCAAGAAGAGGTGGAGCTGTGGATGAAACGTGATCCGTTGACGAGGCTTCGGGCCTACGCGGTCGCGCGCGGGCTCCTCGACGACGCGGCCGACGCCGCGATGGAGCAAGAGCTGAACGCGCAAATCGCCGAGGCCGTTGCCGAGGTGGAGGGCTTGGGCCCGCCCGCGCGAGAGACGTTGTTCGACGACGTGTATGCCGAGATGCCTTGGCACATCCAGGAGCAGCGCGCCGCGCTGGCCAGCGTCCCGCCCGCGCCGGCGCACGGCTAGCGAAGCTCGGCATTCGGCCAAGCCGCATGGCCGTGGAGATCGGAATTTGACGCAAAGACGCAAAGACGCAAAGACGCAAAGAGAGGGGGAGAGAGGGTGAGAGGCTGAGATGGCGTCCGCCGACTGCGTGGTCATCGGCGCGGGCGCCGTCGGGCTCGCCGTCGCGCGGAGGCTCGCGCTGGATGGGCGAGAGGTCGTCGTGTTGGAGGCCGAGGCGGGGATCGGCAAACACACGAGCTCGCGGAGCTCCGAGGTGATCCACGCGGGGATTTATTATCCAAAAGGGTCGCTCAAAGCGCGGTTGTGCGTCGCCGGCAGGCACATGCTGTATGACTATCTGGCCGAGCGGGGCGTGCCTCATAAGCGCCTTGGAAAGCTGCTCATCGCGGTGAGCGAGGCCGAGATCCCCAAGCTCCATCAGCTCAAGGCGATGGCCGAAGACAACGGCGTCTCGGATTTAAGCGATCTCTCGGCGGACGACGTGCGCGCTTTGGAGCCCGCGGTCACCGCCGTCCGCGGGGTCCTTTCGCCATCGACAGGCATCCTCGACAGCCACGCGTTGATGAGCGCGCTCGCCGCGGATTTGAAGGCCCGCGGCGGCAGCATCGCGCTCGCTTCCCCGGTGATCGGCGGGGAGGCGGGCCCTCATGGCATCTCGCTCGACGTGGGCGGGAGCGATCCAACTCATGTCGTGTGCAAGACCGTGATCAACGCCGCGGGGCTCCACGCGCCGCGTGTGGCGCGGACAATCGGCGGGCTCGATCCGGCCTTGGTCCCCGAAGCACACTTTGCGAGGGGCCATTACTTTACGTTGACCGGCCCTTCACCTTTTGCACATCTCGTGTATCCCATGCCCGCGCCCGGCGCGCTCGGCATCCACGTCACGCTCGACCTCGGCGGACAAGCCCGCTTTGGCCCAGACATCACGTGGGCGGATGGCGTCGATTACGCCTTCGACGAGGGCAGGGCGCCCGTATTTTACGAGGCGATCCGGCGCTATTACCCATCTCTCGCCGACGGCGCTTTGCAACCGGGATACGTGGGCATCCGCCCGAAGATCGTGCCGCGCGGGGCGCCCAACGCAGACTTCGTGATTCAAGGCCCTGCGCGCCACGGCGTCGCCGGGCTCGTCAACCTCTTTGGGATCGAGTCGCCCGGGCTCACCGCGTGCCTCGCCATCGCAGAGGAGGTGGCGCAGTGCCTCTCGATGTGAGCTAAGCCCCTCCTCACCCTCTCTTTGCGTCTTTGCGTCTTTGCGTCTTTGCGTCTAAATCCGGATCTCCATGCCGGCGCGTAAGCTCGGTCACCACCTCCTCGGTGCCGCTCGCGCGTGACCCTTTGACGAGCACGAGATCCGAATCGCTCAAAGCATCGACGATCGCGCTGATCCCACCCTCGACCGAAGGCCAAAAGAGACACGCTGCGCCGAGCCCCTTGGCCACGTCGGTGATTCGCTCGGTCTCGCCGCCGCCGACCGCGATGATCATCCTCGGCTTGGCCTCGGCCGCCGCGCGCCCGACCTGTTCGTGTCCTTCCTTGGCCAAGCTCCCGAGCTCGCGCATCTCGCCGAGCACGAGGACCAAGGGGCGGCTCATCGCGCCTGCCATCTCGGCCGCTGCGCGGATGGACGCCGACATCGAAGCTGGGTTTGCGTTGTACGTGTCGTCAATCACGACAAGGCCGCTCCCAAAGCACAACGGCACGAGGCGCGCGGCTTGCTCGCTCACGTCGACGTTGTCAAACGCCGTCGTGAGCGCCTCGCCGGAGGTCTGCACCCCAAACGCCGCTTCGACCGCCGCCACCGCCGCCGCGCACGCGAGCGCGCCCGCCTCCCCCACGAGCGGCGTTTCAAAGGTGCTTTGCCGCCCGTCCCCGTGATCCAACACGATGCGTGATCGCGTCATCCCAAGAGGCGTTCGATCCACGATTCGCACGTTCGCTGAAGGGCTCCTCCCGTACGTGACCCGCCGCGCATTGCCCGCTTGGCCGAGGGCCTCGACGACCCGCGCGTCATCCCCGTTGCCGACCGCAACTCCCTCGCTCGAAAGCGAACGGTAAAGCGCGCTCTTCTCGTGCGCCACGCCCTCCAGCGATCCGAGCCCTTCGACGTGCGCCGCCGCGATCAGCGTCAGGATCCCCACGTCGGGCTGCGCCATGCGGCAGAGCTCGGCGATCTCGCCGGGCTCGCTGGTCCCGAGCTCCAAGACGGCTTTGGTGTGCTCCGGGCCCAGGCTGAACAACATCATGGGCACGCCGATACGATTGTTGAGGTTGCCTTTGGTCGCCACCAATTGACCAGGGAAAAGGCTCTCGACGAGCGCGGCGGCGGCGACGCGCGTCGTGGTCTTTCCGGCCGATCCGGTGATGCCCGTCAGCGCTCGCCCGCCGAGCGCGTGCCAGCGCTCCACGTGGACACGGGCCAAGTCGGCGAGGGCTTTGAGCGTCGATTCCACACGAACGACGGTCATCCCCGGAGGCGCCGTGACCTCGCGCTCCACGATCGCCAGCGGCGAGCCTGCTTTGGCGGCGTCCGCGAGGTAGTTATGGGCGTCGTGCGAGGGCCCTTGGAGCGCGATGAACATCGCGCCGGGCGTAATCCCACGTGTGTTGGTCGACACCGACGTCGCGCGCGGCTGCTCGCCCCGCGCGACGAGCGCGCCGCCCGTCGCGGCGAGCGCCTCCTCGATCGAAAATTCGGCTCGATTTTTCGGGATCTTCGTGGCCATAACGCTCTCTCTTCACCCCGCGCCGCGCTGTTCGAGGTGCGCTTGGACGGCCGCCGCGTCGCTGTACGGGAGGCGCTTTTCCCCGACAATCTGATACGGCTCATGGCCCTTCCCGAGCACCATGATGACGTCGCGCGCGGCCGAAGAATCAAGCGCAATGCCGATCGCCTTCGCCCTGTCCACCTCGACGATGACCCGCGCTTCGTCAGCGGGGGAGACCCCCGTCATGATCTCGGCGAGGATGGCAGATGGATCCTCGGAGCGGGGGTTGTCCGAGGTGACGATGACGCGGTCCGACCATTGGAGCGCCGCCTGCGCCATGAGCGGGCGTTTTCCCCGGTCGCGGTCGCCGCCGCACCCGAACACCGTCACGAGCTTTGCGCCCGGACGCTCGCGGAGGAGCGCGGTTTTGGCGGTACGGAGGAGCTTCTCGAACGCGTCCGGGTCATGGGCATAGTCGATGAAGATCGTGCGCTCTCCGGGATAAACGACCTTTTGCACCCGGCCCGGAACACCCTTGAACGATCGGAGCGCCTCGACCGACGCCTCGAAGTCCAGCCCCGCCGCGACGCCCGCGGCCACCGCGGCGAGCGCGTTCGCGCCGTTGAACGCGCCCATCATAGGCAATCGGAGATGCGCTGTCCGCCCCCACGCGCGGAGGCGAAACGCGCTCTCCGTGAGCCCCGTCGCGAGGACCTCGACCGTGAGATCAGCCCCTGTCCCGTGCGCGCCGTAGGTCCACGTGGTCACCCCGTCGGGCACGCGCAGCCGCGCTCCATAAGGCGTGTCGACGTTGATGATCGCGTGGCGAACGGCCTTGGGCGAGCCGGCGAGGGCCTCGGTGAAGAGCCGCTCCTTGGCCGCGCAATAGGCGTCGAGCGTGCGGTGGTAATCGAGGTGATCGCGCGTGAGGTTGGTGAAGACGGCGACGTCGAACGGCACGCTGCTCACCCGCGACTGCGAGAGCCCTTGGCTCGTGGCCTCCAGCGCGACAGCCTTGGCGCCCAACGCGCGCATCTGCGCGATCCGCTCTTGGAGCGCGAGCGGCGGTGGTGTGGTGTCGCCCGGCCAAACGTGGTCGAGGAAGTGATGATCCACGGTGCCAATCACGCCCGTCGCGATGCCGGAGCCCGCGAGCACGGCCTCGATCATCCACGTGACCGTGGTCTTTCCGTCGGTCCCCGTGACACCGATACAGAACATGCCATGTCCGGGATCACCAAAGAACCTGCTCGCGAGATGGTTGAGCGCCGCGCGCCCATTCGGCACCACGACGACCGCGCCGGCGAACCCCGCCGGGATCCGCGCCGCGTCCTCGACCACCAACACCCGCGCGCCGCGCGCCGCCGCGTCGCCCAAATAATCGTGCCCGTCCCGCGCGATGCCCTTGATGGCGACGAACACGCAGTCTGATGTGACCTTGGAAGAGTCGATGATGATGTTTGCGACGTCGGCGGTGTCGGGCCCAACGAGGGTGGCGGGCGTGCCCGAGACCAGATCACGAACCTTCATGACGCCGCTTCTGCTCGGCGCCCGAGGTGCGCAGCCCAATAGGCAAACTGCTTGGCTTTGTCGTCCGGGCCGGCAAAGAGGCCGCCGTTGCTCGGCGCCGCGGTGGACATCAAACAGACGTCCGGGCCTTTGGGCGCCTCCGCGTACACGTAACGAATGGCCTCCTCCATGCTGGCAGGCTCGAAGAACGAGAAGCGATGAGCGAGCGAGGAGCCTTCGAGGGTCTCGCGAATGCGCGCTCCGGTGGGCGGAAAGAGGATGACGTGCCGTACGGCCGATCGTTCGAGCGCGGGGAGGAGCGTGCGATAATCCTGGTTGCGATCCACGCCGCCGAGGAGCAGAAATCCCACGCTCTCGCCCAGCGCCTCGAGCGCCGCGGCGGTGACCTCGGGCGCCGTCGATCGGATGTCGCACACGAAGCGGATGTCGTCCTTCTCGACCACCGTTTCGAGGCGCATCGGGAGCGGCCGAAACGAGCGGATCGCCGCGGCGAGGTCGGCGTCGCCGACGCCGAAGGCGCGACCCACGAGGATAGATGGCCAGATGTTGTAATGGTTGAACGCGCCGAGGAGCGGCAAAGGCCTTTCGCGCCCATCGCCCAGGAGCGCCGGACGCTCCCGCCCAAAGGCCACACGGCGAGCCGGGCTCAGCCCCGCGATCGCGGTCGCGCGCGGGCAATCCGCGTTGTAGAGGACGACGTCGCTCCGGCGCTGATACCGAGCGATGGAAGCCTTGGCCTCGACGTACGCCTCCATGCTCCCATACCGATCCAGGTGGTCGCCGAAGATGCCGAGCACCACGGCGAAGTGAGGGCTCGTCGCCAGCCCTTCGAGCTGAAAGCTCGACAGCTCGACGCAATGGATGGTCCTCGTGTCGCCGCCCGCGAGGTCGTCCAAGTCGTCCAAGCAGGGTTTGCCGATGTTGCCCACCAAGCGCGCGTCAAAGCCCGCTTCGCGGAGCACGTGCGCGAGGAGCGAGGTCGTGGTGGATTTACCCTTGGTGCCCGTGACGCCGACGATGGTGCCTTTGCAGCGCTCGAAGAAGAGAGACGTGTTGGAGGTGACGATGGCTGAGCCCGAGAGGGCGGCGATGGCAGGGTGAGAGGGCGGCACCCCGGGTGATTTGAAGACGACGCCGAGCTGGGGAGCGAGCTTGACCGCCTCTTCGCCGGACGCAAACCGGATGTGCTGAGAGGGCCGCTCCTTTGCGGGGAGCCTGCTCGCCGTGCTCGGGTCGTCGTCGATGACCGTGAGATCGAGCCGATCGGCGCTCGACACGAGATGACCACACGTGCTCGTCCCTTCGAGCCCGAGCCCCACGACCCCCACCGCCGCGCGCTCCACGAGGGGTGAGACACGCGGCTGGAGCGCGGCGCGCGCGATGGAATAAAGCGCCTCCGGGACAAGGCCCCTCTCGCCCGTGCGGGTGAGCGCCTCCAACGTGGATGGGGAGACACGTTGGCGCGTGTCGCCGCAAAGCTCCAAAGCAGCGCGGATCTCGGCGGGGGTCGCCACGCACTCGAACGGACGCTCCGCGCCTTCGCCGAGGAGCGAAGGCAACATCGCCTGACACGCGGGGTCGAGGAGGAGGTCTTTGCCGATGATGCGGACGAGCGCGCTCCGTTCGAGGAAGGGCGCGAGCACGATGAAGGTGGACAAACACTTGGGGCACGCCCCGCACCACGCGTCGGTCTTGCGACCGCGGTTGCAGCTCCTCACCACCCCGTGAAGCTCGGTGAGCGCGGCGAAGCGCCCGGCGATCTGAAGCTCGTTGAAGGGGCGAAGGACGCTGAAATAGCGCAGATCGGCGGCCACCCACGAGGCGATGTAACGGTGCATGGCCGCTTCGAGCGACGAGCTCTTGCCGAGCTGATGATTGATGATCTTGCCGCGATACACGAGCGTCGAATGGTCCGACGACGACTCGTTCGAGAGCACGATTTGATCGCGCCGCAGGGTGACCGCGGCGAGCGCGGACGCGAGCGCGACCACGGCGCCGAACGGCGTGTGCCCGTTCAAGTAACCAGCCTTGTTCACGTCCAAGAGCCGAGGATCGATGCGCCTGTCGATCACCGCGCGATCGGCGATGCCGACGATGTCCATCGCGGCGCCGGTCGAAGGAGGAGGGTTGATAGCGAGCGCGGTGATGGCCTCCGTCCTTTGGCCGAGCAAATCGAGCGTCACGAGGGAGTCTTTGCCCCCGCCGACAGGCACGACGTGGCCGGGATCGAGCGGGTCGTCGAAGCGGGCGTAACGGAGCGCGCCGCTCGCCGTGATGGTGACGAAGTCGGGATCCGTGAAGCGGGTTTGGTTGTGGTAGTGAAACTCCCCCATCCCCTCGGTCAAGAGCCATTGCCAAAAGGCAATTTGCTCGGCGCTGAGCGCGCCCGCGCGCACCTCGATGCGCGGAGAGCAGGTGGCCTTCCAGTAACTCGGCATCTCGGCGAGCCCCAGGTGAAAGACCAGGTTGGCCATCACCTCGGGGGCGACGTCGTGTCGTTTGCCGGTGAAGGTGAATCGGCACGTCGGCTCGAACGTGAGCTCGTTCGCGCGGAACCGGAACGAGCACGTGACAGCGCCGGAGGAGTCCTCGTGAAACGAGGCGTCCTCGTAGAGAAAGAGCGGGTATTGGTCGCGGAGACGGTCGCAGATCGAAGGCTCGATAGGCGCCATCACCGGAGCTCCGGCACCCCGAGCGTGCGCTCGCCGGAGCCGACCTCCTCGCCGGCGAGGCCGTGGCGCGCGAGCATCTCGACGACACACGCGGTCTGCCGGATGCGCTCGCGCAGCTCGGCGGTGGTGGGGAGATAGTTTTGCTTGGGCTGCGAGATGGCCCCGCACTTGAGGTACACGGGCGAGCCCGCGCGCACGAGATCGGGCACGTCGTACGTGCGGAGGAAGCCGCCCGCCTCCTCGGCCGTGTCGGAGAACAAATCGAGCGGACAGCTCACCGCGGCGCGCATCGCGCTCACCATGCCGGCGTCGAGATCGGGCACGGGGTTGATCGTGTCGGCGCCGAGGTCCTCGTACACTTTGGCGGAGAGCGGGTTCGAGCAGCCCATGTGGACGCTCACCTTGAAGATCGTGCTCGCAGGCAATTGCCCGGCTTTTCGGAGCCTCGCGAGCAACAGGAGCAAGCCCTCGTCGTACACGAGGAAGCCGCGCGCCCCGAGATCCGCCGCGCGCCGCACCTCGTCCGCCGCGCGCACCACGCTCTCCATGCCGCGCAGCCGATAGCCCACGCGCCGCCCGTTCGGGCTCCGCACGAAGCCGCCGGTGTCGTAGATGGCGCGCGGTCCGACCGAGAAAAGAAGGCCGATCCCTTCGCCCGCGCACACGCGGATCATCTCGACGACGTCGGCGTGCGGGAGGCGCACGAGCCCGCGGCACTCGTCGCACCGGCTCACGCGGATCGATCGCTCCTTGGCGAGCGCGAGGACCGTGCGGAGGATCTCGGCGTTGTTGACGCTCGACAGCTCGATGCCGAACTTGCCGCCGCCCGCGAACGATCGGCCCGAAGGCGCGGGGGAGGGCGCGTCGCCGGCGGGCAGACGTTGCTGCGAGAGGAAGTCGCGCGTCCGTGCGCCGAAGGCTTGGTCATCCATGCGTCAACATCCTCCGCGTGCTCATCGTGCGCGCACGATGTGCCCAACACCTTGGTCGAATGGCCGGAGCTCGAGCGCCGTCGCGCGCGCGTCCGGCCGGAGCGCGATCGCGAGATCGTCGGCAAAACCAGGCTCTCCCGCGATGCGCCGCCGCACGCGGGGATCGGCGCGCACGAGCGCGGCCTTCGCGTCGAGGCCCGGCTCGTCGCCGCGGAGGATCGCGTCGAGCGCGTCCGCGCACAGATCGTCCTCGACGCGCAGCTCACCGCTCGCGTAGTGACCGGCCGGCACGAGCATCACCGACGAGAAGGCCATGGCGGCGATGTATCGCGCTACGGCGTGGAGGTCTACGAAGCTCGCCAAAAAGGTGCGATCGGCGCACGCCGCCGCGGCGAGGAGCGTGCTCGTGCCGTTGGTCGTGACGAGCACGGGTGTCCTTTGGCCGATCGCGGCGCGCGCGATGCGCGCGGGCGAGTTGTCGATCCACGCGCCCTCCGCTCCTCCGCTCGCCGCCGCGCCTTCGAGCTCGCTGATGAGGAACAGATCCGCGCGGGGTTTTCCGAGCCGATCGAGATCGCCGAGCGTCGCCGCGACGGCCGCGAGCGCGCACGACGACGACGCCATGAGCACCGCCGCGGTCGATGTCATGCGGAGCACATCCATCACCACGGCCGCGTCGGCGCGCCGCGATGAGAGCTCCTTGGGCCTGCGTCGTTCGATGTGCATCCCACCTGATCTGCGCGAGCGCGGATGGTACCAGACGAGGCGGAGCGGGAGCGCACCTTCACGACGAGAAACTTTGCTAACGTCGCGGCCATGGCCCGCGGTCACGTCCTCGTCGTCGACGACGAGCCCTCGATCCTCACCACGCTCCAAAAGGCGCTCACGTTGGAGGGCTACGCGGTCGACGTCGCGGGGGGCGTCGGCGTGGCCGAAGGCAAGCTCGCGAAGAAGAGCTACGACATCGCGCTCTTCGACGTGTCGCTGCCCGACGGCGACGGCGTCTCGCTGCTCGAGCGCCTGCGCGCGTCCGGCAACGAGCTGCCCGTCGTGATGATGAGCGGGCACGCGACCATCGACGCGGCCGTGCGCGCGACGAGGCTCGGCGCGAGCGACTTTTTGGAGAAGCCCCTCTCGACCGATCGGCTCTTGCTCGTGCTCGACAACATCCTTCGCCTCTACCGCGCCGAGGCCGAGGCCAAGGCCCTTCGCACGGAGGCGGGCCGCGGCGGCGAGCTCATCGGGACGAGCCGCGCGATGACCGAGCTGCGCGAGCAGATCGCGCGCGCGGGCAAGGCGACCGCGACCGTGCTCGTGTCGGGCGAGCGCGGCACGGGCAAGGAGCTCGTGGCGCGCGCGATCCATCTCGGATCGAAGAGGTCGCGCGGGCCGCTCGAAAAAATGAACTGCGCGGCCGTGCCGAGCGAGCTCATCGAGAGCGAGATGTTCGGGCACGAGGCGGGCGCGTTCACGGGCGCGACCAAGCAACGCCGCGGCAAGTTCGAGCGCGCGAGCGGCGGCACGCTCTTCCTCGACGAGGTCGGCGACATGCCGCTGCCCATGCAGGCGAAGCTCCTGCGCGTGCTGCAAGAGCGCGAGATCGAGCGCGTGGGCGGCCACGAGACGATCAAGGTCGACGTGCGCGTCGTCGCCGCGACCAACCGCGATCTCGAAGCGATGTGCCAAAACGGCCAGTTCCGCGCCGACGTCTACGACAGGCTCAACGTGCTGCCGCTCGCGATCCCGCCGCTCCGCGCGCGGCGCGAGGACATCCCGATCCTCGCGCAGCACTTCCTCAAAATCTTGGCGCACGCGAACGATCGCCAAGGCATGACGATGTCGCACGGCGCGGTCGACGCGCTCACCGCGCACAGCTTCCCGGGCAACGTGCGCGAGCTTCGGAACGTGATCGAGCGGCTCGTGATCATGGCGCCCGACGAGACCATCGACACCTCCGACGTCAAAGACTGTTTGGGCGCGGGCGGCGCTCCTTCGTCCGCGGGTCTTTACCGGCCCGGCGTGCCGTTCAAGGTGCTCGCCGAAGAGGCCGAGCGCGCGATCCTCGAAGCCGCGCTCAAGCACCACGGACAGATGGCGGCCACCGCGCGCGCGCTCGGGTTGGAGCGGAGCCACCTTTACAAGAAGACCAAGGCGCTCGGCCTGCGACGCGACGAAGCGGAAGCCGAGGACGAGTGATTGCGGGGACGGGGACGAGAACGGGGACGGGTGCGTAAGACTGTTCCCTCCATCATCCCAACGTGCTTATGATGCGCTCGGTCATGAACGGGTGGGGCCGTTGCCCTTCTCTCTTTCGCTGGGCGTGCTCAACGAGGCCCGCTCGATCCTGACGAGGAGCTCTTTCGATGGCGAACTATCCTCCCGGTGTTCCCCCCGGCGGCGGCTATCCCCCCGGCGGCGGCTATCCCCCCGGCGGCGGCTATCCCCCCGGCGGCGGCGCGCCCGGACAACCGATGCCTGGACAACAACCTCAAGGCGCCTATCCCGGCGGTCCTCAAGGGGGCTATCCCGG